>JAUNBX010000042.1 GCA_030526875.1 Clostridium perfringens | reverse complement strand
GTTTATTAGATAGACATTTTAACTAAATCTTATTATACATTTTAAAGAAATAAAGCCAAAGATATGTACATATCTTTGGCTTTATTGTTTATGAAAAATTTACTACAATAAAAGTATTATTTATTGATAGTAAATTTTTTTGATTTATTTGAAATATTTTTATAAAAATGACACAATTATATCTTATAATAGTTAAAACAAACTATGGAAAGTGTGGTTAAAGTGATATTAGCAAAAGAGGAGTATATACGTATAAATGGTACAAATTTAGCATATTACGAAAATGGAAGTGGAAATATAATATTATTTTTACATGGAAATAGTTCTGATAGCTATGCTTTTTATAATATGTACAAATATTTTAGTAAGCAAAATAAGGTAATAGCAGTAGATAGCAGAGGGCATGGAAAAAGCAGTACAGGAAGTATTCCCTATTCTATAAGATTATTAGCAGCTGATATTATAAGGTTTTGTGAGGAAAAAAAGTTAAAAAAAATAAATGTTGTAGGGTATAGTGATGGCGGAAACATAGCCTTAGTGATGGCAGTAAAAAAACCAGAACTTATAGATAAATTAATAATAATATCTGCAAATAATAAGGCAAGTGGATTAAAGGCGTGGTTTAGAAGTGGAGTAGGGCTTTATAAATTAGGATTAGAAATAATTAAGATTATTAAAATTAAATCAAATAATAAAACTCAATTTAAGCTTTGGAGAATGAACCTTATGTTAAAAGATATAGGAGTATCTATGAAGGATTTAAGTAAATTAAATGTAGAAACTTTAATTATAGGTGCAGAAAATGATGTTATATATAGAAGGCATCTTTTTAAGATACATAAAAATATAAAAAACTCTATTTTGAAAATAATAAAGAATACTAATCATTTTAATATACTTCTTTCTGAAAAAACTATGGAATATATAAACGAATTTATTAAAGAGCAATAAGAGGCAATGAAGTTAAAGGATATTTAATCAAATATTAATTTAATTTAACAATAATTAATGTTATAATGAGTTGAATTTAAGTTAATAATTTTAAGTAATAGAAAATAATATTGGGGGTTAAACACAAATGGCATTAATACAGCAATTGATAAACATAGTATTGCATCTTAACCTTTATTTAGGAACACTTATACATACATATGGAATATTGGTTTATGGAATATTATTTTTAATAATATTTATGGAAACTGGTTTTGTAGTAACACCTATTTTACCTGGTGACTCTGTACTTTTTGCAGCAGGAGCGTTAGCGGCATCAGGAATGTTAAATATATATGGATTATTAGGACTTCTTATGTTTGCTGCAATTGCAGGAGATAATGTAAATTATAATATAGGTAAGTTTTTAGGAAAAAAGGTTGTTAACAAGAAAAATCCAAAGTTTATAAAAAAGGAATATATAGATCGAACAAATAGTTATTATGATAAATATGGTGGAAAAACTATTATAATTGCAAGATTTATTCCTATAGTTCGTACTTTTGCACCTTTTGTTGCTGGTATTGGAGCCATGGAATATAAAAAATTTGTAAAATTTGATATTTGCGGTGGTGTGCTATGGGTAGGCTTAGTAACACTTGTTGGATTCTTTTTTGGAAACATACCAGTAATTGAAAATAACTTTTCAATAGTTGTATTTGTTATAATCGGTTTATCATTAATAGGGCCTGCCTATGGTCTTATAAAAACTAGATTAGTTTCTGCGAAATAACATAATTTAAAATTTTCATTATAAATAGAATAGCATTAAAAATTTTAATAAAAATAAATCCTCTATATTTTAAAATATAGGGGATTTTTTATATGAAAATGAGATAAAATATTAAGGAATTTAAAAAATAAAACTATTCTATGGAAAAACACTAAATTAAATTAGCTGTTATATCTTTGAGTAATCGTTTAAAAAATAAAAAAATGAAACACTAATATTTTGATTTAAAACACTAATTAAAAAAATAGAAAAAATGCTATTTAATAAGGATAAAAATGAAACAGTGAGAAATAAAAGTAAAACAGTTTCTATGAAAATGTTTTAAAAATATAAAACACAGTAAAATATGAAATATGTCTAATTGTGTAAACTGTAGTAAATAAGCTATTTTTCAATATTGGCATGAGAATTGCTAGATAATTAGTGCTATCAAATTTATAAAATCGTAAAAATCGAGAGAAGGGAGGAGAAATTATAATGAGCATTATAATTAATGTTCATTAAATGGTAACGCTATCCACAAAATGGATGAAAAAAATTTTTTAAATTAGTATTATTAAGATGAAATTTTTAAAAGATGAGGCGGAAAATAATTTCTTCTTAAAATTAATTAGTAAAGTAAAAACTTATATTTATATGTGTTATTAAAAATAAAAAAAGAAAGAGGTTGTACATATGGAAGCTAAAAAAAGTAATAGTAAATTAGTTCCTATTCTAGTTGCATTACCTAGTATTGGATTAGGTCTTGCATGGAATATGAACAGTACAGTAGTTCCTTTATTAGTTGAAACTGCGACTAAATCTGCATTCCAATTAGCTATTTTAGTTGCTATGGCATCTGTTACAGGAATATTTGCTCCTTACATATCAGGAGTATTAAGTGATAAATTAGGTAGAAGAAAACCTTTCGTTTTATTTGCGTCTATAGCAGGTGCTATATTCCTATTCTGTTTAGGATTTTCTTCAGTTTACTGGGAGATGTTTGTATTTGCATTTTTATTCTATTTCTCAATGAACTTTTATCAAGGTTCATATTACTCATGGATGCCAGAAGCCGTTCAAAAACATCAAATTGGTTTAGTTAACGGTTGGGGAAAATTATTCTACTCTGTTGGTGGAATTATAGTTTTTGGTATTGGTGTTTCTTTATTTGCTGTAAGCCCTGCTTTACCACTTATCGTTGCAGGTGTAGTTGTATTAATTTCTAACTTTATTACAGTTGGAGCTGTAAAAGAAGATAGAAGTAGCATAAAGAAAGCTTCAGCTAAACTTAGTTTAGACTTTTTAAAGAATGCTTCAGCTATGAAAGTATTCATGACTGCATTCTTCTTATACTTAGCTTATGGATTAATAATGCCATATTGGTTACCATATTTCGAAAAAGCAAATGGTTTCTCAAGTAGTGAAATCAGTTATGCGTTAATAGGATTTACTATAGTAGGACTTATTCTTTCAGTATTTATCGGAATGTTATGTGATAGATACAATAAACAAATTATCTTATTTGTTACATGCGTAATTTACTTTATAGGTTTCTTAGTAGGTATGTATGTTATGAACTTAGGAATGTTATGGGGCTTCACAATCATATTTGGTTTAGGTTTTGCCGTATTCCAAGTTGTATTCTATGCATTAATTCCTGCTGTTGCTCCTAAAGATAGATTAGGAGAATACATGGGAATAAACAATGTATTCTTATGTATACCTCAAATTATAGGTAATCTTTTAGCTGGATCTTTAATGACTAGTGATATGGGCTTAATATTCCCACTAGCTCTTATATCTATAGTTGTAGCAGGATTAATCTGTATAATAGGTAAAATGAAATTTGTAAATAACTAATGTTAGAATAATATTTATAAGAAAACCTCTTTAACTTTGTGTTAAGGAGGTTTTGCTTTTAATTTATTTAAAATATAAAAAATTATTTTAATATCTATGATATATAGAGGAATAGAGAAAATTTACTGTGATATAATTAGGTATATAAATATTGAATATATTTGTGATTATATGCAATAGGGGGAATAGTATGTATCCGATAAAATTTGAAAATTTATACTATGAAAAAATTTGGGGAGGACGTGACCTAGAAAGCTTCAGAGATAACCTTCCTAAAGGGAATATAGGTGAAAGTTGGGATATAGCTTGTCATCCTAATGGAGTAGGAATAGTTGCTAATGGTGAGTTTAAAGGTATGCCTTTTGATAAATTAATTAAAATTAAGAAAGAGGCATTAGTTGGAAGTAAGATTAGTTTAGAAAAAATGCCCCTTCTTTTAAAAATTATTAATTCAAAAGAGAGACTTTCAGTACAAGTTCATCCTAAAGATGAATATGCAGCGAAGTATGAAGGCGAATACGGAAAAACTGAAGCTTGGTATGTCATAGACGCAAAGGATAATGCAAGTTTAATAGTAGGAACAAAGCCTTGTACAAAGGAAGAACTTGAAAAAGCAATAATCTCTAATGATGTTGAAAAATATTTAAATAAAGTTAATGTAAAAAAGGGAGATTTCTTTTTAATAAATAGTGGTCTTGTCCATGCTATATGTGAGGGAGCTATAATAGTTGAAATTCAACAAAATAGTGATATAACATATAGAGTATATGATTATGGAAGACCAAGAGAGCTTCATATTAAAAAGGCTTTAGATGTTATTGATTTAAATCTACAGGCTGAAGAAGCTATGGAAAAAGAGGAAATAACTAAAGACTATACCAAAAGAATACTATGTGAAACTAAATATTTTGGCATAGAAAAGTATATAATAAGTAAGGAATTAAAAGATACAAGCAATGAAGAGAGATTTTATATAGTAACTTGTGTTGAAGGTAACGGCGTTATAGAAGGAGAAAAATTTAGTGAGCCTATAAAAACGGGAGATAGTTATTTCATACCTGCATCTCTTGGAAATTATGTGGTAAAAGGAAAGTTGACTATATTAAAAAGTTATCCTTATTAAAGTAAAATATTTATACAAAATAAAAAATTCTACTAATTTATATATGTATAAATTAGTAGAATTAAATAATAAAACTTTCAAGAAAACAATATATAAAGGAAGTAATTAAAATGTTTTCATTTATGTATTGTTTATTTTTTAGATCATTAATCAGTATAAGATTTAATCATAAAAAAAATAATCATTAAAATAATAAATAGATGTTTAGTATAATTATGTACTAAATATACAAAGAATGTTTAAAGATATTAACTTTTTTTCAAGAAAACTAACATTGAAAAATCAATTTTCTTCAAATTTTTCTTAATAATACTTTAATTTTTAAAGTTATAATTAGTAAATCATAGTTTTTTGATTTATTATGGAGTTATTTTGCTAAAATTAGATTATTTGATTTTATTTAACTTTACATGGTGATTTTTTAGTTTTGCCAAAGAAAAGACAATATGTATAATATATAAGTTGTAGTTTAAATATTCTTTTATTATATTCAAGGTTAAAACTTACATATATTCAAGAAAATAAATTTATTATTTAGAAGTTATTAAATAAAATAATTTTATTAAAATAAAACTCAAAAAAAATTACATAAAGAATGAAATTGAACTATATTTGCGACATAATATCAATTGACAAAAAAACTTAATAGAATTAAAATCTTTATTTAAGCTAATCTAAAAATAATAAGGTGGATTTGGAGGAACAAGCGATGATATTTGTTTTAGGAATCGTAGTTTTATGTTTGTTTGTGTATCTATTCTATGCATTATTAAATCCAGACAAATTTTAATCTATTGGAGGGAAAGAAAACATGAATATGCTAAATCTAATTTTGTTTTTAGTCATATTTATAGTGCTTATAGCTATCATAGGTAAGTATTTAGCTAATATAATTAATTTTAAGCAGTATAAGGGTGACAAAATTTTTAGTAAGATAGATAACTGCATTTACAAAATATGTGGTATATCGAAAGAAGATATGACCTTTAAGCAGTATGCTATTGCATTGCTAATGAGTAACTTTATTATGTTTTTAATAGGATTTATAATCTTAAAAATACAAGGTTTAATTCCTTTATTAAATTCAGAACATGTAAAAGGTATGAGTACAAGCTTGTCTTTTAACACAGCTATATCTTTTATAACAAATACAGATCTTCAACATTATTCAGGAGTAAGTGCTATTTCTAATTTAAGTCAAATGCTAGTTATAATTTTTCTTATGTTTGCGGCAGCAGCTACAGGTTGTGCCATAGGATTTGCATTTATAAGAACTGTTGCTGGAAAATCTAAAAGTCTTGGTAACTTTTATGTTGATTTTACAAGAGCTTTAACAAGAGTTTTAATACCAGGAGCATTTATAATAGCAATAATATTAATAGCTACAGGAGTGCCTGAAACACTTCAAGGTATGATAACTATAAAAACTATAGAGGGAACATTCCAAAACATTGCAATGGGTCCTATAGCGGCTTTAGAGGCTATTAAGTTCTTAGGAACAAATGGTGGCGGTTTCTTTGCTGCAAATTCAGCAGTTCCATTTGCAAACCCAAATATTATTTCAAACTTTATAGAGATCTTAGCAATGACTATAATCCCAGGTTCATTTGTTGTTGGTTTTGGTGTAACAATAAAGAATAAAAAACAATCAGTAGTAATAATAATCGCGTTATTAGTATTAGTTTTAATTTCATTCTTTGTTATGTACTATGGAAGTTCTTTAGGAAACAACGCTCTTCAAAGCTTAGGTTTATCTAAAGCCTTTAGTGGTTCTACAGGACAGGATTTAAGATTTGGTAACTTTGGAACATCATTATTTACTACAATAAGTACTGCATTTACAACAGGTGCTACAAATTCAGCTTTAAATGCTGCAAACCCTATAACCATATTCATGGCACTTTGGAATATGTCACTTAACACTATATTTGGTGGTATAGGTTCAGGATTCATGAATGTAATAATGTATGTTTTATTAACTGTATTTATCTGTGGACTTATGGTGGGAAGAACACCAGAGTTTTTAGGTAAAAAAGTTGAAGCAAGAGAAATAAAATTAATAGCTATAGCTATATTAATACATCCTATACTAATTTTATTCTCAACAGCGTTTACATTAATAAGTGGTATAGGCTTACATAGTGGAATTGCTCTTAGCTTCCATGGCATGAGCCAAGTTTTATATGAATTTACAAGTGCTAGTGCTAACAATGGTTCACTTTTAGGTGGATTTGCAAACGGCACAGGATATTGGAATATACTAACTGCAATTATTATGCTTATAGCAAGGTATGCTCCTATTCTACTTTTACTAGCTGCTGGTTTATCACTAGCTAATAAGAGAAAGGTTCCAGAAACTGTAGGAACATTTAAAACTGATAATGCTATCTTTGGGGTTATGTTATTCTGCATTATTTTAGTTATAGGTGCTTTAACATTCCTTCCTGCATTAGGTCTTGGACCAATAACTGAATTTCTTAAATTTTAGGATAAGGAGTGAATAAAGATTTATGAGCGAAAAAAGCGAAAAAGGTAAATTTGTAAGCAAAGACATCCTAAATAATGCTTTTAAGGATTCATTTAAAAAATTAAATCCTAAGCATATGGTGAAAAATCCAATAATGTTTTTAGTTGAATTAGGATGTATACTTGTTTTTATACTATCTGCTTTCCCCAACTTGTTTGGGGGATCAGGAAATAGTAGAATATATGACTTTATAATCGGGATAATATTATTTATCACTATACTTTTTGCTAACTTTGCAGAGTCAATTGCTGAAGGCAGAGGTAAAGCTCAAGCTAGTACTCTTAAGCAAACTAGACAAAATACTGAAGCTAAATTATTAGATGATAACGGAAACGTAACAATAATTAGCGCTAACGATTTAAAAAAAGGTGATATAATTTTAATAGAAGCTGGAGATTTAATTCCAAATGACGGAGAAGTTATAGAAGGTATAGCATCAGTTGATGAATCTGCTATAACTGGTGAATCAGCTCCAGTTGTTAAAGAATGTGGTGGAGACTTTGCATCAGTAACTGGAGGAACAAAAGTTGTTTCTGACTGGATAAAGGTTGAGATAACAGTTACTCCTGGTGAATCATTCTTAGATAAAATGATTAAACTAGTTGAAGGTGCTGAAAGAAAGAAAACACCAAATGAAATTGCACTTGGAACTTTACTTTTATCATTAACAATAATCTTTTTAGTTGTTGTAACTACTTTATATCCAATTAGTGCATACTTAAAAGTTAATATATCAATAGCTACTTTAGTAGCACTACTTGTTTGTCTTATACCAACAACAATTGGAGGACTTCTATCAGCGATTGGTATAGCTGGTATGGATAGAGTTACTAAGTTTAATATTATAGCAATGTCTGGTAAAGCAGTTGAAGCTTGCGGTGATGTTGATACTATGATATTAGATAAAACAGGAACAATAACTTTTGGTAACAGATTAGCAGCAGACTTTATGCCTGTTGAAGGTGTAGCTAAAGAAGATTTAATAAAAGCGGCTCTTTTAACTTCACTTTTAGATACAACACCAGAAGGTAAATCAGTTGTTGAACTTGCATCTACTATGAATATAACAGATAGTTTAGATAACTATCCAGGTGCTGAATTTATAGAATTCCAAGCTCAAACTAAAATGAGTGGTATGGATTTAAAAGATGGTACTAGAGTAAGAAAAGGTGCAAGTAGTGCTGTTAAAGAATTTGCTAAATCTTTAGGTGGAGAAATTCCAAAAGATATAGATGAAAAAGTGGAACAAGTATCAAAGCTTGGGGGAACTCCACTAACAGTATGTGTTGAAAATAAGATATATGGTGTAATTTACTTAAAAGATACTGTAAAACCAGGACTTGTAGAAAGATTTGCAAGACTTAGAGAAATGGGTATAAAAACAGTAATGTGTACTGGTGATAACCCATTAACTGCTGAAACAATAGCTAGAGAAGCTGGGGTTGATGATTTCGTAGCGGAATGTAAACCAGAGGATAAAATAGCTGTTATTAAAAAAGAGCAAGCACTTGGTAAGATAGTTGCTATGACAGGTGATGGTACTAATGATGCTCCTGCTTTAGCTCAAGCTGACGTTGGTATAGCAATGAACTCAGGTACAACTTCAGCTAAAGAAGCTGCTAACATGGTTGACTTAGATTCAGACCCAACTAAGATATTAGAGGTTGTTGAAATAGGTAAGCAACTTTTAATAACAAGAGGTGCCTTAACTACATTTAGTATAGCAAATGACGTAGCTAAATATTTTGCAGTAATTCCAGCTATATTTATACTTGCAATACCTCAAATGAAGGTCTTAAATGTAATGGGATTATCTTCACCAGAATCAGCTATCTTATCAGCTTTAATATTCAATGCTATTATAATACCAATATTAATACCAATAGCAATGAAGGGTGTTAAATACAAACCAATGAAATCAGAAATGTTACTTATTAGAAACGTTCTTGTATTTGGAGTAGGTGGAGTAATAACACCATTTATAGGAATTAAAATAATAAACATTATAATAACACCACTATGTAGAATGCTAGGTATGGCGTAAGGAGAGAGTTATATGAAACATTTAAAGATAAGTATAAAGCTATCCATTGTATTTATAATAGTATGTGGCCTTATATACCCTTTAGTATTAACAGGAGTAGGTCAGGTGTTTATGAATAAACAAGCTAACGGTAGCTTAATATATGCAGATGGAAAAGTGGTAGGTTCACAGCTTATAGGCCAAGAGTTTACAAGTGATATATTCTTCCATGGAAGACCATCAAGTATAAACTACAATACAACAACAACAGAAAGTAATACATTTGCAACAGGAACAACAGATTACTCAGCTAATTCAAGTAAGTTAGTATCAAGTGTAGATGCTAGAGTAAATACATTCTTGAAAGAGAATCCAACAGTTGCTAGACATGATTTACCAGCAAGTTTATTTACTGAATCAGCATCAGGATTAGATCCAGATATTACACTTCAAGGTGCAGAGGTTCAAATAGCTAGAGTATCAAAGGCAACAGGAATATCAAGAGCAGATTTAATTAAATACATAAATGAAAGTAAAGAATCATATACTTCAAATGGAGAAACTTTAATAAATGTATTAGAACTTAACATTAAAATTGCTGAAGCTTTAAAAATGATTTAATATTACTAAAAAGAGAATTATAATGTATATATGCATTTTAATTCTCTTTTTTATATTCTTTATGCTTTAAGTAATAGTTAGTTTTAGACGAATTAAAGACCTTAATCAAAACATATTTTTATATTTGTATAATTTAGTGCGTTTTTCATAAAATTAATATTTTAGAATGTTAAAATTAAATTAAGAAACTTAAAGTTAAGGTAAAAAATATAGCTTATATGGATTTAAGAAGGGATGATTTAAATGAAAGATAAGGATTTAATGGTTGA
Organism: Clostridium perfringens; assembly: GCA_030526875.1. Taxonomy (GTDB): domain Bacteria; phylum Bacillota; class Clostridia; order Clostridiales; family Clostridiaceae; genus Sarcina; species Sarcina perfringens_A. Next base: position 11,253 of record JAUNBX010000042.1, on the reverse strand, counting down.
AAACTCAGATGATATAAAAGAAAACTTAGAACCAGATTCAAAAGAATATACCCATAAAAATAAAGAAGAGTCTCAAGATAAGTACAGTAGTGAACTACTAGATATAGAAGCTAATAAGTTAAAAGAGATAAATAAAAGTAGATATGATAGGGATAATAACGGATTTTTAAAGATATTCTTAGGATATGCACCAGGGGTTGGTAAAACCTATAGCATGTTAAATGAGGGGAATAGAAGGTTTCAACGTGGAGAAGATATAGTAATTGGATACATAGAAGATCATGGAAGACTAGAGACTAAAGAGCAGATAAAAGATTTGCCTGTAATTCCTAGAAAAAAGAAAATGTATAAAGGTATAGAACTTGAGGAGATGGATTTAGAAGCTATCATAGAAAGGCATCCTCAGTTTGTAATAGTTGATGAACTTGCTCATACAAATATTCCAGGGTCTAAAAATAAAAAAAGATATGAAGATGTTTTAGAACTTTTAGAACATGGAATAAGCGTATTAACAACAGTTAATATTCAACATATAGAAAGTTTAAATGATATAGTTGAAAAGATAACTGATGTAGTTGTAAGAGAGACTATACCAGATAAAATTATTCAAAGAGCAAATGACTTAATGATAATAGATTTACCCCCAGAAAGCCTTATAAACAGATTGAAAGAAGGCAGAGTATATAAGAGTGAAAATATATCAAGATCATTAGATAATTTCTTTAAAAGAGGGAATTTAACAGCCTTAAGAGAGATGGCTCTTAGAGAAGCTGCAAATGAAGTTGACTATGATTTAAAAAATCATAAAAAGAATTTTGAGATAAGAGAAGAAATAAAAATAAATGAGAAAGTATTAGTTTGTATAAGCTCTAATCCTAAAAGCTCTAAGCTCATAAGGCACGCTGTAAGAACAGCTAGAAGGTATAAATGTAAATGCTATGTTTTAATAGTTGATTGTACACATCCTCTTGCTAGAAAAAATACACCACAAGATTTAAAAACATTAGAAAGAAACAAGGAATTAGCCCTTCATTTAGGGGCGCATGTTGTAGAGAGAAGCGGAGATTCCATTTCTAAGGTAGTTGTAGATTTCGCTCAAGAAAAGGGGATAACTCAGCTTGTGTTAGGACATAGTAAGAGAACTAAAATCCAAACATTTTTTAGAGGTTCTACAATAAATAAAATACTTAAAGATGCAGAAAATATAGAAATACGTATAATACCTTATACTTAAAATTATATATAAAGCAAAAAAGGAGTATTAAATTTTTAATACTCCTTTATCTATTTAATTATTTATACATTAGGCACATTCAGTGCTTTTAAGACTATCTTTAAGGTAAGCTTTGTTTTCTCTTTGTTTTTTGTACATTTTTTTCCATAGTATGTATCCGTATATAGTTCCGATTAAGTATTGCACATAAGATAATGTATCAGATAAATCTGCAACAAGCATTGAAGGATTAGATGCACCAGCAGCAAAGGCTTGAATTAAAAACATTACAATAGCAACACCGTTACATGCAATCCAAATATTCCATTGTTGTACAAATCTTTTTCCTGTTAAATAAACAGCAGCGATTGTTGTTACAGCTGTAAATGAATCAAGAACTATTTGAGGGTCAGCAGATATAGTTATACCAAATAATGATTTGAAGATAAATGGTAATTCTTGTAGGAAGTATCCGTAAACAACCCAGAAAACAGCTAATATTATTAGCGCTAACACCCATTGTTTTAATGTAAATTGTTTAACTTCAATTTCATCAGATTTATTTTTCTTCATATTCATTTTCCATGCTATAAAGCCATAGATTTGAAGAGGAAGAAGAATAAATAAGTTTTCTATAAACTGTCCGTAAAGTCCACTAGCAATACCAATTATTGCAAAAGTTATAGTGTTTGTCCACCACCATCCATAACCGGAAATACTGGCTTTAGCAGTATATATAGAAACTAATACTCCTGAAATTGTGCAAATAATCCCTATTACTCCTAACACACTTAAAACAGAAGTTAAATTCCCTCCAGGTAAAAATGCTGGAATAAAGAAAACTACTAAACTAGCTACGATAAAAAACAGGAAAAATCCTTTTTGGAAGTTAGTAAAATTTTTATAAAATTTCATTCGATAGTCCATCCTTTGTATAAAAATATAATTTCAAAGTTATTTCATATAAAGTATTTTACGATAATTATGAGAGAATTTCAATAGTAATTTTCGGATTTTATTTAAAAAAATAATAAAATTTTAAAATCAATTGGAAAAATAACGTATTTACAACGAGAAAAATGTCAAAAAAACAATTAAATGTAATTAAATAAAGAAAAATTACAAACTACGATAATTAACTATATATCATTAATAAATAATACGTTAAAACTATATATGAGAATAAATAATCATAATTCTATTTTAAATATGCATAAAACTATGGTTTTATACATAGAAATAGGGTTATAGCATAAAAATAGTGAATAAAGATATGAAATATATATATTATTGTTTGTGATTTTTATTATTATAGAAAATAAAAGTACAAAATATTAATTATAATATTTTGTACTTTTTCTTTTATAGTTCTATATATATTTTATATGATTAACCTACGTATTTTCCAGCTCGTTCTTTATATAATTTTTTCCATAAATAGAAACCGTATATAGCACCAACCATGTATTGAAGTAAAGATATAGTGTTAGATAAATCTGCTACAAATACAGAAGGATTAGATATGCCTGCGTTAACAGTTTCTATTACAAACATTATAATTCCAAGAGAGTTAGATACAAGCCAAAAATGCCATTGTTCTATAAATCTCTTTCCTGTTAAGAAAACAGCTGTAATTGTTAATACGGATGTAAATGAATCAAGGATTATATCTGGGTCAGCAGATATTTTTATATCAAATAAAGTTTTCATTATAGTTGGTAATTCTAATAGGAAATAGCCATATAGTAACCAACAAATAAATACTAATATTAAAGCAACTATCCATTTTTTTGTTGAGAATTTTTTAATTGCTATTTCATCTGAATTATTTTTGCTCATATTTTTCTTCCAAGCTATGAAACCATAGATTTGAAGGGGAAGTAGTATGAATATATTTTGTATGAATTGACCATAAAGGCTATCTACTAAACATATTACTCCAAAACTTACAGTATTTATCCACCACCATACATAGCCTGATATGCTAGCTTTAGCGGTATATAGAGAAACTAATACTCCTGATAATGTGGAAATAAGTCCTATTACACCTAGTGTAGTTAAAACACCTGATAAACTTCCATTAGGCAAAAATGCTGGCATAAAGAAAGCTATTAAACTTGTAATAAGGAAAACTAGAAAGAATCCTTTTTGGAAAGCGGTAAAATTCTTGTAAAATTTCATTTAATAATTCCATCCTTTGTATGATTTATATTTTAGAAGTTATTTAACAAAACATATTCTACAATGAAATTTTGTAATTTTCAATAGTAATTTTCGCATTTATTCAAAAAAAATTAATAAAGTTATGTATAAAACGTTAATAAAATTTAAATTAAACCTAATAATATCTAAATTATGAAAAAAATAAATATAAAATACGTATAAAAAAATAGATAATTAATTATTTGTTTGCAATGAAAATCCTTTTATTAGTTCTATATTGTACAAAATCATTTTAAAGGATACAATAAAAGGTATAAGCTTTGAAAGGGAATGATTATATGAGTAAAAATATAGAAACATGCAACTGTACTATAATACATAAAGATACAGTGGAGAAAGTAAGAAAAGTACTACCTGATGAGGAAAAATTATATAGATTAGCAGATTTTTTTAAGGTTTTTGGGGATCCAACAAGAATGAAGATTTTATTTGCTCTTTTCGAAGAAGAGCTTTGTGTATGCGATATATCAGCACTTTTAAATATGACACAATCAGCAGTTTCACATCAGTTAAGACTATTAAAAAAAAGTCATATAGTTAAATTTAGAAAAGAAGGAAAAGTGGTTTATTATTCTTTAGATGATGGTCATATAAAATCAATAGTAGACCAAGGAATAATGCATACAAGTGAATAAGGTTAAAGGATTATATGAAGGTTTCATATAATTCTTTTTTTATTACAAAATATAAGGTAAATGAATAGTAGCTTATGTATTCGTAAATAAATCTGGTTTAAATATATTGTCTATATACTTTAATTTATTTATAGTTTGATGAATTTAATTTAAATTGTTAGTTAGTGATATTAAGAAAAGAGTTTTATCAACATAAGATAAAACTCTTTTTGATATTATGTTTAAATAATTTATACTTTATAAATTTAAAAAAATCTTCTTTAGAATGTGGACAAATAACCTCTATGTGTATATAATAATATATGAACATATGAATAGTTGTTCATATGTTATTGTATAGATTATAAATAGAATTTATTATAAATCACATGAAAAAGGAGGAAAATGTTATGGAAGAGATGAGTATAGAAAAAGACCAAAAACACATAAAAAAGTATGCAGGAACTAAAATAAGATTAGCTTCAGCTAATAAGATTGCAATTGCTCATAAAGAAATAGTACCTTCTAATAAAAAAGGTAGAGATAAAGTTATAATTTATATGTCTAATCTAAACTGTGCAAACTGTGCTTCAAAAATAGAAAGAAAATCAAAAGATATAAATGGAGTTGTAGAGTCAAGGTTAGATTTTATGTCTAAAAAACTTATATTAGATATAGAGAGTAGAGGTATAAGACAAGATGTCATAAATGATGCATTAACTCTTATAGAAAAAACAGAATCAGGAACTAAGTGTGAAGTTTTAGACGAAACAGAACAAGTAGTAATATATATGTCTAATTTAAACTGTGCTAACTGCGCTGCTAAAATAGAGAGAAAATCTCAAGATGTAGATGGTGTTGTATCATCTAGATTAAACTTTATGTCAAAAAAACTTATATTAGATATTGAAAATAAAGGTGTTAGGGAAAGTGTTATAAAGAATACATTAACTCTTATAGAAAAAACAGAGCCAGGAACTAAATGTGAAGTTTTAGATAGTACAGAAAAAGTTACAATATATATGTCTAACTTAAATTGTGCAAATTGTGCTTCAAAAATAGAAAGGCAATCAAAAAATATAACTGGTGTTGTAGATACTACATTAGATTTTATGTCTAAAAAACTTGTGTTAAATATAGAAAATAAAAGTATGAAAGAAAGTGTTATAAAAGATGCATTAGCCCTTATAGAGAAAATAGAGCCGGGAACTAAATGTGAAGTTTTAGATGAAAGCAAGAAGTCATCTATAAAAGAAGGGGAACAAAAAAGTGTTTGGATAGAAAATAGAACCAATCTTATAAGACTTGGAGTTGGTGCAGCACTATTTTTTATAGGAATGGTTTTTAACTTTTCAGATTTAGTAGAAGGAATATTATTTTTAGTGAGTTATCTTTTAGTAGGAGGAGATGTTCTATTAAAAGCTGGTAAAAATATAATAAGAGGTAAAGTATTTGATGAAAACTTCTTAATGGCCATAGCTACTTTAGGTGCTTTTGCAATAAAGCAATATCCAGAAGGTGTTGCAGTAATGCTTTTTTATCAAGTAGGCGAATTGTTCCAGGATATGGCTGTAGATAGTTCAAGAAGATCTATCAAATCTTTAATGAATATAAGACCAGACTATGCTAATGTTAAGAATGGTGAAGATATTAAAAAAGTATCTCCAGAGGATGTTAATATAGGAGATATTATAGTCATAAAACCTGGCGAAAAAGTTCCACTAGATGGTGTAGTTTTAGAAGGAAAGTCAATGTTAGACACATCCGCTCTAACAGGTGAAAGTGTTCCAAGAAGTGCATCAGTTGGAGATGAAATTCTAGGTGGAACAATAAATAAAAATGGTCTTTTAACTGTTAAAGTTACTAAATCATTTAGTGAATCAACAGTTGCTAAAATACTTGATTTAATGGAAAATGCAAGTGGTAAAAAAGCTCAGACAGAAAACTTTATAACTAAGTTTGCAAAATATTATACACCAATTGTAGTAATACTTGCAGCTGCATTAGCTTTCATACCTCCATTTGTAAGTGATATAACATTTTCATCAAGTATATATAGAGCTTTAGTATTTTTAGTTGTTTCTTGTCCTTGTGCTTTAGTTGTATCAATTCCTTTAGGATTCTTTGGTGGAATTGGAGGAGCTTCTAAAAAAGGCATATTAGTTAAGGGTGGAAATTATCTTGAAGCATTAAATAATGTGGAAACTGTAGTATTTGATAAAACAGGAACATTAACAAAAGGAACATTTAATGTAACTAAAACAAATATCCAAGATGATTTTAACGAAGAATATTTAATGGAATATGCAGTAGCTGCTGAGAGTTTTTCAAGCCACCCAATTGCATTATCTATTATAAAAACCTATGGAAAAGAAATAGATAAAGCTTCTTTAAAAGATTATGAGGAAATTCCAGGTCATGGTCTTAAGGTAAGTTATAAAGGAAAAACAGTTTTAGCTGGAAATAAAAAGCTAATGGACAGAGAAAATGTAGATTGCATAGAAGAAGAGGCAATAGGAACTGTAGTTTATGTTGCAGTAGATAATGCTTATATAGGAAATATTATTATATCAGATGAAATAAAAGAAGATTCAAAAAATGCTATAAATGAACTTAAAAAAGTTGGCGTTAAAAAGGCAGTAATGCTTACTGGGGACAATAAAAAGGTTGCAGAGGGCATTGCTAAGCTAATGAATATAGATGAAGTCCATTCAGAACTTTTGCCTCATGAAAAAGTAGAAAAACTAGAAAAATTAGAAAACGAAAAATCTAAAAATGGTAAAGTAGTTTTTGTAGGGGATGGAATAAATGATGCCCCTGTTCTTGCTAGAGCAGATATAGGAATAGCTATGGGTGGTGTTGGTTCAGACGCTGCAATAGAAGCAGCTGATGTTATAATAATGACAGATGAACCTTCAAAAATAGTATCAGCAATAAAAATAGCTAAAAGAACTAGAAGAATAGTAATTCAAAATATAGTATTTGCAATTGGAGTTAAGGTTATAATATTAATCTTTGGTGCCTTAGGAATGGCAAATATGTGGGAAGCTGTTTTTGGAGATGTTGGAGTTGCTTTAATTGCAGTATTAAATGCAATGAGAGCATTAAAAGTAAATAAACTTTAAAATAAAAAAGGGTAAAATCATTTAATTAAAAATGATTTTACCCTTTTTAAATATATTAAGAAATTTTAGAAAGATTACTTAATATTATCATTAAAACTGTAAGTAGATGTTCTAGTAGCATCTAAAGCGTTACTTACACTATTTAATGTGTTTTGAATAAGTTGCCTATTATCTTTTTTTTCAACAGTTTTTAATGCTTCTTTAATAAGATTTTCAGCATGAATCATATCAGAAAGAGCTTGCGATACTTCAACTTTAGGGTCTGGTTTGTGTCCCATAAAAATACCTCCTAAAACTAATCTTTAAAATAATTCAAAGTGTTTTGAGCGCTACCTATTGCGCTAGATACTGATTTTAGTGCAGCATGAATTTCAGTTAATGTAGTATCATTTTCAGCATACATATAAGCACTGCTTAAATGCTCATGGGCACAACAAAGCTCTTTTTCAGCTTTCCTTAAACTAGCCTTTGCATTGTTTTTCATTTTCACACCACCTTATTTCTTATAAAGTATAATAATATTTTGTGTTAAAAATAAAAAAATACTCAGTAATTTAAGGATTAATATATTCCATTAGGTTTAAAATTAGTATTTATATTAAAGAAGTTTTCTATGTTCTACTAGGTTATAAAGGTTATACCATTCTTCTCTTGTAAGTTTAATATTAGAACCTTGGCAAATACCATTTATTCTTTCGATAGAACGTGTACCTATTATAGGTTGAATTTTAGCAGGATGTCTTAATAACCAATCAACAACTATTGCACCTTTTTTAACTCCATACTTTTTAGCATATTCATCTAAAACAATATTTAATCTTCTGTATTTTTCTATAGAATCGTCTAGAAGTCTACCACCAGCAAGTGGTGACCAAGCTTGTGGAGTAATATCGTGTAAACGACAATATTCTAGTGTACCAAAACTACGCATTAATCCAGGATTAGTATTAGAGTTAACATTCATTCCTTCATCAATAACTCCACTGTTTGCAAGAGAAATTTCAAGTTGGTTAATGATTAGAGGTTGATTTAGGCATTTATTTAATAATTTTATTTGCATAGCATTATGATTACTAACTCCAAAATGTCTAACTTTTCCATTGTTTTTAAGAATATCAAAGGCTTCTGCAACTTCTTCAGGTTCTACTAAAGAATCTGGTCTATGTAAAAGTAATACGTCTAAATAATCAGTTTTTAATCTTTTTAATATTCCATCTACGGAATTTAATATGTAGTTTTTACTAAAATCATAGTGAGGTATTTTACCAAAAGCATTTATTCCACATTTAGATTGAAGAATTAAATTTTCTCTTAATTTAGGTCTTTTATCAAGAATTCTTGAAAATACCTCTTCAGATTTTCCAAGGCAATATATATCTGCATGGTCAAAAAAGTTAATTCCATTTTCTAAGGCGCAATCCACAGCTGCAAATGCTTTTTTTTCATCTTCTAAAGATATAGGATTTTTATTCCAACCCCCACCTAAGCTCATACAGCCAAAAGCTATTCTAGAAGATTCTAAATTACTAGTTCCTATTTTCATTTTTTCCATAAGATAAACCTCCAAGTCATGTTATATATTAAAATTATAACATGATAAAACTATAAAACATTTACAAATTTATTTCTAAAAAATAATTTGACTAAATTTTCTCTTATATAATTGATATAAAAATATATAAATATATATACATAGGATTAAAATGTAATAAATCTAATACTTATCTTTAAAATAATAATATAAAGAATTAAAAGTGATATAATTTAAAAAAAGAAATTAATTAATTTAGGTGATAATATGATGAACTTACTTGAAAATTGCACATTATGTCCAAGGAATTGTAATGTGAATAGATTAAAAAATGAAGTTGGCTTTTGTAAAGGAAAAGATAAGGTAAAGGTAGCTAGGGCAGCTCTTCATTTTTGGGAAGAACCGTGTATATCAGGTGAAAAGGGATCGGGAACAGTATTTTTTTCTAACTGTACTTTAAGATGTGTTTTTTGCCAAAACAATGAAATTAGCCAATGCGAATCAGGGAAGGAGATATCAATAGAAAGATTAAGTGAAATATTTTTAGAACTTCAAAAAAAGGGTGCTTTAAACATAAACTTAGTTACTCCAACCCATTATGTCCTTCAAATAATAGAAGCTTTAAAAATAGCTAAAGAAAAAGGTTTGGTTTTGCCTATTATATATAATAGCAGTGGGTATGAAAAGGTAGAAACTATAAGACTTTTAAAAGGGTATATTGATGTATATTTACCAGATTTAAAATACTATAGCAGTAAATATTCAGTAAAATATTCAAAGGCCAGTAATTATTTTGATTTTGCAAGTAAAGCAATAGATGAAATGATAAAACAAGTTGGAGATGTTAAATTTAATAAAGAAGGAATAATAGAAAAAGGAGTTATAGTAAGACATCTGCTCCTTCCAGGATTATTATTTGATTCAAAAAAAATATTAGATTATTTATATAAAACCTATGGAGATAAAATTTATATAAGTATCATGAATCAATATACTCCACTAAAACACGTAGAGAATTATCCTGAAATAAATAAAAAAATAAGCCTTAAGTATTATGAAACAATAATAGATTATGCTGTATCTATAGGTATAAAAAATGGATTTATACAAGAAGAAGGAACAGCAAAAGAAAGTTTTATACCACACTTTGATTATGAAGGTGTATAAGCTACATTAAAATTAAAAGCTACATTAAAATATTCTTAATGTACAATATATTAATACTAGTATTTGTACAACTTTATTTTAACGTAGCTTTCATTTATTTAATTTAAAATTAAAAGTTAATTAATGTGTAGTAATAAAGGAAATTATTTGATTCCTTTTTCGTATTGTTCTACCATTCTTTTAACCATTTCTCCGCCAACGCTTCCGCATTGTTTTGAGCTTAATTCTCCATTGTAGTCTTTAAATGGTACTCCCATTTCACTAGCTACTTCGTTTTTGAATTTGTTTAATCCATCTTTTGCTTCTGGAACTAATTTTCTGTTCATTTTTAATTCCTCCTTAAAAATATATATTTTATCAACAAGTGATTTGTTTATCCCTTGTTGATATTAGTATGTGAAATTATAAAGTTAATACACTATGAAAAACACTGAAATTAAGGGAATAAAAGGAATGAAATGAAGGTAAAACTACATAAATTTTTTATTAATATAATATAATTTAAAAGTATTGAAATAGAAGGTGCTTTGAGATGCAAAAACATAAAGAGATACATTATAATTTAATATTAAAGAATTTCATTAGAGTTTTAACTATTATTTTATGTATTTTTTATTTAATAAACAATAATTTAATTCATATTTTAGGTGGTATTTTATTTTTAATAACTTCTTTAGGAATAGACTTAATACTAAAATTAATAAAAATAAATTTAACCGATATAAGTGACTTTATACTTCAGAGTTTTATTTTTTTAGGATTATTTCTTGGGAAAATGTATAATATATATGCTGTTTTTCCTTGGTGGGATCTATTTTTACACTTTATATCTGGGATATTAATTGGGATAGTAGGAGTATTAATTCTTAACGTATTAATTTCAAAAGAAATTTTTGAAAATCTTTCACCAATATTTAAAGCACTGTATGCTTTTATAAGTGCAGCAACTTCAGCATCCCTTTGGGAAATATTTGAGTTTGCAGGTGATAGACTTTTTGGATTTAATTCGCAGTTAAATAGTTTAATAGACACAATGGAGGATATTTGTATATGTGTTTTAGGTGGATTAATAATGAGCGTAATGGTTTATAAATTTTATAAACAAGGAAAATTTAAATTTATAGGAGAAGTAGTAGAATCTTTTTCTAAAATAAATATTAAAGAAGAGCCTAATAAATTTCAATAAAGATACAACAATAAAGCTACAAAATTTTATGGTTTTGTAGCTTTATAAGTTTTAGTCAGCTATATGAGATAAATCAGGAGGATTAGGATCTACCTTTTCAATATTAAAAGATGAATCAATAAAGTTTGAATGGTAATAGTAAAAATCTCCATTTTCATCAATCATAGTAACGGAAGAATCGCCTATTTGATATA
>JAUNBX010000041.1 GCA_030526875.1 Clostridium perfringens | reverse complement strand
ACTTATAACATATATGAATTTACTCTCTTAACACTTTTATAAACATCCTCTAAAGAATATCCTAATATAGCCTTTCTCGTAGCCTCTAAAACATGTAGCGTTGACACTAATGGTATAACTTTAACCTTCGTTTTAAATTCTTTTTCTATTATTTCCCCAAATGTTACTAGGGACCCCATATCAACTAATATAATATACCCCTCCTTAGATGGATTTTCTCTTATTAAATCCCTTAATTCATTTAATATATAAGAAGGTTTAATATCTAGAGGTGAATCTAATGCTATACAATAATTTTGACCAAGGAGTTTATTAGTTGCATTAACCATTGATGTTGCTGTACTATCTCCATGGGCAACAACTATTACTTTAGCTTTATCATATTGCTTAAACTTTAGTTTCTCATCCTCTATCAAAAATATAGCTAAATAACCAATCTCCCCTAACGGTATTTCTTTTTTTAGATATTTTTCTATACTTTTTTTAACCTGAAGTGCTATATCATATTCTTTTCTATATTCTCTTTTTAAATTCTCAACATTAGTATTCATTGTAATTTTATCATTTCTAACCCTGTAAACTAAATTATTTATGTGAAGAGCCATAGCTACACACATATTTGACTTTAAATCTTCATTTAATTCAGAGTTTATATTAGTAATTAATTCACTAATAAAATCTAGTAAATCTTCATCTATAAATTTAATTAAAATCTTTTTATTATCATACTCAGAGATACCCTCAATGTTTTTTCCAAAATGAGTTATAACTTCTCTATCTATTAGATAATCCATATTGATATCCAATATATTTTCTGATTTCAACTTATCCACCCTATACTTAATAACCTCATATATTAGATTATCCTTATATTTTTCTATTACAACTTCATCTGAATTAGATATCTTTATGTAATCTATATCCTCACCTAATAATTTATTCCATAAAACTCTATGTTTCTTCTCTTTATAAAGCCCTTCTTTTATGTATCCAGGAACATTTCTAATATCTACTCTAATATCTTTTTGAGAATTAGTTAAAAAATCTGAGTAAGCTCTAGCACAAATAAGTTGTATATCACTTTTAAGTTGACCTATATTATTAGGACAATCATATGATAATAACGCTCTCATAGCATTTACTGATATAAATATATCTTTTTTAATCTTAGTACTTTCAACCTTGAAAAATGACTTAATTAAATAAAATCTTTCCTCTAAGGTTCTTTCCCTTAAAGCTGGTATTGTAATTGTCATTGGTATTCTTCTGGTAAATGTTTTCAGAAGTGTTGACCCTGGATTTTCAGTTGTTGCTGATATTATAAGTGCATTTGACTGCCTATTTTCAGGATCTCCAACTCTTCTAAAAAGACCTGTATCTAAAAAAGTAAATAACGCCTCTTGCCCTTCTGGTGGCAATCTATGTATCTCATCTAAAAAAAGTATCCCATTGTTAGCTTTTTCTATAAGACCAATTTTATCTATTTCAGCTCCTGTGTAGGCACCTTTTTTAACTCCGAACAATTGTGATGTTAAAAGTTGAGGATTATTGCTATAATCTGCACAGTTAAAAGTTATAAAAGGTGAATCTTCATTTTTAACCTTCATTTCAACAGCATACTCATGCATTAAATAAGCAAACATTGATTTTCCAACACCAGTCTCCCCTAGTATTAAACAATTCATTCCCTTTGGAGGATATAATATGGATGCTTTTGCATGGTCTATAGCATCTTTTAGACTTATATTGTTATTAGCTAACTTATCTAAATTAGCCTTATTTCTTAAAGAACTTACAGCATCATTTATATAAAATAAAACAGGCCTTCCATTTGATTTAGATACCTTTCCTTCTTTACAAAGAGTATTTAAAACATGGCTTACATTAGCTCTACTTATATTTAACATAGATGCTAAGGTTTTAGCGTCTATTCCTTTATTTCCAGGCAAATCTAATAATGTTTTATAAATTAAGTCTACCCTTTTCATCTAAACTCTCCTATAAAATTATTTTTAACTAATTAAAATTAAACTGTCATTTTGTTATAATTTATTATATATTTCAACCCCATTTAATTGTGTTCTTATCTTAAATAGAAGTATTACACAAAACTTAAAATCTAAGTATATTTTTCATAGTAAATCTATTTAATAATAGCACATTTCTTATGTTTTTTCTATAAATGCCTCCTCTATACACAAAGTTGTGAAAATCCTTAGAACTATTAATACTAAAATAAAAAATAATTACATTCCTGAAAGTATCTAAATAAACAGTGTCTTTAATATAATTTATATTTCAATTACTTATTTATATAAATTTATCAAACAACCTATTGTTAAATTAAGTAAATTAATATAAAATAAATTAAAGACTTAATTGGTAATTTCTTCAATAAAACTTCTGATAAGTTTTTCATAATTAACATAAACATTGCATAGTTTATATAGGAATCAGTACTCTGTCTTGTAATAATCCCAATCATAATATTTTAATAAAAAAATTAATCTTTTTATAAATATAAGAATATGAAAGGTTAAAATAAATTATTTACTATTTATTAATTATTTAAAAAACACAACACATTCAAAATTATATGGAAGGTGTGAATAATATGAACAAATTGAATAAAGAAACAATAAGAACTGGCATGGAAAGATATTTAAAAATTAAATATCGCAGGACATTAGAAACAGCTAAAGATTTTGAACTTTTTAATGCATTATCACTGACATTATTAGAAAATATTATAGATGATTGGGACAATACAGATGAAGTTTATAAAAATGTTAAAAATGCTTATTATTTCTCAGCTGAGTTTTTAATGGGTAGGGCCCTTGGAAACAACCTTATAAATCTTGGTGTTTATGATAACGTTAAAGAAATCCTTGATGAATTCGGTTTAAATTTAAATGTTATAGAAGAAATTGAAGAGGATGCTGGTCTTGGTAATGGGGGGCTTGGGAGGCTTGCCGCATGCTTTATGGATTCTGGTGCAACCCTTGAAGTTCCTCTTACAGGTTATGGTATAAGATACAGTAATGGTCTTTTTAAACAAGAGTTTAAAGATGGTAACCAAAATGAAAGTGCAGATAGTTGGCTTAAATATGGTGACCCATGGAGTATAAGACGTGATGATGAATCAACTTTAGTAGAATTTGCTGACATGACAGTTAGAGCTGTTCCATATGATACACCTATAATAGGTTATAAAAGCAAAAATATAAATACTCTAAGATTGTGGAAATGTGAACCTTTAGAAGAATTCAACTTTGACCTTTATAATTCCCAACAATATTCTGAAGCATTAGATTTAAAAAACAAAGCTGATAACATCTCAAGAGTATTATACCCAAATGATACAGGACGCTCAGGTAAAGTATTAAGACTTAGACAGCAATATGTATTAGTTAGTGCATCTTTAAAAGATATAATTAGAAAATATAAGGAAGTACATGGAACTATTACTGAAGATTTTGCATCTTTTAATGCAATACAGCTAAATGATACACACCCTGTTCTTGGTATTCCTGAACTTATAAGAATTTTAGTTGATGAAGAAGGCCTAGAATTCCATACTGCTTTAAATATCTGCAAAAAAACTTTTGCTTATACAAATCATACTATCTTAGCAGAAGCTTTAGAAAAATGGGATGCTGAACTATTTAGATGCCTCTTCCCTAGAATACTTGAAATAATAAATATAATTAATTCAGTATTTATAACTGAACTAAAATCTAAAGGATATAATGACCATCAAATAAATGAATTTTCAATAGTAAATAACTTTAATGGTCAAGTTAGAATGGCTAATTTAGCTATTAGTGTTGGTTTTGCAGTAAATGGAGTTGCTAAGCTTCATACTGACATTCTTAAAAATTTAGAACTTAATAACTGGTATAAACTATACCCTGAAAAATTCCAAAACAAAACAAACGGAATCACTCCAAGACGTTGGCTTAGATTATGCAATAGGGAACTATCCGAATTGATAACTGAGCTTTTAGGTGATGAATCTTGGGTTAAAGATTTAGATAAACTAAGCAACCTAAAAAAATTCTCAGATGATAAAGTGGTTTTAGAAAGATTTCTAGATATAAAGCTTACTAAAAAGAAGCAACTTGCAGAATTTATAAAAGAAAATGAAGGATTAGATATAGACCCAACTTCTCTATTTGATATTCAAATAAAAAGACTTCATGAATATAAGAGACAACTTTTAAATTCATTTTATATTTTAGATCTTTATTTTAGATTAAAGGAAAATCCTAACCTTGATATTCCAAAATGTACATTTATCTTTGGTGCTAAGGCTTTCCCTGGGTATAGAAGAGCTAAATCAATAGTGAAATTTACAAACGATATAGCCAACCTAGTAAATAATGATAAAGACTTAAATGGAAAACTTAAAGTAGTTTTTGTTAAAAATTATAGAGTTTCCTATGCAGAAAAACTATGCCCAGCTGCCGATATTTCAAAACAAATATCAACTGCTGGAAAAGAGGCATCAGGAACTGGAAACATGAAGCTTATGTTAAATGGAGCTCCGACTTTTGGAACTTTAGACGGTGCTAATATTGAAATAATTAATGAAAGCGGTAATGAGAATAACTTTATTTTTGGTTTAAAAGTAGAAGATATAGAAAATTTAAAACGCTACTATAATCCATGGGACTATTATAATAATAATGAAAATTTAAAAAGAGTCATAAATACCTTAGTTGATGGAACATTCAAAGATAATTTTAATAATGATTATAGAGATTTATTTAATTCCCTTATGCACGAAGGAGATCAATACCTTGTTCTTGCTGACTTTGAAAGTTTTAAAGAAACTGAAAATAAGGTTTTTGAAGCCTATAAAGATAGACTTCTTTGGGCTAAAAAATGTTTCTTAAATATTTGTAATGCAGGTAAATTCTCAAGCGATAGGACTATTAAACAATATTGCGATGAAATTTGGCATATTAATAAATGCGAAAATATAAAATAATTAATTAAACTTGAGATATTCCTTTTAAGAAACTTATAGATTAATTTAAGAAACATCCTTTACAAGTAATTTTATGGAGGTTTTTATGAGTAAAAATGCTTGGGAATATACACTCTTAATCTTAGAAATTTTAACTGATATTGATAATGCAAATGAATGTTTAAGTAAAACCACTAATAAAGAAAAAAGAAAGATTCTCTCTGATAAAATAGACTCATTAGAAAGTAGCCTATTTGAATTAAAAAACAAATTAAAAAATATTGATATAACTTAGAAAAACCTTAGGCGAAATTCACTTATGTCTTATTATATAACATTGCATAAAATATGGCATAGTGATATAATTAACAAGAAAATAAAATTAAATTATTTCTATAAAACATATAATATAATGTTTTGGCTTACAACTATGAAATAGTTTAATTTATTTCATAACCGATGTTTTATTGGTAAAAAGAGCTATAATCTTTTTAAGAGATTATAGCTCTTTTTGTCTTTTTTTAATTAATATTCAAAAATATTAATTTTATAATATTTTTATATTTTTTTATTTAAATAATCTAAATTTTAATATTTTTTCTAATATTAAATCAATTTTAATATTAAAATGAATTAATCATTAAAATAATTTTATAAATTACCTTTGACAATTTCATATTTTTTTATATAATGGTATTAACAAACATTTTTTAATGTAATTTGTTTTTAAAATATTTTTTTCTATAAAATACTTTTTCATACGGGGGTAATGACATGAAAGAAAAAATAGTGAAATTTTCAGACTTAAATTTAAATGCCTTACTAAGAAACTCTATCAAAGTAGTAGAAAATAATTTTAAAGCTAAATATTTAAGTGAAGGTGAAAATCTTTCTGATTATGGATTTGATAGACAAGATTTAATTAATTCATTTATAGAATTACTTACTACTGAAAATAAAGATATATTTATCCCATTTGCATATAAAAAAGTTAGTACAAAAGATGAGATTCATCTACTAGATGGGAATAAAATATTTAATGAAAATGATTGTGCAAATATAGGTGATTTAGTGTTAAATTACACTTCAGATATTGGCTTTTTATTAAGTTATGATGATGGTTACGTGAACATTAAAACTGGATATGCATTAGATGGACAAGCTGAGGGATTTAATGCAAAAGAAAACACAGGTATATTAAAACCTAAAATGGAAAGCTATTTAAATAGATTCATTTGTGCCTAATAACTTTAAAATAAATATATAAATAAAAGAGATCATAGAAAAATAAATAATCATTAATTAAAAATGCCTATCCTCTACTCGTTAGTATTAATCTAAGCTTATTATTGATTATTTTAAATTTTCTATAATCTCTTTATAATTTATATCTAATTTTTCTATAATTTATTTTTCTTTTTTCATTTCCATATCTTCAATTCTCTCATTAATTATATTCTTTACTAAATCAATAGTTAATTTAATAATAATTAATAGAAAGACTATTGCCATAATTTGTTTTGGAAACATTAAATAATCAAATAAGTAATTTATATAACAAAAGAATGATGTTCCCATAATTCCAAGAGGAATATACCACTTTCTATTATCAACAAAGAAGTATATTATAGCTAATACACCAGCCATAAATATATATCTATCATGCATTGATGGTAAAAAATAATTGCAAATCAGTATAGAAAGTATCCCTATTTGAAGTATTATCTTATTATTCATTTTAAATTTATAGCTTATAATAAACATGGTAAGTATTGCAAAAATAAATATTGTAAATATAATTCCCGCTGTGGCAAAAACATTATAATAATCTGGTACAAATGTGTATATATTAGTAAGATTCATAGTTAATTCTTTATACTGGCCTATTTGAGTCATATATTGAGATATGAAGCTAGAAATAGGTCTTCCAAGTAAAAGTGCTGGTATATTTATAAGAAATATAGATACAGGTATCATTAAAAAATTTAAAATTGACATATCTTCATCTTTGAAATATAAAATTATATATAACGGTAAGATAAAAATAGTCTGTAATTTAAATGAAAAAGCAAGTCCTAAAAAAATGAATGCTTTAGTATATTTTTTATCAAATAAAAAGTATAAAGAAATAAGGACAAATGTTGTATATATTATGTCACATTGACCCCAAGCTGCACTATCTAATATTACCGTAGGGCTAAATAAAACCACTGCATAAGTAATAACTGATAAAAGCTTTCTATTCTTTCTTTTCTCACATAACTTATGTACTATAAGACCACATGTACCTGCTCCTATGAAATCAAATATTATTGAAACAATCTTTATACTATATAAACTTTTTATAGGTAAGTAGGTTAAAATTGCTAATATATACATATATGGCGCTGTATAATTTCCTATATGATCTTTTATAGCAAATATTCCACCGTTACTTTTTAATATATCAAACCAGTCTTTTAAAAAATATGTATAATCAGCACTTACTATATTAAAAAAGCTATATCTAATAATAATGGCTATAATGGATATAATTCCAATAAATAATATATATCTATTCTCTACTATAGATTTTTTAATATATAAATCTACTTTATTACTAGTCATAAAACAATTTGAAAGATAGCGCTATCCTTCAAACCTCCTCCTCTCTTTTTAACAATTAATTAATTCCTCTTAAGTTTACATTCTTACATAATCTTTGTAAACACAATTTATAATTATTCATTTTAATATAACAAAAGCCACAACATAAATCTATGTTATGGCTTTTATTTCTATTTATATATTTTATAAGTTAAAAATATTACTCAACAACCCAACCTAATGCTTTTCTCTTGTTTTTCATATTTTCTATTATTTTATCTGCTAATTTAATAGGATCTACTTCTATATTCATAGTTGAACCTAAAGTTTTGCTTGAATCTAAAATGTAGTTCATTACATTTTGTGAACCATGAGCTGGTGGGTATACACAGTGATATGTGTTAATTCCCATAAGTCTGAAGCAGTATGAAGCTCCGATACCTTTTTCATTTGCCCATTCTGGACTTGACATTGCATAAGGCATGTCCTTCATTTCTAGTCCAAGTTCTGCAGCAACTCCTCCAAATATTTCAGTAGATCTTGTGTTATCAACACATTCTCCAACATGCCATATTGGTGGAAGGTCATCTCCTAAGATGCTTCTTAATCCTTCTCCTGCTAATTCTTGAGCTTTAACAGCACACATTCCTGTTTTTAATAATGGGAATGATGCACAACCATTTGTTAATATAAGAATGTTATTTTCAAGTAGTTTTGTTGCAACATCAACAATTGCTCTTTCATAAACAACTCTTGGGTTACAGCAACCAACTAAGTTAACTATACCTAATACTTTACCACTCTTAACTGCTTCAGCAAGTGGTTTCATGCTTCCGCCATATCTTTCTTTTACATATTCAGAAGTGAATCCAACTTCAGCTTCAACTTCATATTGTGGTATATGAACTGGTACATCACGTCTATCAGCATAGCTTTCAATAGCTCTTGTCATTATCTTTCTAGCAATGTTTTCTGTTTGGTCTACATTTGAATGATAATGGTCATAAGCATAATGCTCTGCACCTGGAAGTCTTGCTGAATCACTTGTTGTAATTACTGTAGTTTTAAAGCATCTAGCAACATCCATGATTCCTGGGAATACGTCTTGTACGTCAGCAACCCAACAATCTAATGCTCCTGTTCCAAGTATAAGTTCAGCTCCAACTGAGTTAGATAGTGGAACTACATCACCATATCTATACATTGATGAAAGGCCTGTACAACAAATTCCGTAGAATTTAATTCCTTTAGCGCCTTTTGATTTAGCTAAGTTTATAAATTCTTCACTTCTACCTTGTTTTATGACTTCGCTAACAAGAACTGGTAAATGTCCATGAACAGCTATGTTTACATAACCTTCTTCTAATGCTCCAACATTAACTCTTGAAGTTTGTCTTTTTGGTAATCCAAATAAAGAATCTGTTGCAACAGCTGGTGCTACAACACCTGAGAATAAGAATGTAAGACCACATCTTGCAAATTCTTGCATAATGTTTTTCCAATCTCCATCTGTTGCTTCATTTGATCTATGTAATGCTTCAAAAACTTCGTGGTAAGCTGATATAGGAATTATATCCATTTCTTTCCACTTCTCTTGTCTTTCAACAGGAGCAAATCCTTGAATTGTCTTATATTCATCTGGAAGAGATCTTGACATATCAGCAAGTAATACATCTGAAACTGCTAATGCAAGTTCTTTTACTGACATTTTTTCTGAATCTTTTATTCCTAATTTAGGAGCACTTTCTCTTAATATGTTTTCTCCTAATATAGGTAAGTTTAATTTTCCTTCTGCTGCAAATCTTAATGCAAGTATAACTTCTCTACCATGAGCACCATGAGCTGCAACTCCACCTGCCATACTTCTTAACATGTTTCTAGCAACGATAAGGTCAGCATCAGCACCACAAACCCCTCTTGGGCTTTTAGCAGTTATTTTACAAGGTCCCATTGTACATATACGACAACATACCCCTGCAATACCAAAACTACATTGTGGTTTTTGCTTATCAAATCTATCGAAAGGAGTATCTATTCCTAGTTTCTCCATATGTAATAACATTTCTCTTACTGCTGGATCAGCAGCCTTTTCTATTACATCTTTTTTAGATGCGAATGTTTTCTTATATTCAGCAACAGCTTTCATATAATCATAATCATCTGCGCCGTGTTCATGACCGTGGCCATTAACAGTTTTAGGTTCCTTTGCTTCTTCATTATGTAACTTGTTTATCACTTCTCTTGTATCCATTATTAAAAAATCCTCCTTTTGTTTGTCAAATGTTTGTCAAACCATTCGGCAGTAAATTATTAACTTCTATAATTAATTATACTACTATCCAATTTATTTTTAAACATTTTTTTTAAATTTTTCACTGTTTTTTCATCTTTTTTTTTATTTTATTCAATTATTATTATCATTTTACCTTAATTTTACCTTTTATTTCAATATAGGTAATTCTTAATCTTTTTTATTTATACTTCTATAATATGCATTAAATAAATTAATTAGGTTAAAAATTATACTATATTTTATTTTAATTCCCATTATATTTCTTTTTTTTTTTATATTCTAGTGTTAATAATTTAATAATACATTATAATTTCATATTATTTTGTCGAAATTTATATTGAATTGAGAATAGTTATATAGTATAATCCTAATTGATAATAAGTTTTCAACAGATAATAAATTATCATCTATTATCCATTATTTATCTTATTAATCATATTTACATAATAATTCTATGTCTGAAAATTATGAATTATTAAGTTAAACGTTATAAACCATAATCTAAATTATTTAGATTGTTGTCAATACATATTAAAAATAATAATAGGAGGAGTTTAATGGAAAATAACTTTACTGTAGTTTAGTTTGAATAAGTTTATATACTCTCTTAAAAAGTGACCTCAGTAATGTTAAAAATGTCTTAAAGAATCTCAATTTTTGAGAAATGGTTTAAGTCTTACACAAATTGCTATCGCTACCACAAAGATATAATATAAATGAAATAAAAATTACTAAATCTTTTCCCTTTTAATTTTTTAGTTCATTTACATTTTTGTATTAATAAAGTAGCGAATATGTACTTATCAAAGAAATGATTAATAACTAGATTAAAAAAGGAGATTAATAATGAGCAATAAGAAAAAAAGGAAAGCTCAAAAGTTAGATCAAGAAAATTTTAAACGTATCAGCTCAAAAATCCATGAACATAGTGAATTTTCTAATGAAGAATTATTTAAAAAATTCAATAGTTCTCTTGATGGATTAAGTGAATCACAGATTAAAAAGAATGTATCTACTTATGGAGATAATAATACCAATCCAAACAAAGAAAAACCATTGATTTTACAATTTTGTAAAGCTTTTGTAAATCCCTTTGTATTTGTATTAGTTATCATTGCTATTATAAGTTATTTTACAAATGTTGTATTTGTAGCGCCTGGTCAACAAAGTTGGTCTCAAATTAATATTATACTTGTATTAATAGTAGTAGGTGGAGTAATTCAGTTTTCTCAAGAATATAGATCTGGAAAATCTGCAAAAGCCTTAGCAAGTTATATAAGAAACACATGTTTAGTAAAAAGAAATACTCCAGATTTTGAACAAATCGATACTAGAAAATTAGTAGTGGGGGATATAGTTAAGTTAAGAACTGGAGATATAGTTCCAGCTGATTTAAAAGTTTTAGATTGTAAAGATTTTATGGTTAGTCAATCAGCTTTAACTGGTGAATCTGAGCCTGTAGAAAAACTTACAGTAAATACTTCTAATAGTTCTGAAGTTGGAGATTACACAAATGTTTGTCTTCTAGGAACCAGTGTTGTAAGTGGTACTGCTATTGCAGTTGTTATTGGAACAGGTCAAAATACATATTTTGGTGCTATGCAATCTTCATTACAAGAAGCAGACCCTGAAACAGAGTTTGATAAAAGCGTTAGAAAAGTATCTAAAATGCTTTTAATATTTATGGCTGTAATGGTACCTTTAGTTCTTGTTATAGACTGGTATCAAACTGGAAGTTTCTTTGATGCTTTAACTTTCGCAGCATCACTAGCTGTTGGTTTAACCCCTGAAATGTTACCTGCCATTGTATCAGAAAACCTTACTAAAGGTGCTTTAAAAATGGCAAAACATAAAACAGTCGTTAAAAAAATTGGTGCAATTCAAAACTTTGGGTCTATTGAAATACTTTGTACAGATAAAACTGGAACATTAACAGATGACCATATAAAAGTTGAAGAATGTATTGACACAACTGGTAATACTTCTAACGAGGTTCTTAAATATGCTTACTTAAATAGTGCAAAGCAAGATGGATTACAAAATGTAATTGACTTTGCAATAATGGATCGTGCTAAAGAATTAAACATTGATAAAGAAGCAGATAATAGCTTTAAAAAACTTGATGAGTTAGCATTTGATTTTACAAGACGTAGAATGTCAGTTTTAATCGAAGAAAATGATACACCTATGTTAATAACAAAAGGTGCTTTCGAAGAAATGTTACATATTTCTAAGTACATAGAAATGAACGGTGAGTTAGTAGAAATAGATTCTAAAATTATTTCTAACTTAAAGAAAAAAGTTGATAAATTAAATCTTGAAGGCATGAGAGTTATCGCTCTTTCTAAGAAACAACTTTCTAAAACTTCTGCAGCCTTAGAAGATGAATCAGAAATGACATTAGTAGGATTTTTAGGATTCTTAGATCCACCAAAAGAAACTACTAAAGCAGCATTAGATGCTCTTGAGTATTACGGTGTTGATGTAAAAATCTTAACTGGTGATAATGAACTTGTTACTAAAAGAGTTTGTGAACAAGTAGGATTTAAAATAACAGGAATTCTACTTGGTTCTGAAGTTGCTAAAATGTCAGATAATGAATTAAGAGCTGAAGCTTTAAAAGCTAATGTCTTTGCTAAACTAAATCCTCTTCAAAAAGCAAGAATTGTTAGAGTATTAAAAAGCGCTAACAAAGTTGTTGGATTTATGGGAGATGGTATAAATGATGCTATTGCACTAAAAGAATCTGATGTTGGTATTTCAGTTGATACTGCTGTTGAGATTGCTAAAGAAAGTGCTGATGTTATTCTTTTAGAAAAAGACCTTATGGTACTTCAAGAAGGTATAATTGAAGGTAGAAAAGTTTTTGCTAATACTACAAAATACTTAAAAATTACTGCAAGTAATAACTATGGTAACTCTATAAGTGTTCTTATGGCAGGTATATTCTTACCATTTGTACCTATGTTACCTATTGAGTTATTAGTACAAAACCTAGTTTATGATATTACTCAAGTATTTATCGCTTGGGATAACGTTGATCCTGAACTTATTGCTAGACCTAGAAAATGGGATGCTAAAGAAATGTCGAAAATGCTTATAGTATTTGGACCTTCTAATTCAATATTTGATATCATTTGCTTCCTTACTATGTGGTTTTGGTTTGGTTGTAACAGTGATGCACATGCTGCTTTATTCCAAACTGGTTGGTTTATTGAAGGGGTATCAAACTCTGTCTTTGTTCTATTCGCATTAAGAACAGAAAAAATACCATTCTTACAAAGCAATCCATCAAAGCTGTTTAGTGTATCAATACTAGCTTCACTCTTTGTTGGTTGGATACTTCCATATACCCCTATTGGACAGGCAATGGGCATGGTTTATATAACACCGTGGTATATACTATATATCTTTGGATTAATGATAGTATTATGTTTACTAGTTCAAGTTCTAAAGAAACTTTATATAAAAAGATTTGGTGCTCTGCTATAATGAATAGAGGTGAATTATATGAGTACATTAACTATTATTGGATTCATCGCTGGATTCATTGCTTATTTAGCTTTACCAGCTTTTGTCCTAATTAAAAAAGATCTTTAAAAAAGTAGTAAAAATTGATAAAAACTAAGCTATAATTTAATAAACAAAAAAACCATATCTTATTTTAAATAAGGTATGGTTTTTTGCATTTAATTAAAATCTCCTCTATTTTATATACCCTAAACAAAGTAAATTTATTTAATAATATTCTTATAATAGACACTCTCTAATTAGTTAATAAAAAGTTATCCACAGTATCTTGTGGATAATGTGGATAACTTATACTATATATAGTATTTTATATTACTCAACAGTAGCTTCTTTTTCTTCTACTACTTCTTCGCTCTTTTCATTTTCTTCATCAATAGAAGCTGCACCTTCAAGTTCTGCTTGTTTTGCTTCTTCTAATGATTGTCTTAATCTTTCTTCTTCTAAAACAACCTCTTCTTTTAGCTTTAACATTTCTTCTCTTTTAGCTTCAAGCTCATTTTCAAGTTCTAATTGTCTTTGATTTAATTCATCTATTTTAGTATTTATTTCATTTATTTTTGCATTGCTTTCTTCACTATATCCTTCTACTGATACTCCTAAATCGTCTTCAGAAGAATTATCCTCACAACAATTGTTTCTTAAACTTCTTATAGACTTTACACCTACTAAAGTTGCTACTCCTGCAACTGCTGCTGTTCCTGCTATCATTGCCATTAATTTTTTATCCTTCATAATAAATTCTCCTTTACTTTTTAAATATTTTATACATTATTTAATTTAAATTTTGCTATTTTAAAATATCATTTTCTTTGAACATCCATTGTCATCTATAAACACTAGTTCTACTTTAACAATATCTAAAACATTTATATTAGTATCTTTATTGTTAATTTTTATAAAATATTTTCCTACTTGTAATATAGGCATAGATAATCCATATGCATGTCCATTAGCACTTATTAGATACTCATCATAATACTTAAACTTAGAAATAAGTACTATATCATTTTTATCATAACATTTAATTATGATGTTACTTTTTTGAGATAAACTAATGTTTAGTACCTTGTTTAAATTAAATTCTACAAAAAGTTCCTCAGTCCCTATACCTTGAACACTTACATTACTAACAAAGTCATGACAATCCCCATTGTCTGATATATCTTTGTCTTTCTCCTTAGAATCTTTATAATTTTTTACATTAGTATTAAATGATTTGAAATTAAATTCATTAAAATTTCTCTTTGATAACTTACCATTTGTACCATTAACAGCGTCAGCCATTATTGGAGTTGTAAGTGTAAATGCTCCTATAGTTAACGCTATCGCATTTGTTATTATTGACCATAGTTTCTTTCCCATAATGACTCATCTCCCTTTCTTGCTGTTATTTACAAATAGCTTGTACCAAAGCAAATTTCATTTCTAACTCTAACTACAGTATAACAATAGTTTCTGAAAATTTCTATTATTTTCGTAAGACATATTTTTTAAATTATACATTTAATTACATATTTATAAATTAAAATTAGATTTTCACTAAAAAAAAGTTTAACCATATTAAAATTATTCATAAAAAAAGTAAAATTCAATCGTATTTAGTTGTAAAATAAGATAAATTGACTAATAATATTTAATTATACTTTTAAGTATCATTGTCTATTTATTTATACTCAATAATTTATATGTAAAAATACCCCACTAAAACCTTTAGTAGGGTACTTTTATTCATACTTATCTTAATTTTTTCTTAGTTTTTCACATTCTTCTTTTATAATATCTTCAAATACTTCTTTACTTTTATATCCAACAACTTTAGTTCCACCTATTATTATAGTTGGAATAGAGTCTATATTATCTACTTTACCCATTTGAAGCTGTTCCTCTTTTTTTTGTTTATACTTTCTATTTTCTAAAGCATATTTTACATCAGCAGGACTAAGACCTATTTCATCTGCAATTTCAGATAAAACATTAACTTGTCCAATATCTCTGCCTTTCTCAAAAAATGCTTCGTAAACTTTATCTTGAAACTCATTTCCTTTACCATGTTCATTAGCAAAATAATATGCTTCAAAAGCTAACTTACTTTTAGGAGTAGATATATCTGGTATTTCAGCTTTATGCCCAAATCTCTTTCCAATACCCTCTAAAATATTATTCCACATACTTTTTCTAAAAGGATCCATTTTGAAATTTAATTCAGGAACCTCAAATGGTATATATTCAATTTTAACATCTTTATTTTTTATAGCTTCACCAAAAGTAAATCTTGTTAAAAAACAAAAAGGACAAATATAATCTAAATACACCTTAATACTAACTTCCATGCTTATGCTCCCCTAATAAAATTAAAAACAGTAATAAAAACTATATATCAGCTTATACTTAAACTTATTACTTAATTCTATTGTACTACAAAATTCGACATTTTCATATTACTTAATTTAATTTTATTTCACTAATTTTTAGATTCCTTACATGGTTATCTTAATTTTTTCAAAGGAATAATAAAAAAACTAAGAATTTTATTTTATTTATGTAATTTTAATCCTTATTATTTCATATAAGAATTAAAAAAATAAATACTTTTTCTTAGTTTATATATTTTATGTATTTTAAGTTTTATTAAATAAGAATATACTTATAAAATTGATATTTACCGAAATTAATAAAAAATTCTTATTAATTTAAATTAAAGATTTTAAGTACCAACATATATATTGGAGTTGATAAAATAACTGTTATAAGTCCAGCAAGGCCTATTGACAATGAACTCATAGCTCCCTGAACTTCTCCCATTGCAAATGCTCTTGTTGTTCCTATTGAATGAGATGCTGTTCCAAATGCTATTCCCATGGATACTGGATGTTTTATTTTCAACAATTTAAATATAGTAGGACCAACTATTGAACCTGTAATTCCTGTTACTATTACACAAACTACTGTTATAGATGGTATTCCCCCTAAATTACTAGATATGGCAAAGCTTATTGGAGTTGTAACTGATTTTGGAAGTAATGAAGCTATAAGTTTTGCATCAAATCCAAAAAGATAACATAATGTTGAAACAAAGCTCATAGATACCAAACACCCAAATAATAAACCAAGAACTACTGGCCATAGATACTCTTTTAAAATCTTTATCTGCTTATAAAGAGGCACTGCAAGAACTACTGTTGCAGGTCCTAACATATCATTTATAAATTTTGCCCCTTCATCATATGTACTGTAACTTATATGCCCAAAAACTAAAACTCCTATAACAAAAATAATTCCTATAAGTAATGGATTAAATATTACTATTTTTGTCTTTTTAAATATAAACATTCCTATTTCAAAGCCTAATATACTAATGAATATTCCAAATAATCCATTATTAATAATTTCATTCATTTTTATTTGACTCCTTTTCCACTATTTTTGTTAAATTTCTTTATAAGAGTTTCAACTGCTAAAACTGTAGCACTCATTACTACAACAGTAGAAACTATTACTATTATTATCAATTGCACACCATCACCTTTTATTATATTAATAGCAGTTAAAATTCCTACACCTGCTGGTAAAAAGAAAAAAGCTAAATGGTCTAATAAAAAATTTGACACTGTTTCTATATGATTAACCTTAACTACATTAGTCATAAGTAGGATTAAAAGTAATATCATTCCTATAATATTTCCTGGTATTGATAATTTAAATGTTTCAGATATAAACTCACCTATAAAATAAATTACTAAAATTATTAAACACTCTCTTAATAGTTTCATAAAAACACTTCCTAACAACATATTTAAATAAAATTCACAATCCCTCGATATTGGTATGACCAATATCAAAACATATTTTACACCATTTATCTTATCTTTTCTAGTGTTTTTATAAAAAAAATTAAGTAATCGTTATAAAAAAGGTCATTTTAAATGTTATAGAATTCTAAATAACATTTAAAATGACTTATACTTTATTTTTAATACAATTAAAGTTCTATAATTTTTCTATGTTTTCTCATAGCTTCAAAAGCTTTCTTCTTATCTCTATTTTTCATAGCATCTACTAATTCTTTATGAATTTCTAAAAGTTTTTTACTATTTGTTACATCAAGTTTAGTTAATTCACTTCTCGTTCCTTTTATACTCTCATCAATAAGTTCTGATATTACATTCAATATACTTGATATTACTCTATTTTTTGAAGCGTTATCAATTATATAGTGAAGCTCCCTATCTATTTCAGTATTTTTTACTTCATCAGTTGTCTCACTCATTTCAGCTATTAACTTTTCTAATTCTCTAACATCCTCTTCATCTATTCTTTCAGCTGCTAAAACTGCTGCTTGACTTTCTAATATAGATCTAAACTCATTTATTTCAGTTAAATCATTTTGTTCTAATAAAAACATTACTGATAGTGGTTGTATTATTGATTCTTCAAAGGTTTCTTTTATATAGTTTCCTGCCCCTTGTTTACTTTCAATAATGCCTATAACATCTAAAGCTCTTATAGCTTCTCTAACTGATGCTCTACTTACCCCTAAATCTTCTGCAATTTCTCTTTCTGGTCTTAATTTCTCTCCCTTTTTTAAAGTCCCATCTTTAATCTTTTCCTTTATGGATTCTATTACAATTTCATAAGCTCTGTTTGTTTTATTCTCCATATATATCAAAACCTTAAATTTAGGTTTTGCCTCCTCCCTATTTTAAAACATAATTGTTACTTTTCTATTAATATATACACTATATTTTATCAAACTTTTAATATAATATAAAATATTCTTACCATAAGTTTATTTTATAAAACATATTAAAAAATTAACTACCTTTTAAAACTTCTTAAAATAATAACAATTCAAAGAATATCCTAGCCTCAAAATTAACTTATAGAAATATATTTTAAAAAATGCATTTTACCACAACCTAAAAATCAAAAAGCACTAGAAATACTAAATTATACTCTTAATATATAACTTATATCTAGTGCTTTTTTATATTTAATTTTTAAATTTATTACACTTTAGACTATACTGCCCCTTGTAATATCTTACGGCTTACTTCTAAAGTAATTTCACCTGTTTCTGATAAGGCTAATCTTCCATGTTCTTTTAATGCATTAACTAAATCTTCTACTTTACTAGCTTCTATTTCGTAATCTGATAAATGAGTTTTAATTCCTAAGCTTTCAAAGAATTCTCTAGTCTTTTCTATAGCTAAATCTATCTTTTCTTCATCATTGCCTTTAGTTATATTCCAAACTCTTTCTGCAAATTGAACTAATTTATCATGTTTTTGTTTTCTTGTAACATTCCAAAGTGATGGTGCTACAATTGCAAGAGTTTTACCATGATCCACTCCAAACATTGCAGTTATTTCATGACCTATCATGTGAGTACTCCAGTCTTGAGGAACTCCAGCACCTATAAGACCATTTAATCCCATAGTTGCGCACCAAACAAGGTTTGCTCTTGCATCATAATCTGTTTGATTTTCAACAGTAGTTCTACCAATTTCTATTAATGTTTGTAATATTCCTTCAGATGTTCTATCTTGGAATCTTCCATCTACTGGATATGTCATATATTGTTCTGCTACATGAATAAATGTATCAACAACTCCATTTGCTACTTGAGTTTTTGGAAGTGAGAAAGTAAGTGTTGGGTCTAACACTGAAAATACTGGAAATACTAAATCATTATGGAATGGCCATTTTCCGTGATTAAATGTTACAACCCCACCTTTATTCATTTCTGAACCTGTTGCAGGTAAAGTTAAAACTGTCCCAAGAGGTATTGCTCTTTTTGTAACTGGGTTTTCTTTTCCAAGCAATATATCCGAAGCATCTGCACCTTCATAACATGCAGCAAGGGCAACAAATTTTGTTCCGTCCATTACTGACCCTCCACCTACAGCTAAAAGGAAATCTATATTTTCGTTTTTAACTATTTCAACAGCTTTCATTAATGTCTCATATTTAGGGTTTGGTTCTATTCCACCAAATTCTACAACTTTTCTATTTCCTAAACCACTTATAACTTTTTCTAATGTTCCAAATTTCTTTACGCTACCGCCACCATAAAGAACTAAAACCTTAGCATCTTTTGCTATAAGGTTATCTAATTCATTTAATCTATCTTTTCCAAATACTATTTTTGTTGGGTTATAAAAATCAAAGTTTAACATTTTACTTCCTCCTCATATCCTTTACATTATGTAATATGCTTAATCTAATATAGTTGCTGTACTTTAGTATTAACTATATTTTAGTATTTTATTTAATTATATCAGTTTATTCGAGAATGAACAACTATTTCTAAACCATAGTTTCTATAACAAAAAGTAACAAGCCTATTAAGTATCATTTATAAAAGGCTTGACTATTATATATATTTTTTATTTTCCTAATGTAGCTACCATAACAGCTTTTATAGTATGCATTCTATTTTCAGCTTCATCAAAAACTACTGAATATTTACTTTCAAAAACTTCATCAGTTACTTCCATACACTCTAAGCCAAACTTTTCATATATTTCTTTCCCTATTTTTGTCTCTAAATTATGAAAAGCCGGTAAACAGTGTTGAAAAATAACATCAGGATTGCCTGTAATTTTTATCATATCCATATTAACTTGATACGGCCTTAAAAGTTCTATTCTATTTTCCCAAACTTCTTTTGACTCTCCCATAGAAACCCATACATCTGTATAAATAACATCAGCATCCTTAACACCACTTTCTATATTATCAGTAACTGTTATTTTTCCACAGCTTTCCTTTGAAATTTCAATACACTTTTCTAAAAGTTCTTTTTTAGGAGCTAACTCTTTAGGACAAACAACTCTATAGTCCATGCCCATTTTAGCCGCGCCAATCATAAGAGCATTAGCCATATTATTTCTTCCATCCCCTATATAAACAAAGGTTATTTTATTTAGAGCCTTGTCTGTATGTTCTTGTATAGTTAGAAAATCGGCAAGAACTTGAGTTGGATGATCCTCATCTGTAAGACCATTCCAAACAGGTACCCCTGAGTATTTAGCTAACTCCTCTACTATTCTTTGTGAATAGCCTCTATATTCAATGCCATCATATATTCTTCCAAGAACTCTTGCTGTGTCTTTTATTGATTCCTTTTTACACATTTGACTTCCTAATGGGCCTAAATATGTTACATTAGCTCCTTCATCATAAGCTGCAACTTCAAAGGAACATCTAGTTCTTGTAGAATCTTTTTCAAATAATAATACTATATTCTTTCCTTTTAAACTATTTCCTCTTATTCCTACATACTTATTTCTCTTTAATTCTTTTGCTAAATCTAACATATAGTAAATTTCTTCTTGAGTAAAATCCATTAATGTTAAGAAACTTTTATTTTTAATATTAAAAGACACTATACCACTTCCCTCTTATTCCTATTTTCTATTTTAAAAATTTAGTTGATTCTAAATCCTATACAAATAAACTTAATTTAAAATTACCATTTTCATCTTTTTCAATATATTTATATGTTCTTATTTTATAAATATCTATATTAAAGTTTCTTTAATATCTCAAAACTTTAGTTTTCTATTATAAAATATTTCATGTATGCTAGTAATACAATAAATATCTTATCTATTATGCTTTATTATATTTATGCGTATTAAATCAATAAATATGCATTGCTAAGGTAATACATATAAAAAATACTTCTAACAACTATTAATCTAAAAAGGCTTGTATCAATAATACTGACACAAACCACTTCAACCTTGTAATTATATAGAATATTTTTCCTTAAATTATAAATTTCCAAACTTAAGCCTTTCCTTTTTAGATAAGAAAATATAAGTAGTAATAAGCATAAGAAATTCTGTTATAGGAATAGTTAACCATACTCCATTAATTCCAAAGAAATATGTTAATGGATAAAGTGATATAATGACAAAGACTAATCCTCTTCCAAGACCAATTATTAAAGCTTCCTTTGCAAGTCCTAAAGCTTGAAAATAAGCCCCATTAACTATATTAATTCCAGCTATTATAAAAGATAT
>JAUNBX010000098.1:1357-3709 GCA_030526875.1 Clostridium perfringens | reverse complement strand
GAAAGAGCTAGTAGGAGGAATGAAAGTGGACTTACTAAAAGAGAACAAAATAAAAAGGACACTTATGAAAGTGTCCAAGCATTAAAATCCAAAGGTCTTATTCAAAAAGAAGTTGCGAAACAATTAGGACTTGGAAAAGCAACCGTTAAAAGACATTGGAAATAATATTTTATTATTTAATTAGCTTATGTATTGGTAGTACATAGGCTATTTTTTTATCATTAAGACATTTATATTTTATATTAAAGATAGGGAAAAATCAATATTACAAACCTCATTAAATGATTTTCCAAATTTTGTGGTATCACGAAATACGTTCTTATACAGGGATACGGGTATGCTGTGGCGAGGTGTTACTAGCCTTTTAAGTAGTATTATTACTATGGTTTACGGGAATAGTTAAAAAATAATAACTAGATAAAAAGAGTGGATAAAATATAGGGTTATTAGATAATAAATTATAAAAGTTTATATGTATATGTTTAAAACACATATACATATACAATATATTAATATAATCTCTCTCCTTGAGTTTTTATATTAATAATCCCATGTTAAGAGCATTTTTAACATGGGATTATTTATGAGTAAAAAGACACTTCTGAAGATCATTGCCAATATTATTTAATTATATTATCATTTAATATAAATTTATAGGTATTTGTATTTCTGAAATAAATTCCTCCTCTGTATCAGTTTCATGTATATTTATTTTACATATTTTTATAATATCTCCTGTTATTTTATAATTATTTTTTTCTATAAAACTTAACATATTATTTATATAGATTGTATCTTTATTATAATTTCCTTTATAAGTGTAAGTTACATAGCTACTTTCATTTAATTTATTATCATATGGCTCACTATCTCCAACTATATAGAAAGCATCCTTATATGAAACTTCATTATTTTTTACTATGTTTTCTGTATTATATGTAATGCCTATTTTATTATTTCCCAATATGTAGAACAAATTTTCATATTCCTTTTGAAGCATTTTAATAACACAGCTAACTTCATTTATATTATCAATATCTAATTTTAAAATTCCTCTTTCTTTTATAGTAATAACTTGTATTTTATCAAACACTAAATCATTACTAACCGTTTCTATAGTGTTTAATCTTTTTTCTATATTATTTTTATTGTTAACTAATTTTACTATTTCATCATCTATTATTTTCATTTCTTGTTTTAATATATCTTTAGTAGATTCTATACTTCTATTTTCTAAATATTCTTTAATTCTTTTCATTGAAATATTTAATTCCCTAAGTTCTTTTATTAAATTAAATTTCCATGCATCTTTAATGTCATAAAGTCTGTACCCATTACTATCTCTAATGGGCTTTATAACTCCTAATTCCTCGTAATAAATTAAAGAATCTTTCCCTATACCATAGATTTTAGACATTTCCCCTATTTTGTAATACTTCTTCATAATATCCTCCTAAATAAAAAATATTGACTCTGGTATTATACTATAGTTTATAGTTTGATTAAGCCAACTTAAATTATTAAAAATTTTAAACCACTTAACTACAATTATCAAATAAATTATACTTAGGAGTTGATTTTATGAAAAAAATAAACTTTAATCCATCAGGAGTTTGCTGTAGAGAAATGAATCTAGAGGTTGATAAAGATAATAAAATATTAGATATAGATTTTATAGGTGGTTGCCCTGGCAATATGTTAGGTCTAAAACAAATGCTTATTGGTCAAAATGCTTTAGAAATTGCAGATAAATTAAAAGATGTACGTTGTGGGAATAAATCAACATCTTGTCCTGCTGAATTATCAAAAGCAATAAAAAAATTTTTATAAAATATTTGGAGGAATTAATAATGAATAATATTGAACTAAACGCTATAGAGGAACTTAACCAATCAATTATGGATAAACCAGAATCAGGAATATTACACTTTACAGAACATTTATCATGGCAAACTGGTACTGCTAATAATATTTCAATAAGAGATTTTAAACCTATATTAGTTGATGAACCTTGTGCTTTAGGAGGAAGAGATTTAGCACCAAATCCAATTGAATATTTAATTGCTGGAGCTATTAGTTGTTTCTCAATCTCTTTTGAAATTCTTGCAAGCAAAGAAGGGGTTAAATTAGAATCATTAGATGTAGATTTTGACACTGACTTTGATTTAGCTGTATTTTTTGGGATTAAAGATGGTGAAAAAGGAATACAACATTCAACAATAAAAATAAAAGCAAAGACAGATGTTTCACCTGAAAAATTAGAAGAATTGTTTAATAGTGCTAAGAACTCATCACCAGTTTTAAATAGCCTTAAAACAAAACCTGAAATAGTAATACTTTAAGTGTTCATTT
>JAUNBX010000098.1:0-1257 GCA_030526875.1 Clostridium perfringens | reverse complement strand
AAAAAAGGAGTATAAGTTATGAAAGTAGTAGCTTTTAATGGTAGTCCTAAGAAAAATGGTAATACATACAGTGCTATAAAAATTATAACAGATGAATTAGAAATCAAGATCAAAAATGTGTTCAATGGGATGACAAGATAAACGAATGGATTGATAAAATGGCTAAAGTTGATGGAATAATTTTAGGTAGCCCAGTTTATTTTTCTGGAATAACTGGTAATATGAAGTCATTTTTAGATAGAGCTTTCTATGTTTCAACTGCTAATGGAGGAATTTTTAGAAATAAGATTGGAGCTTCAGTTGCAGTTGGTAGACGTTCGGGAGCTGTTTCATCTTTCCATCAATTAAATAACTCTTTTAGTTATGCAGAGATGATAATGCCAACAGCAAATTCTTGGAATACTATATATGGAGCGACTCTAGAGGAGGTATTACAAGATGAAGAAGGTGTACAAACAATGTCTATTATAGGTAAAAGAATGGCATGGCTTATGAAATTAACTAAAGATATGGGAGATGGTATTGAAGTTCCAAAACCTCAAACTAAAATATTCACTAATTTTAGAAAATAGTTAAATTACCTTAAGTAGATTACTTAACTATATCTATTCTTAAAATTGTATTATTCTGAGTTTTAAGTAACTTCAAAGTAAACATAGAAATAATATTATTTAAATATTTATTTAAAAAGATATAAAACTTAAATAAACATTCTTAGACTTACAAAGGCACACTTTAGTGAACATAAAGTGTGCCCTTGTAACTTTAAGAATATTATATTTTTGCTACCACTCTACATGGAAGTCCAGACATTCCTTCATATTTTACTGGGTAAGTGTTAGCGATAAATTTAGCATTTTTCTTACCTTGTAAAACCTCTTTAAAATTACACATATTCTCTATAACAAAAGCTCCGTTATCTGCACATTTTTGGTCGGCATTTAAATGTTCCTTTGTTCTTCTAATACCTAAACAATCTACTCCAATAATAGAAACTTGTCTTTTTAAAAGTTCGTCTATTAATTCGTTAGATAATTGAGGATGGTCTTTGAAATACTCTTTACTTCCGTAAGGTGCCTTTTCTATATATGCTGTATAAAATGCTATAAACATGTCTTTTTCAACTAAATCTATATTAATATCACTAATTTTAATATCGCTATCTCTAATTTGAGATACATCAAAAACTATTCCATTTCTTTCTATAAACTCTAATGGAAACTCTTTGTTCATAACGTCAAAATGAGTACCTAAGTG
>JAUNBX010000097.1 GCA_030526875.1 Clostridium perfringens | reverse complement strand
AACTCTCCTTTCTGGGAAGTAAATCCTGTACTTTGTGAAAATGTTAAAGTTGATGGAATCACAATAGATACAAACTTATATAATAATGATGGTGTTGACCCTGAATCTTCAAAAAATGTTTTAATAGAAAACTCAAGTTTTAATACTGGAGATGACTGTATAGCAATAAAATCTGGTAGAAACAATGATGGAAGACGTGTTAATGTTCCTTCAGAAAATATAGTAGTTAGAAATAATAAATTTGCAAATGGTCATGGTGGAATTACTGTTGGTAGTGAAATATCAGGTAGTGTTAAAAATGTTTTAGCTACTGATAACTACTTTGATAGTGAAGAATTAGATTATCCAATTAGATTTAAAACTAATGCAGAACGTGGCGGAGTAATAGAAAATATTTATATAACTAACAGTACTGTAAAGAAATCTAAAAAAGCTGTTATACATTGTGATTTCTTCTATGAAGAGGGAGAAGAAGGAGATCACACTCCAACTCTTAGAAATGTATATTTATCAAATATAAAAACTGTTGATGGGGCAAGTATAGATGCTACAAATACTTTATATTTAAAAGGATTTGTAAATTCTCCAATAGAAAATATAGTTCTTCAAGATGTTGAATTAAATGGAACAAAAGGTGGAGCTGAGCTTCAAAATGTTAAAGGATTAACTTACAAAAATGTTACTATAGATGGTGAAAAGCTAGAAGATAAAACTATAGATGTTGATAATGAAGGAAACGAGTCTTAAAAATTAATTTAAAAATAAAAAACTGTTATAGAATAGCGAAATATTCTATAGCAGTTTTTTTATAGATTTATTTTTATGCTTTTTAATTCTAATCACATTATATTTATCAAATAATATTATAATTTATATAGAGGTTATAAATTCATAACTTTGTATTTATAAGGAGGCTAATAAATGTGTATGGAGTTAGTATATTATTAAGTTCAATCTTAATAATTTTATTAATAGTATCAATGTTTATATTTGTTGATAACATTAAGTCCATTCATAAGTCTTTAGAAAAAATAAATGAATATCAAACAAAAATAAATAATAATGTGGTATCTATAAAGTCTAGTTTAGAAAAAGATTTATCTAATATTAAACCTGATTTAGAAAATAATATAATTAATATTAAATCAGATAAGGGTAAAAAAAGAGACAAAGAACCTTTTAAGTTAGATGCTAATGAAAATAGTTATGACAATATTCCAGAATCAAAATATTATGATATGTCTCAAGAAGAGTTATTGAATCTAATAAAAGGTAAACAAAAGATATTTACACAAGAGATTGATATAAAAGAAAATAATGAAGCTGTAAATTTAAATATTAAAATAAAGGGAAAGTAGTTATCCTAATTTTAATAGTATAAAAATTTTTAAAACATATACTTAGTGAAAAAATCATGAAATTTTTATATAAAAAATAAAAAGTTGTGTTTTTTGACATGACTTTTTTTAAGGAATTAATTTAAGTTTTATTGATAAATTTACAATGTATATAAGGCCTAAAGGAAGTAAATATAAGGTTTTAGCTAAAATTAAAAAAGTTTTTTAAAGGAATAACAATTAAAGATAAAGGTAAAATTAAATTATGAAAAGAATATAAATTTAAAGGAGGGAAAGTTTTGAGTAAAGTTTTATATATTAAAGCAAATCCTAAAGAAGATGGAAAGTCACGAACTTTCAAAATATCAGATTTTTTTATGGAGGAATATAAAAAAATTCATCCCGATGATGAGATACAAACCTTGGATTTATATAAAGAAAATTTAAATTTTTTAACATTAAAAGATTTAGATGATATAGGAAGTAAAAAAGATGGAACTATTGGAAATAGTAAAGTTTTAAGATATGCTTATGAATTTGCTAAGGCTGATAAATACGTTTTTGCAGCACCAATGTGGAATTTAAGTTTTCCTGGAATATTAAAAGCATATATAGATTATATATCTGTTTCAGGAATAACATTTAAGTATACAGATAAAGGGGCAGTTGGTCTTTTAGAAAATAAAAAAGCCATTCATATTGTAACAAGAGGTGGATATCATGAGGGAACACCTTATGAGATGGGAGATAGATATATAAAAACCATATTAAACTTTCTTGGAGTTTCAGATATTCAAAGCATTATAGTTGAAGGTTTAGATGTGCAAGGGGTAAATATTGATGAAAAAATTAAACAAGGAAAAGAGGAAGCTACAAAAATAGTACAATCTTTTTAACAGCATATACAAATTAAACTATTGACATATTTCTAAAAAATAATATAATTAATATTAAGTAATAAAAATTATTAATTAATTTTAATACTTAATAATATAATAAAATTTATTATAAAATAATTATAGTCGAAATATAAAAATATATTTTAAATGTGCTTACAAACATTAACAGGCCAAAAGATTAAATTTATATTGTTCTATTATGATTTAATTTTATTGGTAGGTGATTTCAAGATATCAGAATAAAGATTAGTTCTAATTATTTTGATATCTCATTTCACTAAAGTTAAGCAAATAACCTATAATTAATATTATTTTGTATTTTAAAAATAAAAGTTAGATTTAAAATAAGTAAATAACATAGAATATTATATAAAAAGTGTATTTTAAATACACTTAATAATGGATAAGAATAAAATAATAACAAGTACAGGAGAAAAATTATGAGTATATATAAATATTACATAAATGGACAGTGGAAAGATAGTGACTCAAAAGAAACAATATCTATAATTTCTCCATATTTACATGAAGAAATTGGGAAAGTTCAGGCTATTACAAGAGAAGAAGCTGACTTTGCAATAAAATCAGCTAAAGAGGCTCAAAAGAAATGGGCAAGTTTAACTGTGCGTAAACGTGGAGAATATCTTTATAAATGGATGGATGAATTACTTAAGGCAAAGGAAGATATTGCAACAACTATAATGAGAGAAGTTGGAAAATCATATAATGATGCTTTGAAGGAAGTAGTTCGTACTGTAGACTTTATACGTTACACAATTGAAGAAGCTACTCACATGTATGGAGAAAGTATGACAGGAGAAAACTTTGAAGGTGGTAATAAATCAAAAATAGCTATAATATCTCGTGAACCTTTAGGAGTTATATTAGCAATTTCACCATTTAACTATCCTGTTAATTTATCAGTAGCAAAAATCGCACCAGCTTTAATTGCAGGAAATGCTGTTATATTTAAACCTGCAACTCAAGGAGCAATTTCAGGAGTGAAGATTATAGAAGCCCTTCATAAAACAGGTATACCAGAAGGAATTTTAAACCTAGTTACAGGAAAAGGTTCTGTTATAGGAGACTTTTTAACTGAACATGAAGGAATAGATATGATTTCATTTACTGGAGGAAGTGGAACTGGTAAACATATAGCAGAAAAATCAAAAATGGTTCCTTTAGTTATGGAACTTGGAGGAAAAGACCCTGCAATAGTTTGTGAAGATGCAGATATTGATTTTGCAGCAAAACAAATAATATCAGGTGCATATTCTTATTCAGGACAAAGATGTACTGCTATAAAAAGAGTTCTTGTAAATAGTAGTGTTGCAAGTGAATTAGTAAATATATTAAAGAAAGAAGTAAGTGAGCTTACAGTAGGTTCACCAGAAGAAAACAAGACAATTGTTCCTTTAATTGATAATGATTCAGCAGACTTTGTTCAAGGATTAATAGACGATGCTTTAGAAAAAGGTGCAACTTTAGTTTATGGAAA
>JAUNBX010000096.1 GCA_030526875.1 Clostridium perfringens | reverse complement strand
TTCTTTTATTATTCATTGTTCTTTTCTTTTAACAAGTCTGCAATAGCTGCTATACTCCCTAAAGAAGATAATGTTTCATTTGGAAGTATTAACTTATTAGAAGGCCCTTGGGCCATTTCTTTTAAAGCTTCTACTTGTTTTAATGCTATTACTGTTTCATTAGTTCCAGATTCTATAATAGCACTGTTTACTTTTCTAATTGCATCTGACTCAGCTATAGCTATTTGTTCTATTGCCTTAGCTTTACCTTCAGCCTCTAAAAGCTGAGATTCCTTTAAACCTTCAGCACGTCTTATATTTGCTTCTTTTTCAGCTTCTGCTCTTAAAATTTGAGATTGTTTTTCACCTTCAGCTTTTGCTATTTCACTTTGTTTTAAACCTTCAGCTTGAAGTATTGTAGCTCTCTTATCTCTTTCTGCTTTCATCTGCTTTTCCATAGCAATTTGAATTTCTTCTGGTGGAATAATATTTTTAATTTCTACTGATAATATCTTTATTCCATAAGCATCTGTTATTTCATCTATTATTCTTAAAAGTTCTATATTTATTTTATCTCTTCCTGATAAAACTTCATCTAAAGACATATTACCAACAATATTTCTCATATTAGTAATTGTAGAATATATAATACCTGATTTATAATCTTCTATATTATACACTGCACTTTTTGCATTTAATACTTTATAAAATATAACATTATCTATTTGAATTTTAACATTATCTTTTGTGATAACTGCTTGAGGCTGTATATCTAAAATTTGTTGCTTTGTTGATATCTTTCTTCTTACAAAGTCTACAAAAGGAATTAGGATATGCCATCCTGGTTCTAATACCCTACTAAACTGTCCAAATCTTTCTGTAACACATACATACCCAGTATTTACAACTCTAATTGATGAAAATACTATAAGTACAACTATAACTATAATTACAATTGCAACTATTATCCCCATAATAAAACCTCCCTATTTTGTTTTTGTTATTAATAACTTATTTCCTTCTATTCCTATAATTTTTACTGTTTCACCTTTTTTTATAACTCCACTCTCACTTTTAAATGTCCAAAATACACCCTCATATTTTATAAGAGCAGTATTTTCTATGTTTTCTGGAAGTATAAAACTTCTTCCTACATAGCTTTGTTCCATAGTTTTTGTACCTAAATGGCTTTCTTTTATATTTTTTCTTACTTTAGGAAAGATAAATATAAAAAACAAACTACTTATAACTGCAAAAACAATAAACTGAACTATTACAGGTAATCCTAAAAGATTCATTATTATAGCACCTAAAGCTCCTAGCGAAAATCCAACAAATAAAAATGCTGAACTTAAGATATCAATTATTACTCCAAGTACTATAACTATAAGCCATGCCCATATCATTTTTAATATCCTCCTATTTTTTATTAAACACTGCCTCTCCATTTATGTATATATTAGCTTTAGTACTTACTTTAAGTATACTCCACTTTTAAATAGATTAGAAATATTTATTTTTATTATACAATAATTGTAAAATAATATCAAGTTTTTTATATCTCTAAATACAGTTTTTTAAATTCCTTAATATGATATATAATAACCTATATTTTTTTTTATCATAATCTTTTAAATTTATAATCTTGATTTTAAATAAGTTTACATTTAATATTTATAGTATGTTAGTAAATCTTTCTAACTGATAAAAGTTTGAATTAAGAGTAATAATATATTTAATTATTAATATTATATTCCTTTATATTAAATAGTCAAATTTTACTATAAAAAACTAATTAACTATTACTTGTGCTTTAAAGTACATAATTTTTGAAATGGAGATGAATGATTTGGATTTTATAAAAGTTGGATCAGCTTGCCCAAAAGTTAAAGTAGGTGACGTAAAATACAATATAGAACAAATAAAAACTTTAATAAATAAAGCTTTAGAAGATGAGGTTAAGGTTTTAATATTCCCAGAGCTTTCAATACCTTCTTATACTTGTGGTGATTTATTTACAAATAGCGCACTTATAAAAGAATGTGAGAAAGCTATATTAGACTTAGTTGATTTTTCAAGAAATAAAGATATTTTAATAAGTGTTGGAAGTCCCTTATTATGTGACTATAATCTTTATAACTGTGCTTATATCATATTAAATGGTAAAATTCTTGGAATAGTTCCTAAAAGCTATATACCAAACTACTCAGAATTTTATGAAAAAAGATGGTTTACAGAAGGTTTAGGACTAAACAATCTCTCTGTTAATATATCTTCCTACGAAAAGGATATTCCTTTTGGTACAGACTTAATTTTTAACTATGATGATTTAAAGATAGGCTTTGAAATATGTGAAGATCTATGGGTTGCAATTCCTCCTAGTTCTTACTTAGCCTTAAATGGAGCTAATTTAATATGTAATTTATCAGCATCTAATGAATTAGTATCAAAAAGTTCTTATCGTCGTGAACTTATAAAAAATCAAAGCGCTAGAACTATTTCTTCTTATATATATACTTCTTCTGGTGTTCATGAATCTACAACAGACCTTTTATTTAGTGGACATATGCTAATTTGTGAAAATGGTGCTGTGTTAAATGAAAATAAAAGATTTAATAGAGAAAATGAACTTATGACGGGTATTGTTGATATCTTTAAACTTGACTCTGAAAGAATGAAAAATATTAGTTTTAGAAATGCATTAAATAATGAAACTAAAAAGACTAGAACTATAAATTTTGAATTTAAGGATATAAAAATTAAACACTTTAATAGATTTATAGATAAACATCCTTTTGTTCCAAGTAACAAAGCCCTAAGAGATGAACATTCCTTAGATATATTAAATATTCAATGCGCTGCCCTTGCAAAGCGTCTAGAGCACACTAACCTTAAAAAAGCTGTTATAGGCATATCTGGTGGTTTAGACTCAACTTTAGCTCTTTTGGTTGTTATAAAAACTTTTGATATGTTAAAGATACCAAGAGAAAATATATTAACAATAACTATGCCTGGCTTTGGAACTACTGATAGAACCTATAATAATGCTATTGTTTTATGTAAGGAACTTGGTTGTTCACTAAGAGAAATAAATATCGTTGAAGCTGCTCTTTTACATTTTAAGGATATAGGTCACGATAAAGATATTCATGATGTGACTTATGAGAATGTTCAAGCAAGAGAAAGAACTCAAATACTTATGGATATAGCAAATAAAGATGGTGGACTTTTAATAGGTACAGGAGACCTTTCTGAACTTGCTCTTGGTTGGTGCACATATAATGGTGATCATATGTCTATGTACTCTGTTAACTGTTCTATACCTAAAACTTTAGTTAGATATTTAGTTAGATATTTTGCAGATAATGAAACCTCTAAAGAAGTATCAGATACACTTTTAGATATATTAGATACACCAGTTAGTCCAGAGCTTTTACCAAAATCAAAGGAA
Source organism: Clostridium perfringens (assembly GCA_030526875.1). Taxonomy (GTDB): domain Bacteria; phylum Bacillota; class Clostridia; order Clostridiales; family Clostridiaceae; genus Sarcina; species Sarcina perfringens_A. The sequence continues at coordinate 351 of JAUNBX010000096.1, read as the reverse complement.
GGTAAAATAGCTCAAAAAACTGAAGATATAGTAGGGCCTTATGAGCTTCATGACTTTTTCCTATATCATTTTATGAAACATGGTGCTTCAAAAAACAGAATACTATTTTTAGCATCCCTAGCATTTAGAGATGACTATAATAAAGAAACTATAGAAAAATGGCTTAATAAATTTATTACTAGATTCTTTACTCAACAATTTAAGCGTTCAGCCCTTCCTGATGGACCAAAGGTTGGAAGTATATCTTTATCTCCTAGAGGAGATTGGAGAATGCCTTCTGATGCAAGTTATAATAGCTTCATCTAAAAACATATAATTAAATTAATTCTATTTTAAAAGGGACTATATAAA
>JAUNBX010000040.1 GCA_030526875.1 Clostridium perfringens | reverse complement strand
TATTTGAGTTTGCTATTGCTATGTACTCTCCATAAATATATCCTGTTGTTCCATTATCACTAACCTTATACCAATTTCCTTGTTTTCCAAGTAAGGTTACTGATGTATTGTTCTTTAATTTTGCAAGAGTTGTTGAATTCATTGTTGCGTCTTCCCTTAAATTAACCACAGTTGAAACATTTGTTGTATAAGCTGTTCCACTTAATGAAGTTAAATCATACCCAACTCCACTTACTATCTTTTGCATATTAGCTGATGCAATATATCCTGTTGCTCCAGTTTCTTGAACTGTAACATTATAATAGCCGTTACTATAACTATTTATTGTTAACATTTCTCCAACTGATATGTATGCTTGTATATTTGAATTACTTGCTGATGTATAAAGAACTAAACTATCATTTCCATTTATAACACAAGCTTTATTACCACTGTTATTTAATGTTCCCGCTAACACTGTTTTATTAATTCCCATAGTGTTATTTGAAATGGCAGCATTACTTGATAAAAATACTCCTCCAGCCCCTATTAAAGAAACTGCTAAAATCCCAACTAACATCTTATTTCTTGCTGAATACTCTAAGATTGATATAATTTTATTTCTTTTCATTTTATTAATCCCCTTTATATGTATTTATGAACATTGTTTTTCTATCGTAAAAAAATATAAATAAATTTCTATGTATAATGTCTAAAACTTAGAAAATAATTCCTAATCCATAGATTTATTTGTATTATTTCTAATATCTGTAATGAATTATAGACTTAAATTTAACCATTATCAAGATAAATTTTACATATAATCCATTTATTTTTTATATGAATTTACAATTTTTCATAAATATATTTAATGATGTTAGTTCACAAAAAATTTCTATATTTTTATATTGATGCATTTAATATATTTGCATTTTAAGTAAAGTTAAAATTAATTTTTTAATGTGTATATAAAAAGAATATTTTTGTATCTATTTACTTTTTTCTATTGTTTTTCCATAAAATTGTGTTATAATAAATTTATATGAAATAATTATTATTATTTAATAATAATTATTAAAATATATATTTGGGGGTATTTCATGGAACAATATTGGAATGAATTTAAAAAGGGTTCTTGGACAAAAGAAATAGATGTTAGAAACTTTATTCAAACAAATTACACTCCTTATGAGGGTGATAGCAGTTTCTTAGCTAAAGCTACTGAGGATACTAAAAAACTTTCTGATGAGGTTGCTGACCTTTTTAAAGCTGAAATTGATAATGGTGGTGTTTTAGACGTTGACACAGAAACAATTTCAGGAATAGATGCTTATAAAGCTGGATATATAGATAAAGATTTAGAGAAAATAGTAGGTCTTCAAACTGATGCCCCACTTAAAAGAGCTATTATGCCTTATGGTGGTATAAGAATGGCTGAAAATGCTGCAAAAGCTTATGACTTTGAAGTTGACCCTAAAATTTCTGAAATATTTAGTAAATATAGAAAAACTCATAATCAAGGTGTTTTTGATGCTTACACAGATGAAATGAAACTGGCTAGAAAATCTGGTATAGTTACTGGTCTTCCTGATGCTTATGGAAGAGGTAGAATCATAGGTGATTATAGACGTGTGGCTCTTTATGGTGTTGATAGATTAATTGAAGATAAATTAGAACAAAAAAAGAGTTTAGAAGTTTCAACTATAGATGAAGATATTATAAGACTTAGAGAAGAAATCTCTAATCAAATAGTAGCTTTAAAACAACTTAAAAACTTAGGTAAATCCTATGGATTTGATATATCAACCCCTGCTAAAAATGCTAAAGAAGCTGTTCAATGGTTATATCTTGGATTCTTAGGTGCTATAAAAGACCAAAATGGTGCTGCTATGTCCCTTGGTAGAACTTCTACTTTCTTAGATATATTTATTGAAAGAGATTTAAAAAACGGAACATTAACAGAAGCTGAAGCTCAAGAGCTTATGGACCATTTTGTTATGAAACTAAGACTTGTTAAATTCTTAAGAACTCCAGAGTATAACGATTTATTCTCAGGGGACCCAACTTGGGTAACTGAATCAATTGGTGGTGTTGGATTAGATGGAAGATCTTTAGTTACTAAAAACTCTTTTAGAATACTAAATACACTTTATACTTTAGGACCATCCCCAGAACCAAATTTAACTGTATTATGGTCAACAAAGCTTCCTAAAGGATTTAAGGATTTTTGCTCTCAAGTTTCAATTGATACAAGCTCTGTTCAATATGAAAATGATGATCTAATGAAACCTTACTGGGGAGATGATTATGCTATAGCTTGTTGTGTTTCTGCTATGAGAGTTGGTAAACAAATGCAATTCTTTGGTGCTAGAGTTAACTTAGCTAAAACTCTTTTATACACTATAAATGGCGGAAAAGATGAAAAATCTGGTGCTCAAGTAGGTCCTAAGTTAGAACCTATATCAAGTGAATATCTAAACTATAGTGAAGTTATGGAAAAATTTGATATTATGACAGATTGGCTTGCAAAGCTTTATGTTAATACATTAAATGTAATTCACTATATGCATGATAAGTACTCTTATGAAGCACTACAAATGGCTCTTCACGATAGGGATGTATTTAGAACAATGGCTTGTGGAATAGCTGGTCTTTCAGTTTGTGCCGATTCCTTATCTGCAATAAAATATGCAAAAGTTAAGCCAATAAGAAATGAAGAAGGAATTGCTATTGACTTTGAAATCGAAGGTGAATATCCAAAGTACGGAAACGATGATGATAGAGCTGATGATATAGCAGTGTTCTTAGTTGAAAATATGATGAAAAAAATAAGAAAGAATAAAACTTATAGAAATTCTTATCACACTCAATCAGTTTTAACTATAACTTCAAATGTTGTTTATGGAAAGAAAACAGGAACAACTCCAGATGGAAGAAAAGCTGGTGAGCCATTTGCACCAGGAGCAAATCCAATGCATGGAAGAGATAGTAGTGGAAGCCTTGCAAGTTTAAATTCAGTTGCTAAACTTCCATATGAATATTCTCAAGATGGTATATCAAATACTTTCTCAATAATTCCAGATGCTTTAGGAAAATCTTCTGAAGATAGAATAAATAACCTAAGCTCATTAATGGATGGATACTTTGGTCAAGGTGCTCATCACCTAAATGTTAATGTATTTAATAGAGAAACTCTTTTAGATGCTATGGACCACCCAGAAAACTATCCTCAATTAACTATAAGAGTTTCAGGTTATGCTGTTAACTTTATAAAATTAACTAGAGAACAACAATTAGATGTTATAAACAGAACATTCCATAGTAAAATGTAATTAAATTAAGATAACTTAAGTCCATCTTTTCTATAAAGATGGGCTTTTTATCTGATATAAGTACTTTTAACCAATTTAGACTTATATCCAATTTCCATTGACATAATCTAATTATAGGAATAATATAAAAAAAAGATAATTTTTTCAAAAGGAGGAAATTCACTTATGGAACTACTATCATATGTTACTATTTTTTCTCCATTTATACTAACAGCCTTTATAATTCTAATTTCCCTTATTCGTTTTCTTAAATAATAACATCTTTACATACAAAACACCAAGAACTAATTCTTGGTGTTTTAACTATTTTAATCTTAAATTTTCATTATTTAGATTTTAAATAATTTTCTTTTCCCATTTCATACAGATTATTTCCATAACAATCTATACAAACAACAACTGGTAAATCCTGAACCTCTAATCTTCTAATAGCTTCAGAACCTAAATCTTCATAAGCTATTATCTCACTTTTCTTTATACATTTTGACATATAAGCTGCTGCTCCACCAATTGCAGCAAAATACACAGCTTTATTTTTTTTCATAGATTCTATTACTTCCTTAGAACGAAGGCCTTTTCCTATCATGCCTTTAAGTCCTAAGTCTAAAAGCCTTGGAGCATAAGGGTCCATTCTATAGCTTGTAGTTGGACCTGCTGACCCTATAGCATTTCCTGGCTTTGCTGGACTTGGTCCTACATAATATATTATAGAATCTTTAACATCTAAAGGTAGTTCTTCTCCCTTTTCTAAAAGTTCTACAAGCCTTTTGTGGGCAGCATCTCTTGCAGTATATATAACTCCTGATATTAAAACTATATCTCCTGTCTTTAATCCTTCAACTTTTTCTTCAGTTAAAGGCATTTCTAACTTTTTATCCATACTTTTCACCACCTAAATTTAAAATTCTATTTCTGCATGTCTTGTAACATGACAATTTATATTAACTGCTACTGGAAGACCTGCTATATGAGTTGGGTAAGTCTCTATATTTACAGCAAGGGCTGTTGTTTTTCCCCCAAAACCTTGTGGCCCTATACCAATTTCATTCACTTTTTCTAAAAGTTCCTCTTCTAAATCACTATAAAAATTATCATTATTTCTTTCATTTAAAGGTCTAACTAAAGCTTTCTTTGCAAGATTTGCAGCTTTATCAAAGGTTCCACCAATTCCAACACCTACAACAATTGGTGGGCATGGATTAGGACCTGCTTCTTTAACAACCTTTAATACAAAGTCTTTAACACCTTCTAAGCCATCTGCTGGCTTTAGCATTTTAAGTTGGCTCATATTTTCTGAACCAAATCCCTTTGGTGCTATTTTTATTTTAAGTTTATCACCTTCAACTACATCATAATAAATTATAGCTGGAGTGTTATCATTAGTATTTACTCTATTAATTGGATCTTTAACTACTGATTTTCTTAAATATCCTTCAGTATAACCTTGTCTTACACCTTCATTAATAGCATCTTTTAGACTTCCACCTACAATATGTACATCTTGACCAATTTCAACAAATACACAAGCCATTCCTGTATCTTGACACATAGGCATTTTTTCATTTTTGGCAATGTCTATATTTGTAAGAATTTTTTCTAGCATTTCTTTAGCCATAGGCCAATTTTCATTCTTATATGCACTTTCAATTTTTTCTTTAACGTCATCTGTTAAATAATAATTAGCATTTATACACATGATTTTAACAGCTTCAGTTATTTTAGAAACATTTATCTCTTTCATCGTTTTACTCCTTTTTAAATTTAACTACTTTATTAAGACTAATTCTTATTTTAAATTAATCTCTACATTATATTATACAGAATATCTATCTTTCTCAAAACTATGTTTTATATATTCCTTATTTCTGTTAGCGCTTAATAAAACAATTAATTTTATTCTAGCTTTTTGACTTGGTAAACTCTCTGCAAATATTACTCCTAGATTTTTCAGTTGTTTTCCTCCACCTAAATATCCATAGGAATCACAAACCCTTCCTTCATAGCATCTTGATGTTAATACAACTATAACCCCCTTATTTATGGCATTCTCTATACCTGAAACCATTGTAGGTGGAACATTTCCTCTTCCTAATCCTTCTATTATTATTCCCTGATAACCTAAACTAATTGCATAATTTATAAATTCTGAATCCATTCCAGCTGCACATTTTATTATTGCTACTTTTTTATCTATTATTTCTACCCTTAAATATTCTTCCCTATATTTATCTCTATAAAATAATACTTTCTCATCATCTACTATTCCAATAGGTCCAAATGTTGGAGTTCTAAATGCATTTAGTACCATAGAATTTGCTTTAGTAACTTCAGATGCACTATTTAAATTTCCATTAAAACAAACTAAAACTCCTCTTTCTCTTGCTTCTTTACATGCTGCTGTGCGGATAGAATCAACTAAGTTTGACGGTCCGTCATATCCAAGTTCTGAGCCATTTCTCATAGAACCTGTAAATACTATTGGCTTATCTGTATGTACTGTTAAATTTATTAAATAACAAGTTTCTTCTAAAGTATCTGTGCCGTGAGTTACAACTACTCCATCTATATCCTCTCTCTTTACTAACTCCTCTATAAATTTTGATAGTTTAAACATTAACCTTGGAGTTACATGAGGACTTGGCAATGATGAAAAAGTGTATGATTCTATGTTAATACCTAAAGTATCCACTGATATCATACTCATCATTTCATCTTCAGACATACTTGGAACTGCTGCATTTAACTCCCTATCTATTTTCATTGATATTGTACCACCATTAAAAATTACTGCTATATTCTTCATAAAATACTTTTAATGGGAATTTTTCTAAACAAACTCCCATTAAAATTCACCTCCCTAATTGTCATTTATTTCTTTCCTATTATGCCAGGATGAATCATCTTTCTAGGGTTTAATATTTCGTCTAACTTACTCTCATCAAATAATTTTTCCTCTAAAATTATTTCTCTTACAGACCTTCCCGTCTTTATAGCATCTTTTGCTATTCTAGCTGATTCCTTATATCCTAAGTATGGACATAAGGCTGTTACTATTCCAACACTATTTTCAACAAAATACCTACATCTTTCTTCATTTGCTGTTATTCCTAAAACACAATTGTTTACAAAAGTATCAATACCTCTAGTTAATGTTTCAATAGATTCAAATAAGTTATAGAAAATTACTGGCTCAAAAGCATTTAACTCAAGTTGCCCAGCTTCTACTGCCATTGAAATAGTTACATCATTTCCTATAATATTAAAGGCTATTTGATTAATCACTTCAGGTATCACAGGGTTAATCTTTCCAGGCATTATTGATGAGCCATTTTGTTTTGACGGGAGATTTATTTCTCCAAGCCCTGCTCTTGGCCCTGAAGACATAAGTCTTAAATCGTTTGCTATTTTAGATAAATTTACAGCACATATTTTTATAGCTGAAGACACCTCTGTATACTTGTCCAAATTTTGAGTTCCATCTACAAGGTCTTTTGCCTTATATAATCTTATACCTATAATTTCACTTAAATTTTCAGTAATAATTTTTTCATAAATTTCCGAAGCATTTATTCCTGTTCCTATAGCTGTTGCTCCCATACTTATTACTTTAATATCTTCTAAAACTTTCTTTATTCTATTTATATCCCTAAAAACTACTTCCCTATAAGCGCCAAACTCTTGTCCTAAAGTTATTGGAACTGCATCTTGAAGTTGTGTCCTCCCCATTTTTATTATATCTTTAAACTCTTCTGATTTTATGCTAAAGGCTTTATGTAACGCTATTAATTTTTCTATAAGACTATTTAATATTCTTATAATAGTTATATTTCCTGCTGTTGGTATTACATCATTAGTTGACTGCCCTGTATTTACATGGTCATTAGGATGAACTAAATACTCCCCTTTTTCTCCACCTAATATTTCAGTTGCCCTATTTGCTATAACTTCATTTACATTCATATTAATAGAGGTTCCTGCTCCACCTTGAATAGGGTCAACAATAAACTCATTCATTAGTTTCCCTCTCATTATTTCATTACAAGCCTCTATTATTGCCACTTCAGTATTTTTATCTATAACATTAGCAGTAAAATTTGAAATTGCTGCTGCTTTTTTTATTTGCACTAGGCTTATGATTAGTTCCTTTGATACTCTTAATCCTGTTATATTAAAATTCTTAACAGCCCTTAAAGTTTGTACCCCATAATATGCATCCTTAGGAACCATTAATTCACCTATTGAATCTGATTCAATTCTATAATCTTCATTGCTTAAATTAATGGTCTCTCTCTTCTCTTTGAATTCAGTAAACACTATATATCTCTCCTTTAGGAACTATATTCTATTAAAAATTAAGTTCCTCCTTATTTATTTTTGTAATCATTTTCATAAAATATAAAAAAATTTATGTTTAAAATAAACTCTACATGCCCTCTAAATATGTTATGAGTTTTCCTATATTATCATTATGATATCATTTTAGAATACAATAGTAAACTTCTAAAAAAGTATTTTATTTTTTTTAATTTTTAAGTCTTATAACAAAGTTGTATACTAGTCATTTATTTGGGATATAGTAAAAGCACCTCTATTTCTCTAGAGGTGCTTTTTTATATAAGTATTTCTATTTAATAAACTGAGTTATTAACATTAATACCGGAACAACTACTATAAACAATACTGTACTTATTGTTGTAATATTAGTTGCGTACTTAACATCACCATGATATTCAGCGGCTAGGATTGGTAATACTGCCAGCATTGGTGTTGCTGATTGAACTATAAATGAGTTCTTTTCTATAGCAGACATTGCTAGGCCAAATGTTCCTGTACCTATCATTATTAAAATAATGATAATGATTGGACAAATTACAAAACGTCCAATTAAAGAAAGTATAGTATCACGATCTAATCTCATATTCTTTAATCCAGCGTTGCATAACATTATACCTATGTAAATTAATGCAAGTGGAGTAACGAAATCTCCTAAGTAGTTTAATGCTGAAGTTATGAAATCTGGAACTGGTATACTAAATACTAAGAATATTAAACCTAATATAAATCCTATTAAAGGAGGTGTTAATACCTTTTTCCAGTTAAATGATTTCTTACCTGGTTCTTTTTGAGGGTCTGTAGCAGACATTATGATTATACCGATTACCCAAGTTGATATTGTATTACTTATGTAACATACTAAGTAGTATGGTATACTTGCTTCACCAAATAAAGCTATATTTAAAGGCATTCCAACGAATATAGTGTTAGCATTTGCTACCGCATTTAAGAATATACCTCTACGTTCTGGTCTAATTTTAAATACTTTCATTAAAATGAACGCTATTATGTACGAAATGATAACTGTACCGAATGGGAAAATTAATCCAATCCCTAAACTTCCTAAATTACCTACTGTTAAATTAGCTAATATACCTGTAAAGATACCGCATGGTAAACCAACTTTAACAACTATTTTTGATATACCTTTACTAAAATCTGGTCCAAACCATTTGTATTTTTGTAGAAAATAACCTACTGCCATTAAAATAACAATGGTTAAAACACTTTCAATTGATGTGAAAAACATTAATAATTACCTCCTTATTATTTTTTATCTTATGTATTATTATATCTAAAATTAGAAAATAAATAACTTTTATTTATTTTTTAATTTGACTGCTAAATTTGAATTATCTGAAATTTATTATTATGCAAACTTTCTTAATTAAATATTTATATATATGCTATAAAAATTTAATTAAGGGATATAAAATAAATTACATTTTTATGTATTATTTAATAATGTTCAGCTTTTCTTATAAACTTTCGCCAAAATTGTTTTTCCCATATATCAAGAATATCATTTACATTTTTTTAAGTAAAATATAAAAAAACTATACTTAAATAAATGAAATCTATAATGTTTTTTCTATTTAAAGTAATTTGTTATAGTTATTTTATTAACACTATTTTTTATAATTTAATTTTTAACAAATATTTTTTACTTTTTATTACAATCTTACATTAAAAGTAAATTTGATGTAAAAAAACCATAACATATTATAATGGTTTTTTTCCAAATCATTATAATATGTTATGGACATTTTTTTACAATTTTATTGTGATTTTTTTAATATACACTTTATTTAGGATTCATTCTTTTCATCTGCTTTTTTTTAAGTCTTTTGTCTAAATATCCAACCATAAACGGACAAAGAATAGCTGATACAATTATAGAAGCCGCTATTTGAGTAGTTGCTGAGGTTAAATATGGAGCTAGGGCACTATCTGCTGCTACAACTGCAATAGGTGTTGCTAATTGATTTCCTGCTGTTGTACCTATTGCAAAATTGACAGCTTTCTTTTCCCAAAATATAGCATGTAAATAATAATTTACAAATCCTGTTATTAAAACAACTGCAACTCCAAGTCCAATCCCAGGAAGTCCTGACTTTATAATATCACCAAAATTCATAGTTGCTCCTAAAGCAAATGAAAAAAATGGTGTTAATATATGTTTTCCTGAACCTAAGAATTTTCTAAACTCTTCATCTAAATTACCAATTATAAATCCTATGGCTATAGGTATTATTACAGCTACCATTGACATTATAGGAATATTCGCAAGGCCACTTGCCCCTAAAGCTATCATTGTAAAAAATGCACCTGCACTTAATGATATAATAGCTGTGGCACCTTGATCATCAGAATCCCCATAATCCTCTGCTAAGGCTACATAAAGCCCTGTATTATTACAAGCAAAGGCTGCCATTAGAGCCATTGTAGATATTCCAAAGATACCTTTATTGCCAAAAAAATAACCAACAATTAATGTTATTATAAGTCCTACAAAGAATTTACTCATTAATGATACAAATCCCTTAGCTAATGGTCTCTTTGCTTGATTATATTTTATTTGCGAACCCATTATAAATAGAAATAATGCAATTAAAGGCATAGCACTATCTTTAAATAATGAAGTTGTGAATCCTCCAATCTCTAGTGATTGTGGCACAAATGTATTTATCAAAGCACCTAAGATTAATGGAACGACCATCATTCCACCTGGCACTTTCTTCATTGTCTTTAGTATAGGAACATTCATTTTCTTCTCCTTATTAATATGTACTGTTTTTATAATTTTATGTTTAAATTTACATATTCATATTACATTGGTCTAACCAATTTGTAAAATATAAAATAACTATATATTTATAGTTATTTTATATAAAAAAAGCTATATCATACAAGTTATAAAGTAATTTTAAATATAAATATTTAAAGTTCTCTATAATTTGAGATATAGCTTTTATAAGTTATAAATATATAATTTTATTTTTTGGCAATTTATAATGAGATATTACTATTTTAAATTAAATTATTTTATTCCTAAAAGTTGTCTTGTATGTTCTGCTACCATTTCTGGAGTCATATCAGTTCTTCTTGCAACTCCTGCTTCTAAAGCAGCTTTAGCAACATATGATGCAACAACTGGTGCTATTCTAAGGTCTATAGCTGCTGGAATTACATAGTCTGGAGTTAATTCTTCTTCTGAAATTAATTCAGCTATTCCATAAGCTGTAGCTATTTTCATTTCTTCAGTTATATCAGTTGCTCTAACATCTAAAGCTCCTCTGAATATTCCTGGGAATGCTAAAAGGTTGTTAACTTGGTTTGGATAGTCTGAACGACCTGTTCCTGCAACTAATGCTCCACCAGCTTTAGCTTCATCTGGGAATATTTCTGGTACTGGGTTTGCCATAGCAAATACTATAGAATCTTTAGCCATAGTAGATACCATTTCTTTTGTTAATATTCCAGGAGCTGATACTCCTATAAATACATCTGCTCCTTTTATAGCATCTGCTAATGTACCTGTTAAATGTCCTCTATTTGTTACTTTAGCCATTGCTCTTTGAGCATCATTCATCCAATCTTGGCTTTCTTCTAATATTCCAAGACGGTCTACCATTGTTACATTTTTAGCTCCAGCGCTCATAAGTAATTTAGCTACTGATATACCAGCTGAACCTGCTCCATTTACTACAAATTTAGCTTCTTCCATTTTTCTCTTAGTTACTTTTAAAGAGTTTATTATAGCTGCTAAAACAACTATAGCAGTACCATGTTGGTCATCATGGAATACTGGTATATTCATCTCTTCTTTTAATCTTCTTTCAATTTCAAAACATTCTGGTGCTTTTATATCTTCTAAGTTTATTCCACCAAAACTTGGTTCCATTAATTTTACTGTGTTTATTATTTCATCAACATTTTTGCTGTTTAAGCATATTGGGAAAGCGTCAACACCTGCAAAAGTTTTGAATAAAACTGCTTTACCTTCCATAACTGGTAGTCCTGCACCTGCTCCTATATCTCCAAGTCCTAGTACTGCTGTTCCGTTTGTTACAACTGCTACTAGATTTCCTTTTGATGTGTATTCATATATATCATCATAATTTTCTTTTATTCTAAGACAAGGCTCTGCAACTCCTGGTGTATAAGCTAAAGATAAATCCTCTTTAGTGCTTACTGGTACTTTAGATATTACTTCTAACTTACCTTGATTATCCTTATGTAATTTTAATGCTTTTTCTTTTACTGATAAATTTTCACTCATTTTTAAAGCCTCCTATGTATTTTTTTAATTTATTTTAATTTGTTTTAATTGTTTTAATCATTGTTCCTTGAGTCCATCTTATCACTCATTTGAATAGTATGTAAAATATAAAAAAATTATGTGATAATAGATTTTATTTATGGATTAAAGTGTTTATCATAAATACCATAAATATTTTTAATATTCTTAAATATCTTTATAATTTTTTTAAATAGTTATTATAAGTGTTTTATAAACTCAATAAACTCTTTTTGTGCCTTTGTTATATACTTATTTTTGTTCCAAGCTATTGCTATATTTACCTTAATAGGCCTTTCCATAGAACAACATACTATATCGGTATTTCTTTTAGCTATAGTATCTAACAAAAAGCTTACTCCTATACCACTTGAGATTAATGTACAAATACTTTCTATTTGGGTAGATTGGTATATTATATTAGGTTCAAAGTCATGTTCTTTACATTCATTCAAAATTCTTCTTCTTATGTAATTTCCTTCTTTTAACAAAAGAAATCTCTCATTCTTAAGTTTGTTAAATGGTATGCTATTCTCTTTAGTTAATGGATGTTCTTTAGGTAAACATAAAAGTATTTCTCTTGCATTAATAGATGTGGTTTCTATACAGTCATTTTTATGAGATTGAATTATAAGTGCTAGATCTATTTCACCAGCCTCTAAAAGTTCAACAGTTTGTAGGGAGCCTACTTCAACTATTTCTAGCTCTACACTAGAGTTTTCGCTATAATATTGAGAAAATATTTTAGGAAGCATATGAAACCCTATAAGAGGTGGAATTGAAACTTTTATGATTTCTTTCTTTGCTTCTTTAAAATCACTCATTTCTTTTTCAACATTATTGACACTATTAATTATTTCATTAGCTCTTTTATAAAAAATTTCTCCCTCTTTTGTTAAATTTATATTTTTTTGTTTTCTCTCTAAAAGAGTTACACCTAAGTTATCTTCTAATTTTTTTATTGCTATTGTTATTGATGGTTGCGCTACATGAAGCTTATCAGCTGCTTTTGTAAAACTTTTTAAATTTGTTACTGTAATAAAATACTCTAGTTGTCTTAACTCCATTTTTCTTCCCCCTTTTAATAATCTTATATTTGTATAATATTAATCCTTTAAAAATCACAAAATTTTTATCATTTATTATAAAGTTATTTATATCTTTTATTTAACAAATTAATCCTAAATACTAAATAAATTATATCTTAAATATATAAAAAATATTTAATCAAACTCACATTATATTTAAATAAAAACTAAAAAAGTAAAGAATTAATCCTCACTATAATGATTAATCTTCTAAATAAAGAAATCTATTGAGGCATAAGCCTAATACGATTATATCATCAAAGTATTAGTAAAGAGAGTATATTTTACAAATTTGTATCCTAATATAAAATCACCAATGAAAATTGTTAATACATTTTATTATTTTATTGTTTTATTATTTTTATAATATATAAAATAATAAGTTTATTTTTCAACTAGCAAATTATTAAATATTTTTATGATAATTTCTTGCAAAATATAAATTTTTAATGTATAAGTATATATGTTCACTTATGAACACCTTATAAATTTATATATTTCTTACATATTATAGTCTATAATTATAATATGTAGACATAATTAATTTTTTTTGATAATAGATGGTTAAATTATAGTTAAATATTAAACTAATTATTAATCTAATCTTTGTTAAAAAATATCTACATTATTAATACTATAACGAAAGGATGAAATTTGATGGGAAAAAGTCAAAATAACAAAACACGCCATCAAAAGTATTTAGGAAATTTAGGATTCATAATTTTTATAGGATTTTTAAGTGCTTTTGTTCCATTATCTACAGATTTATATCTTCCTGCCTTACCTAGTATGGTAACTAGTCTTCATACCACTGAAGGAATTTTAAATCTAACAATTATATTTTTCTTTGTATTTTATGCTTTAGGAATGCTTTTTTGGGGACCCTTAAGTGATAAATATGGTAGGAAAAAGATTTTAACCATAGGAATGATTATTTATTGTATTGGTAGCCTTTTATGCGCTACTACAAGTAATATACCTATGCTTATAATATTTAGAATAATACAAGCTATTGGAAGTGGTTCTGCGGTATCTGTTGCAACTGCTATGATGAAAGATATTTATACTGGTAAAAAATTAGTTTCAATGCTTGCCACTGTTCAGTCCATAGCAATGACATCACCTGTTGTATCACCTGTTATAGGAGCATTTATTCTTACATTTACCTCATGGCATGGAATCTTTTGGATTTTAACTATAGTAAGTGTAGTTGCAATAATAGGCTCATTACTTCTTGAGGAAACATTAAAAAATTATGACACAGGTAGTGTACTAAAAGTTTTAGATAATCTTAGAGTTGTTGGTAAAAACCCTGGATTTGCTATTCTTTTATTCTTGTTTGCTATAACTATATTACCTTTAATGGCATACATAACAATGTCATCTTATATATACATAGATGGATTTAAATTAAATGACCAAGTGTATAGTTATTTTTATGCCTGTACCGCTATTTTCTTAATTATAGGGCCAATGGCATATGTTCGTCTTGCCAAGCACTTCACTAGTAAAAAAATTATTATTGCTGATTTTATAGTTATACTTCTAAGTGGTATCGCACTAATAATTTTCGGACCAATATCGCCATGGGCTTTTGCATTATGCTTAATTCCTGCTATGGCTTGCGGAAATATGTTAAGACCTCCAAGTACACATCTTATATTAGCTCAACAAGATACTAATATAGGTTCCGCTTCATCATTAATAAGTTTTGGTAACACTATCATGGGATGTGTTGGTATGGTTATTATCACTTTTAATGTAGGAAATAAAATTGTAGCTATTGGTTTCCTTTATGCATTAGTTGCCTTAATAGCACTAGTTTTATGGCTTATATTTAACAATAAATCATTTATTGTACAGGTTCAAGAACATAACCATTAATTATTTTTACTTAAACTAAAATAGATTGCACCATTTTTTGATGCAATCTATTTTCATATGTTCTATTACAATATTAAATCTTAATCAGAACAAAAGCAGTTCATAGACTTAATTTAAATTCTTAGACTTTTCTAAGCTTAGCAACTATTTTAATAAAGGTTTAAATTAAAATTTATTGTAGTGAACTTTATTAAAGTCTATATCTTTATCTTCATAAGCTGGTCTTTCTTGACCCTTATATCCAATGGAAAGTATACTCTCTACTTCATAATTCTCTGGAATATTTAACTTCTCTTTTAAATATTCTGATGCACTAATGTTTTCATTGTATTTTCTTCCTCTAATTTGTACAATACAACTTCCAAGTCCTAATTTATGAGTTTCTAAAGTCATAAAGGCTGAAGAAATTGCACAATCCTCTTCCCAAACACTACTCTTTTCAGTGTTTGCTATAATTATTATTGCAACCCCTGCATTTGCTATGAATTTTGCAGCCTTTGGTTTACATTTTGATAATACTTCAAGAATTTCTTTATCATTAACTACAATAAATTCCCAAGATCGTCCTCCTCTAGATGTTGGCGCTAAAAGTCCTGCCTTAAGTATTTCCTGTATTTTTTCTTGTTCTATTTCTTTCTCTTCATATATTCTTATACTTCTTCTTGTTTTTAAAAAATCTATCATTATTTATACACTTCCTTCCAAAATATTTATACTCTTTACAATTTATAATTAAATTAATTTTTAAATGCTTTTAAAATTAACAAATATTAAAATCGAAACTCTATAATAAAGAAAATGGCTGCCTAAAGGATTATCCACTTTAAACAACCATTTTCTCTATTTATTATTTAATATATCTATTATATTAAATCTGAAAGCTCTGATAATAATGCTTCTTTTGGTCTAAATCCAACTAAAGTTTTAACAACTTCACCATTTTTAAACACTTTAACTGTTGGAACATTTACAACTTGGAATTTTGATGCTATATCAATGCTTTGGTCGATATCAACCTTTGCAAATTTAGCTTTTCCTTCTAATTCTGATGATAACTCTTCAAATACTGGAGTTAACATTTTGCATGGTCCACACCATGTTGCAAAGAAGTCTACAACAACTACTCCTTCTGATATTTCTTTATCAAAATCATTACTATTTAATACTTTTGCCATTTTTTATTCCTCCTGAAATTTAATAAATTTATTATTTAAAATAGAACTTCATTTTATTAGTCTATGATTAATTTTAATTTATATCCTAATTTTTATATTATTTTTCTTTTTATAAATTTAATATACCACTTTAATCACTTATTAACAATTAGTAACTTTTTAGTAACCACTTCCATTTTATTTATTACACTTCATAATATCTTGTCCCCAATTTATCATCATAGCAATTATTGGTACAAGTTCTATACCTTTTTCACTCAAATAGTAAAAAGATTCTATAGTATTTCCAATCTCTCGTTTCTCATTTATAATTATCTCATAACTTATAAGAAGTTCTAATTGTTGTGATAAAACCTTTTTACTACACCCCTTTAACGCTCTTTGAAGTTCTCCAAATCTTTTTTTATCATTTTTAATAGTCCAGATTATT
The DNA here is from genome assembly GCA_030526875.1 of Clostridium perfringens. GTDB lineage: Bacteria > Bacillota > Clostridia > Clostridiales > Clostridiaceae > Sarcina > Sarcina perfringens_A. Next base: position 5,649 of record JAUNBX010000040.1, on the reverse strand, counting down.
TTTCCAACCCATTTCTTTCCTAGAACAGCTCCCAAAACCTGTATAGGGCAATCTATATTATCATATAAATCATCATTAAACTCATTGAATCTTTCACTAACTAAGTTATTCATTATAAGCTTTTAGTGAGATGAGTGTCCCCAGACTCACTAATTTTACCCCCTTTCATTTTAATCTTTGTTTTAGTAATTATAATTTTGCATATATTTAATCACAATATTAATTTTAGATAAGAATTAATGAGTATTCTTTAGTAAAAAAAGCCATGAGATAAATAACTATTTATACTCATGACTTTTCTCTTAAAATACAAATATTATTTTAAGCTTTCACAAAATTCATCCATAGTTTTTGCAACAACCTTTGCATGGGCAACAGCAGCAACTACAGTCTTAGCTCCTGTAACAACATCTCCTGAAGCAAAAACTCCTTCTTTTGTTGTGTGACCTAATTCATCTACAACAATAAGACCATATCTATCAATATTTAATCCCTTAGTGTTTGATACTATATTATCTTTAGGAGATTGACTTACAGCTATTATGATAGAGTCACATTCAAAGATACTTTCAGTACCTTCTAAATTTCTAGTGCTTACTCTTCCACTTTCAGTTACTATTCTTTCAGTTTCTATATACTTAACACCTTCATCTAATATTTCAAGAGGTGCTTTAAATAATTCAAATCTTATTCCATCTTCCTTAGCTTCATTTATTTCAAGTTTTGTAGCTGGCATATCTTCAAAGCCTTTTCTATAAAGAACAGTTACTTCTTTTGCTCCATTTCTCTTAGCTGTTCTTGCAGCATCCATAGCAACATTTCCAGCACCAATTATACAAACTTTCTCTCCAAGTCTATAAACACTAGGATCTTTTAAATAATCTATAGCGTAATGAACATGTCCAAAACTTTCACCTTTAACTCCAAGAGCCTTAGGGTTCCAAACTCCTGTCCCTACAAATATAGCTTTATATCCATCTTCTCTAAGCTTGTCTAATGTTAAAACTGGTCCAATTAAAGTATTTGGTCTTATTTTAACATTTAAACTTACAAGTTCTTCTTCAAGTCTATCTAATACATCTTTAGAAAGTCTAAATGCTGGAATACCATATCTTAAAACCCCACCTATTTTACTATGTGATTCAAATATAGTAACTTTATATCCTCTTTTAGCTAAAATAAGTGCTATAGTTATTCCTGCTGGACCTGAACCTATAATTGCTACTCTATCTTCTAATTTAACATCTTGATGTAATTTAACATCTTGTAAATATTTATTTGAAATATATTCTTCTATTTTATTAAATTCAACTGAATTTCCTTTTATCCCTCTTACACAATCCTTTTGGCATTGATTTTCTACTGGACAAACTATTGAGCATATAGCACTTAAAGGATTATTGTTAAATAAAACTTCTCCAGCCTCTTCTATTTTGTTTTCTTTATATAGTTTTATTATTTCTGGTATTGGTGTATTTATAGGACACCCTTTTTGACATCTTGCATTTTTACATTGAAGACATCTGTTAGCCTCATCATTTAAAAAATTAATCATTAAAAATACCCTCCATTTATAATTTAAAGTATGGATTTTTCTATATCGTTCTTAACAAAACATTTAAATATATTATAATTTAAAATATAAATTATATCAACTTCTATACTTCATATAAATTTACATTATTGTAATTATACGGGGTCATTTGCCATTGATTTTTAGAGATTATTTTACCATTTTCCTTAACCCAATTTATTATATCTTGATTGTTTTTGCTAATAGCTAAATTTTCAACTAAAACATATTTAACTTGTCCATCTTCAACCATATCTTTAAATTCATTAAGATTAACTACATTATCTGCACCTGAAAACCCACCTAATGCCATAACAGACTTTCCATAATCTATTATTATACTTTCCGCATATTGTGATGTATCTATTGAATTTTCTGTAACTAACAAATATTTTTCACCTTTTTCATGACTATCTAAATAACTTACAAGGCTCTTTATATTTTCATTCCACTTTTCATTACTTAGAGAACCTTCTTCATTTATCACTTTTGACTTAGAATCTGGTATAAGCTGAAGTCCTGCTTCTGCTGCATTTCCATTCATAGCATAAAAAAGAGTATCACCAGAACCTATTAGAGGAGTTATTAAAATGCCTATAACTCCAAAGGCTAAAATCCTTTTCTTTATTTTTTTATTCTTCGTTAAATAAAATATAATTATTGATATTAAAGATACAGCTAAACTTCCATAAATAATACATCTAAGAATATTATTTAAATTTCCATTAAAATGTATAGCCATCCATCCTTGAGCTAGTATTGTTCCTAAAAAACCTATTATAAGGAAAATTGATTTTATATTTCCTTCTTTATAAAGCTTAATCATACTAAAGATTCCTATACCAGCTAAAACAGCAACCGGTGCTGCAAGCATAGTTAAATAATATGTATGTACCACACCACTTGAAAAACTAAAATATAAAAATCCAGGAACAAACCACATTGCCATAAACAAAATAAACAACTTTCTTGTAGTGTCAAATTTTAATCTAAATATCTTAATCTTTTCCTCTATTAAAATTGCTAAAAGTCCAACTATAGCAAGAGGCATAAACCAAACTATTTGATCTGCCATAGAATTACCTAAAAATAATCTAAAAAATCCTCTTCCTGAATTAGAAACGGCTAGATTATTAGAACTTTGTACTTCATTTGATGCATTAGTACTAGCTTTACTATTTATATCACTATTTACAGCAGTTAATGACCCTCCATTTAATTCAGAATAAACCCCTAATCTTTGAAGTCCATTATGTCCTATCATAAGTTCTAATTCACTATTAGTAGTGCTACTTCCAACATAAGGCCTATTAGATGCTGGTGTTAAATCAACTGCAATTCCCCAAGAAAGAGAAACAGCTATTAAAACAAAAGTACCTACTATAAGATTTAATACTTTCCTTTTAAACATAATATTTCTAGACAAAAAATATGTTATATATATTGCAGGGACAATTAAAAGTGCCTCAGCCATTTTTATGTTAAATCCTATACCTACCCAAATTAAACTTATTACTATGTATTTAAGTTTCCCTGTTTCACAAGCTTTAAGTGCAGGTATACATGCTATTATTGTAGTTAAAAGGAGCAAGTTATCTATTGTGTTATTTCTACTTGCAGCTACAAAAACAGGTGTTATAGCCAAAAGTAGCGCAGACATTATCCCTGCTTTAAACCCAAAATATTTTTTAACTAAATAATATAAAACCCCTACTGAAATTACTCCAGCTATAGCTTGAGGAAATATTATACTCCATCCACTAAATCCAAATATCTTTGCTGATATTGCCTGAATCCAAAGCCCTATTGGTGGTTTATCAATAGTTATATATCCTGTTGGATCAAAGGACAGGTAAAAGAAATTCTTAAAACTTAAAAGCATGCTTTTTATAGCAGCAGAGTAATATAAATTTCCATACCCTTCAATTCCTAAATTCCAAATATTAAGTACTGCCGACAGTATTAAAACCATTGTTAATATTAACTGCCTCTTCCCAAATTTTAAACCTTTAATCATTAAAAGACTCCTGTTAAATTATGCTTTTTTCTTTTTAAATATAATAAATTTATAAAATACAAAATTGAAAAGCTGAACTGATCCACCTAATAAGAATTTTACTATATATACATTTATCCCTAAAATATTATTAAGTAAATATAATCCTCCCATAGATACTATTGTGCAAATAGCATCACTTATAAGAAAATGGCCAAACTCTATCATCAATTCTTTTCTAGTAGATTTAGTTTTTCTAAATGTCCATACCTTATTTACAACGAAGTTGTTAAATCCTCCTGCTGTAATAGATGCACCTTGTGCAATTATAGTATTTACATGGAATACATTAATTAAAATAATAAATATTATATAGTCCACTATAAAGTTAGTAATTCCAACCATATTAAATTTTATAAATTCTATATATTTGTGTATTTCTTTCTTAAAATCCATATTAATCTCCTACTTAACAGCACTATCTTCCCTTTTGCTACATTTAAAAATAATAAATTTATAAATTGTATAATTAAAAACTTGTAAAATAAACTATAGTAGCATTTAATAATGATATCCTTTTAAATTAATTACACTTAACTAAATGATACTACTAATTGAATTCACATAAAATATTTAAGTAACATCTAAAAACATTATATATTATATAGTCTTTACATAAAAATATATTATTAATATATTTTTACTAAAATGAAAACACTCTATACTTAAATTAACATAGAGTGCCTATTTTATATCTATTTTATATTTATTATAAATGATAATAGTTACATTTTTATAACAAAATAAAAAAATCACTAATATTCCTATATAATTTCTTAATTTTAATTCGTTTTTGTTTATTATATTTTAAATTATTAATTAATACATATTTAAGTAAATTATTATATAAAACAAATCCAGTTTAACCACTAGGAATCGCACTATTCCGTAGAACTTAAAAAATATTGTTACGTCTAGTAACTATACTATTATACAACCACTGAGTTGAACTTAATCTACTATAATTAATATATACCGGCAAATATCCATTAGCCACTATCTTAACTACGGGTTCATTTATATTTTCTATATAAAGCTTAGCCTTACCAATACCCTCAATATCATAAAATCCAAAGTATTTACTTCCTACTTGAACGCCATCTAACTTCATTTCTACTTTTGGAACCTTATCTAAATATTGAACACTAGTCATTTCTTTATAAGGTAAAAGTTCTCCAAAGGTTCCGCTTACAACTACATTCTCATTTTCTAATACAAGGTTGAGGCTTGTTGCATTACTCAAAGAAATTGATGCATATGTACTAGCAGCTACACCTATAATAATAACTGCAATTATTACCACTGCTATTATTTTGCCTATTATATTACCTAAATTTATAGTCATACCCTTTCCATTTCTTCTTTCAACAAAAAAGGATGAATCCTTAGGTTTATAATAAAATATACCAAAAAGATAATCATCGTCATCTACAGTTAATTCTAGTTTATTTTTCTTATCTATAAAAGTTTTATTATTATATATTAGTTGTTGCCAACCTTCTCTATGCTTTAATACTTTTAGCCTACTATTTATTACAGAATGTATTGCTATTATAATTATTCCATCTATAATAATAGTTAATATTATTATAAGAGGAATATAGTACTCTCCAATAAATATATTTATACCTATTATAAATGCATTTACAACTATCCAAGAAACCACAAAATAAATTGTAAATAATCTTTTATATTTTTTAAATATATCTTGAATTTCATCAAGCTTTGGAAACTTTACTCCAAAAAACATGTTATCTTCTCCTAATGATCCAATTCCCAAACCAATAAATAGCATTATAAATGGTATAATAAAGGAAATTACTCTCAACAACATCTATTTTCTTCTCCTTTCTTCTTAGTTTTAAGTCCTTTTTATCTAAACATTATACACCACTTTTTTAATGTAATAAATAAAAAGCCTATATAAGGTAATGGGAAAAATATACCTTATATAGACATTTTTATACTTATAACATATATGAATTTACTCTCTTAACACTTTTATAAACATCCTCTAAAG
>JAUNBX010000001.1:178399-180426 GCA_030526875.1 Clostridium perfringens | reverse complement strand
GATAAGAGAAACAAGGCAGTTGTATGGGGATGGTTTGCATCTAATAGTTTGTTCGCTAAGAATAAAGTTTAGTTAGGTATATATCCTACAATAGAAGATGTTATTACTGAAATAAATGAAATGGAAAAATGTATATTAGATAATAAAAATGGTGTTTATATTATGAAAAGTAATGAATAATAAAGTTTATCTAAAATGAAGTATAAAGTTTTAGATATCTATTATGATAAACTTTAACGAATTACTTAGATTTATGAGCAATTTTAGTATAAAGATAGATTGCATTGCTATTATTAAGTTTGTCCACAATATAAACTAATACACTGTGTTACATAACTTTTAATAAAGGAATAATTATTCTTTAACCTGTATAAGATTACTATAATAATTAATTTTCCCATCTAGTACATCATCATAAAACTGTTGTTTTCCATCTATATAATCTACTGATTCTTGCAGTTTTTTAATTTTATCTAAAATAATATCTTTTTGTTTATGAAGAATTATTTTACGTTGTAGAATTGTGGATTCTCCTTTAAGACATAAATCAATATATATTTTCATATCTTGAATACTCATTCCACAGTTTTTAAGGCAAGTTAAGCTTTTTATCCATGCTATATCATTTTCATCAAATACCCTATGATTATTTTTATTTCTTTTCACATTAGGAACTAGACCTTCATTACAATAAAATTTTAGCGTTTCGTAAGTCATTTGCACTTCTTTGCAAGCTTGTCTCATAGTATACATAAAAAATCCTCCAAAAAAATTATAAATTAGGTATTGACCGGGTGTTGCTACCGGGTGATACAATCACATTATAAAAGAAAACAAGTTACAAATCAAGGAGGAATAAATATGGAATATATAACTTTAAATAATGGTGTAAAAATGCCACTTTTAGGATATGGGGTTTATCAAGTAACTAAAGAAGAATGTGAGAAATGTGTACTTGATGCAATTAAATCAGGATATCGTTTAATAGATACCGCACAAAGCTACTTTAACGAAGAAGCTGTTGGAAATGCAATTGAAAAATGTGGTGTTCCACGTGAAGAATTATTTATTACAACAAAGGTATGGATTGATAGCTATGGGTATGAAAAAACTAAGGCTTCTGTACTAAATTCAATGAAAAAATTAAAAGTAGATTACTTAGATTTAGTTTTATTACACCAACCATTTAGTGATTATTATGGAGCATATCATGCACTAGAAGATTTATATAAAGAAGGTAAGCTTAGAGCTATTGGCGTAAGTAACTTTTACCCTGATAGATTATCAGATATAGTAGCTTTTAATGAGATTACTCCTCAAGTAAATCAAGTAGAAGTAAATCCATTAAATCAACAAATTTTTGCACAAGAAAATATGATTAAAAACAATGTTCAAATTGAAGCATGGGCTCCATTTGGAGAAGGAAGAAATAACATGTTTGATAACGAAGTGTTAAAGAACATTGGTGCTAAATATGGAAAAAGTGTTGCACAAGTTATTTTAAGATGGTTAACTCAAAGAGGTGTAGTTGCACTAGCAAAATCTACTCATATAGAAAGAATGGGAGAAAACTTTAATATATTTGATTTTGAATTATCAGAAGAAGATATGAATACAATCAAAGGATTAGATACTGGAAATAGCTTATTCTTTAATCATCAAGAAGCAAGCACAGTAGATATTTTTGTGAAGTTTGTAGAGCAAAGAAAAGATATGGAATAAAAGATTTATGGTAAGCGTCATGGTGCTGCAGCAAAACTTACTGATGAGTTAATTGACGGTTTGAGGATAAAAGCAAATAATCAAAATAGATAATTAAATCTATTTTAGTTAAGTTTATAATAATAAAATAATATATTAATATAAGGCTCCTTTAAATTTTATTTAAAGGAGTTTTATTTTTAGTATGATATTAATCATAGATAAAAATGAATAAATATTTAATAAGTTTTCATTATTTTATTAAATCAAAGATTATTTATTCACATATCTCTATATCATTATCCTTTGCATAAGAAGTAGACCAT
>JAUNBX010000001.1:69201-178299 GCA_030526875.1 Clostridium perfringens | reverse complement strand
GATTATTTATTCACATATCTCTATATCATTATCCTTTGCATAAGAAGTAGACCATGAACATATGTCATTTAATACATTTTTAAGGCTATAGCCTTGCTCTGTAAGAGAATATTCAACCTTTGGTGGAACTTGAGGATACACATGCCTATTTATTAAGCCCTTTTCTTCTAATTCTCTAAGTTGAGTAGTTAGCATTTTTTGAGTAATATTAGGTATTAAACGGTTTAATTCACTGAATCTTTTTTTATTATCAAGAAGATACCAAAGTATTATTATCTTCCACTTTCCTCCTATTAAATCCATAGTTAATTCTAGAGGACAATTATATTTCTTTTGTAAATCAGCCATTTCTTCCTCCTAAGATATAATACTTACTTTTAAAACAGTATAAGATAAAAAGATAAGTACTTAATCATTATATATCAATTAATATAGCATTAATAAAATATAAATACAATAATAAATATTTAAGTTTGCATTTTAGACTAGATTTAATAATCATACATAGATTTATATGGTAAAATAATATAAAACATATAAATGGAGGAAATAAAGATGAGAGTAAAAGTAATTTTTTATTCATTAGAAGGTAACTGTAAGCTTATAGCAGAAGAAATAGCTAAAAGTCTTAATGGAGATATAACAGAGTTAAAGCCTAAAAAGCATTATGCAAATAGTGGCTTTAAGAAATTTTTATGGGGTGGGAAGAGTGCTTTAATGAAGGAAACACCAGATCTTGAATCTTATGATAACAATTTAGACTATGATTTAATAATTATAGGGACTCCTGTTTGGGCGGGAAGCTTTGCACCTCCAATTAGAACTTTTATAAAGAATAATAATTTAGAGGGTAAGAAGGTGGCTATGTTTGCATGTCATGCTGGTGGTGGAGCTAATGGATGTTTTGAAAAGTTTAAAAAGCTTAATAAAAACTGTAATATTATAAGTACTATGGATTTTATAGATCCATTAAAAAAGGATACATCAGTTAATGTTAATAAAGCTATAAAATGGGCAAAGGAATTACAATAGATATTTAAGTTAGAAAAGGGCTGTATTAAATTATGCAGTTCTTTTTTTACGTAATAAGATAAAAATACAAATATTAAATTTTAGGTCTTTATATAAAAACTCTCAATATTAATATGATTTCTTTTCTATGTCATTTAAGACTACTAAAAACTAATTGAAAGTTCTAGTAAAACCTTGTGTAGTATAAATAAATTAAGAAGAGTTAAACATAATATAGGGAATTTTATTTTAGTAATATAGCTTATATTTTAGATTATTGTTGATTTTATAAAGTTAAAAATTAATTATCTCTGAATTAGAGTCATACTGATAACTAAAAGATAGACTAATGAATAATAGGATACAAGGAGGAACATTATGGAAGAAAAATATGATGGTATTATAATTGGTTTTGGAAAAGGTGGAAAGACATTAGCAAATAATATGGCAAATAAGGGACTAAGGGTAGCATTAATAGAAAAAAGTCCTAAAATGTATGGTGGAACTTGTATAAACGTAGCTTGTATACCAACAAAAAGCTTAGAGAACTCTGCTAAAATAGTTAAAAAGCATAATTTAAAAAGTTATGAGGAAAAGAATAGACTATATAAAGAAGCTATTAATAAGAAAGAAGAATTAATTACAACTTTAAGAAAGGCAAACTTTAAGAAAGCAGATGCTAATGAAAATATTACAGTAATTACAGGTACAGCTTCCTTTGAAAGCAGTAATACTATAAAAATATTAATGGAGGATACAAAAGAAACTAAAATAATAAAAGGGGATAAAATATTTATAAATACAGGAACTAAGCCTTTTATACCAAATATAGAGGGGATTAATAATACTAAAAATGTATTTACTAGTGAAACATTAATGAACTTAGATAGGCTTCCTAAAGAATTAATAATAATAGGGGCAGGATTTATAGGACAAGAATTTGCTTCTATATATAGTAATTTTGGTTCAAAGGTCACTTTGTTAAATAATAGCTCTGAAATTTTAGTAAATGAAGATAGAGATGATGTAGAAGAAATTTTAAAGATTTATGAGAAAAAAGGTATCTCTTTAGTAAATGAAGTAAAAACTAAGAGAATATATAATGAAGGAGAAAAAGTTGTTGTAGAAGATGGTTTAGGTAAAGTATTTAAGGGAGATGCCCTTCTTTTAGCAACAGGAAGAGAGTCAAATTCTAAAGAGTTAAATTTAGAAAAGGCAGGAGTAGAGACAAATGAAAGAGGATTTATAAAGGTTTTAGACAATCTTCAAAGTACAAAGGATAATATATTTGCTTTAGGTGATATAAATGGAGGAATGCAATTTACATATATATCATTAGATGATTATAGAATTGTTTTTGATAATCTTTTTGGTGATAAAAAAAGAAAAGTAAGGGATAGAAGAAATGTTCCTACTTCAACATTTATTGATCCTACCTTTTCTAGAATAGGTTTGACTGTAAAAAAAGCTAAAGAAGACGGTTTTGATATATTAGTATTTAAGATGCCAGTAGGGTCTATTCCAAGAGCTAAGCAAATAAAACAAACAGAAGGTTTTTTAAAAGTTATAGTAAATAAAAGAAACGAAAAAATACTAGGAGCTAGTTTTTTATTTGAGGGTTCAAGTGAACTTATAAATATTATAAAAATAGCTATGGATAATGATATAAGCTATAAATATTTAAAAGATAATATTTATACTCATCCAACACTTATAGAAGGATTTAATGAGTTATTTACAAAAGCATTTTTAGTAGAAGACAGTACTTTGAAATAATAATTTCTTTTAAGTGAATATTAACTTTAGAAATCTCCAAGAATTAATTTAATTGCGTGAAGAAATACTAGTTATCTATTAGGTTATTCTATTATTCTTTTCTAAAATTAGCACTATATTAATACAAAGCTTAAATAATATGTATAAATTTTACTATACATATCAATAATACTAGGTGTAATTAATTATAGTAACAAGTAATAAATTATTGGAGGTAAAATTAATGAAGCTTAGTGCAAGAAATCAATTAAAAGGAAAAGTAGTTGATATTAAAGAAGGAGCAGTAAACGGCATAGTAACTTTAGAGACTAAAGGTGGGGATAAAATAACTTCAACTATATCAATGGGTTCTATTAAAGAATTAGGACTAAAGATAGGTTCAGAAGCCTATGCTGTTATTAAAGCAACTTCAGTAATGATGATGGTTGATTAGTTTTATAGGAACAGTTTAGAAAGGAATTTCTAAGCTGTTTTTATTTGTATAAAATAGTAAAGATTTTTTTGTAAATTAATTCTTTAGGCTTATGTAAAAAATATTCTATTAAAACAAAATATAAATTTATGCTATTTATTAATTATTAATAAAGCTTTGTCATAAGATTAAATGTGTAATGAATAAGTTTTAGGAGGTTTATGTGGAAAGAAAAAAACTATCATTAGATTGGATTATACTCCTTGGGAGTATACCTATATTTTTATTAGGAAGTTTAAATCACTTTCTTTATGATTTACTAGGAGAAAATATTGTTGTGGGGCTTTTCGTTGCAGTTAATGAAAGTATTTGGGAACATATGAAGCTAGTAGTTTTACCTATGGCTCTTTGGTGGACTATAAGTTATTTTTTTATAAGAAAAAGAAGTGATATGGATATAAATAAATGGTTTACTAGTGGACTAGTAGCAATGATTGTAGCCTTAATAATCATACCATTTTTATTTTACTTCTATACAAATGCTTTTGGAATAAAATCAATTCCTATTGACATATCTATATTTTTCATAGCTGTATTTTTAGGGCAGTTAGTAGCTATACATTTTTATAAATATAGTAAGGGAATAAATTGGTTTATAGTTTTTTGTATATTTTTAATTGTCATATTAATTTTTATGATATTTACTTTATACACGCCTAAAATACCTATTTTTAAAGATAGCGTAACAGGCATTTATGGTATTTATAAATAATATAAAAGATTAAAGTTTTATTTAATTTAATAGAGAGATATTAAATATGTTTTAAATAAATATGAATTATTTTTAAAATTTATTTACAATTAAGGAAAAAATAATTATATTAAAGTAGTCTAAGTAAAAATAAATGTTAATGTTATGACTAATAAAGTTAAATAAAAATTAGGAGGGTATAAGGTTGAAAATAAAAAAAATAGCTATAACGAGTTTAGTTGGACTAGCATTAACAACATTGGTGTTAACAGGTTGTTCAATAAGTTCAGTAAATGATGAAAGTGAAGAAAGCAATAGAAAAACAGAAGTGGTTATTGCTGCTGCTGCAAGTTTAAAAGATGTAACTGAAGATATTGAAAGTGCCTTTGAGGAAAAAAATAAAAATATAGATTTGGTATTTACATATGGAGGTTCAGGTTCACTTCAGCAACAAATCCAACAGGGTTCCCCAACAGATGTATTTATTTCAGCAGGTTCTAAGCAAATGGATGCTTTAGATAATAAGGGACTTCTCTTAGCTGGAACGAAGAAAGATTTACTAACAAATAAGGTTGTATTAATAACACCTAAGGATAAGACAGATTTAGCCTCCTTTAAGGATCTAAATAGTGATAAAGTATTACAAATTGGATTTGGAGAGCCAAGTACTGTTCCAGTTGGACAATATACAAAAGAAGTTTTAGAAAGTATCGGAATATTAGATAGTGTAAAAAATTCTGGTAAAGTTGTTTATGCTAAAGACGTAAAAGAAGTTTTAACATGGGTTGAGACTGGAAATGTAGACGCAGGAATAGTCTATGAAACTGATGCTAAAGTCTCAGATGATGTAAATATAGTTTGTGAGGCACCAGAAAACAGCCATGACGAAATAATTTACCCAGTAGCTATTATAAAAGATACAAAAAATCCTGAAGAAGCAAAAAAATTTGTAGATTTTTTAAGCTCAGATGAAGGTAAAACTATTTTTGAAGAATACGGTTTTACAACAAAGTAAAATATAAATTTTAAATTGTATTTTCATATAATGCTTTTCATTTTATATAAATTATAGTTAATAATTTAAAATGTTAAAAAAGACTAGGAAGGGTGTTTTTATTGAATGATTTATCACCTTTATGGATTTCACTTAAAACAACTACAGTTTCAACAATAATAGCATTTATATTAGGTATTTATGCAGCAAGATTAGTTATGATTTGTAATAAGAGGTTAAAAGGAATTATAGATACAATATTTACTTTGCCTATGGTTTTGCCTCCAACAGTAGTAGGTTTTTTCTTACTTATTATTTTAGGGAAGAGAGGGGTTATAGGGAATTTTCTCTATAATATTGGAGTGCAGATTGTATTTTCATGGAGTGCTACAGTTGTAGCGGCTACTGTTGTATGTTTTCCTATTATTTATAGAACAATTAGAGGAGCCTTAGAGCAAATTGACCATAACGTTTTAAATGTAGCTAGAACTTTAGGAATGAGTGAGAGTAGAGTTTTTTGGAAAATAGCGCTTCCTATGGCTTGGCCAGGGGTAGTTGGAGGTATTGTTTTAGGTTTTGCAAGGGCTTTAGGAGAGTTTGGTGCAACTCTTATGCTTGCAGGGGCAATTCCAGGGAAAACAGTAACAATGCCAATTTCTATTTATTTTTTATCTCAAAGTGGAGATATGAAAGGTGCTATGATATGGGTTTTATTTATAGTTATTATATCTTTTTTTAGTATACTTCTTATAAATAAGTTATCTTATAAAGACCATAAAATAGACATATAATAAGACAATGTTTTAACGAAATATTAATTTTAAAGGTTCAATAATTAATGCTATTTAAAATCAATACTTTAATAAAATATAGAGTAAAATATAAGCTAATTTTAATATATTAGGAGGAGAAATGCTTTATATAGATATAAAAAAACATCTAAAAAACTTTACTTTAGATATTGCTTTAGAAACTACTAATAATAGAGTGGGGATTTTAGGTAAGTCAGGTTCAGGAAAGAGTATGATGTTAAAGGCTATCGCAGGAATCATAAAACCTGATAATGGAATAATTGTTTTAAACGATAAGGTATTATTTGATAGTAAAAAGAAGATTAACTTACCTTCTAGACAAAGGAATATAGGCTATCTATTTCAAAATTATGCATTGTTTCCTCATATGACAGTTAGAGAAAATATAGTTTCAGGTATGTTAAAGAATTCTAAAGATAAAAAGCAAGAAGTGTGCAATGAAATGATAAAAAAATTATGTTTAGAGGGATTAGAAAATAGATATCCAAAGGAGTTATCAGGAGGACAGCAGCAAAGGGTAGCTATTGCTAGAATGCTTGCTAAAAAGCCAAATATTTTCATGTTTGATGAGCCATTTTCAGCCCTTGATTATCATTTAAGGGAGCATATGCAAGAAAATCTTTTAGAAATATTAAATAAAGAAAATACAACAAGTCTTTTAGTTTCCCATGATATAGATGAAGCCTATAGGCTTTCTAAAGAAATTGTTGTTATAGATAATGGGAAAATTAAAAGAAAAGATAGAAAAGAAGAGATTTTTAAAAATCCAGAGAATTTAACAACTGCAAAAATAACAGGATGTAAAAACTTATCAAGAGTTAAAAAAATAGCTTGTAACAAAGTATTTGCTATAGATTGGGGAGTAGAAGTTGAAATTTTCCCTACTAAAAATCATATAGATTATATAGGAATAAGAGCTCACCATATTGAACATTCAGAGATTTTAGGAGAAAATATATATCCTTATATAATAGAAAGCCAAAGTGAAACGCGATTTGGACAAACTATGTATTTTTCTTTAGGAAAAGAACATAGGGAAAAAGAAAAGCAACTTCGTTTTGAGGTTGATAAAAAGCTTTTAGAAAAGGAGTTTTTAAAGGGCGGTTTTAAATATATAAAACTACCTAAAGAGAGTATTATTTTATTAAAAGATTAGATACCTTAAGCCACTTTTATATAAAGTGGCTTAGTTTATTATTATTTAGTAGATTTTGCTTTCATTCTTTTTCTGTAAGCAAAGGTTATAAAGAAGGCACATCCTATAAAGCCATAAGATATAAATGGTGAAATTGCCATATACTCAGAGATAGATAAGACAAATACTAGACTAATATTACAAATAGCTTCTAGGAGAAGACATGTTCCCCAAACAAAAGTAATAAATTTCATACTAAATCTAAAGCGTGGGTTTTTCCATTTTTCTTCAATAATTGATTTACTATTTTTCCCTTCATTATTTTTGTTTGGAGGATTTAAGAATTTATCAGCAAAATAATATATTATAGGCTTTGGAAATAGCATAGATACTAAAAATACTATTCCCATAACAGCTGTTATATAGGACTGTCTAATTAAAAGTAATCTTTGATTTCCTGTAAATAGCATTGATATTATTCCAACAACAAAGCCTAAAATAATAAATGTAGCTAAAATATCTAGCTTCTTATTTTTTATTATATGATATATATTATCTATTACAGGGATAGTGGTTGAAATCATAAGAGCAGTTATACTTGGCATATGATTTACTAATATTTTATATGTAATTAAGGGTAAAATAGCATTTATTAATATACTTAATGTAATGTTTCTTCTTATATTATTTTCATAATCAACATTCATAAAATCTATTCTCCATTCACTAATTTTTTATTTTATGTAGATTTTTAATTATATTAAATACTTTATTCTTCATAAATAATTATAAATTATTTGTTTTCTTGTGTATTGTGACTTTAGTAATAACTTTAGTCATATAACTAAATATATTTTGTGAAAAATCATATAATATAGAAGAAAGTAATAAAAGGATTTGAATATATGAATTTTTTATTAGAGAAACAGTGGATTTATATTGGCATACCAATTTTATTTGTAGCAGGGGCATTTATGCATTATTTTTATTATTTAAGTAGGAAAAATATTTTAGTAGGACTTATTTCACCTGTTAATGAAAGCGTTTGGGAGCATTTAAAGCTTATATTCTTTCCTATGGTTCTATGGTGGAGTGTATACTTTATAGTTAGGGGAAAGGAACTAGGTATAGATAGTAATAGATGGTTTACAGCGGGCTTGGTATCATTAATAGTATCAATGATTGGAATTGTTTTTTTATATTATTTCTATACAGGAGCCTTTGGAAAAAAATCAGTTGTAGTTGATATAGTAATACTTCTTATAGCTTTATTTGTTGGGCAAACATTGTCCTTTCATATATATAAGCATTTTGAGGGGATACATATATACACTGTATCTTTTATTGTTGCTATAATATTTTTTGTATTAGCATTATGCACATTTAAACCACCTCATATACCACTTTTTCAAGAAAATAAAACAGGAGTTTATGGAATAAGAAGAAAGTAAAAAGTAAAGTTTTAATATATATTTAAAGAGTATTGGTTTTATTAATAAAAAGACATTAAAGATCTTTAATGCTTTTTATATTTAAAATCAATACTTTTTATTATGAATTTTTGAAAATAATTTAGAAAAAGTGTCAATGATTATAATAAAGAAATTATTAAGGATATGGTATATGATTATAAAATTTATTGAAATATATCTAAATTTAAAAATAGATAGTATAATTAATATGTTTTTATAAGTAGCATAATTAAATTAAATACATAAAGGAGAAAAGATGGATTTATTAAAGACTTATAGTGATTATTTAAAGAAAAACATGGATAATCCAGAAAAGGTGAGAAAATTAATAAAGCTTGGATATAGTTTAGAGTATGGCTTTTTAGCTATGGCAGGAGATAGATCACTACCAAAATCTCTTAGATATTTAGCTAAACTTTGCATGAGGTTTACTTTAGAGCCTATTAAAAACCCTGAAAATACTGCTTTTGTAAATGTGTTTACTCCAACAGAGTTCTTACATGCCTTTGGAATGAATTTTCAGCTTGTAGAAGCATTATCTTCTTATATGTCAGGAACAAGATGTGAAGATGCATTTATTGATAAAGCAGAAACTTTAGGGATTTCAGATAGTTTATGTTCTTATCATAAAACATTTATAGGAGCAGCTTTAAGTGGAGTTGTAGAAAAACCAAAGTTTGCAATAACAACTACTATGGCTTGTGATGGAAATGTTAATACCTTTAGATGTCTTTCTGATTTTTATGGCATAGAAAGATTCGTTATAGATACCCCTTATGAATATTCAGAGGATGCTAAAGAGTATGTAAAAGAACAACTTAAAGAAATGGTTACATTTATTGAAGATAATTTACATAAAAAATTAGATGAAAACAAATTAAGAGAAATTATTATAAATGAAAATAAATCAGTAGATTATTTTAATTCATACTTAGAAAAATTAAAGGACAGATATTTTCCAAATACTTTAACTTCAGAAATGTACAAAGTATTTGCAACTCACCCTGGTATGGGAAGGGCAGACACTTTAAAATTCTTTAGGCTTTTAGATGAAGATATATCAAAATATCCTAAAGGCATAAGAGGCAAAAGATTTTTATGGGTTCACTTATTACCTTTTTATAGTAAATCTATAAAAGAACTTTTAGATAAAAATGAAAGCAATCAGCTTTTAGTATCAGATATGAATGTTGATTCTCTTCAAAAGATAGATTTAGATGATATTTATGGCTCTATTGCAAAAAAAATTATTTTAAATAAATTTAATGGACCATATAGTAGTCGCGCTGAAAACATATTAAAATATTCTAAAGAATTAAATGCAGATGGAGTTATAAACTTTTGCCATTTTGGGTGTAGAGAATCAAATGGGGGGGCTTTAATTCTAAAAGATTTGTTAGATAAAAATAATATACCATCAATTAGTATAGATGGTGATGGAGTTGATAGAAGAAATGGTCAAGATGGTCAAAATAAAACAAGACTTGAGGCTTTCTTTGAAATGATAAAAAATAATTAAAGGAGATAAAAATGATAGCGTGTATGTGTAAATATAGTCCATTTGCTATTTTTGAAGGCTTTGATGAAACTGGCGTAATTATAGACGATTCAATAGAGCAGTTTACTGAATCAGAAAAGCTTATGCATCCTAGTATGTGCTCTTATAGTAAAGGACTTTTAGATAAAATAATAGAAAGAAAAATAGACAAGATATTTTTAGTTAACTGCTGTGACGCAATAAAAAGACTTAAAGATACTTTAGAAAAAGTAGATAGTATAAAATTTATTTATATGATGGATCTTCCTAAAAAAAATAATTGCTGCTCTAAAAATATATTAAAAAGTGAGATATTAAAATTTATAAAAGCTTATGAAGAATTTAGTGGTAAACACTTTGATTTAGAAAAGTTCAATAAAGCTATTTATAAGTATGTATCTTCAGAAAAAAGCTTAGA
Organism: Clostridium perfringens; assembly: GCA_030526875.1. Classification (GTDB taxonomy): domain Bacteria; phylum Bacillota; class Clostridia; order Clostridiales; family Clostridiaceae; genus Sarcina; species Sarcina perfringens_A. The sequence goes on along the minus strand of JAUNBX010000001.1, from coordinate 167,981 downwards.
AAAAGAGTACATAAAGGTATTAGGAGCTAAAGTTTCAGAGGATTTTATAAATAAAGCAAAAGATCTTTTAGATTACCCTTTAGTAAATGATACATGTTTTAAAAGACATTATTTAAGTTATACAAAGACCTTTAATAATATTGAGGATTTAGCGCTTTGGTATAGTGAAGAGATGTTATCTTATACCCCATGTATGAGAATGGATGATATAAAAAGAAGAAGAGCTTTAGTAGAAGACCCAAATCTTAAGGGAATAATTTATCACACAGTAAAGTTTTGTGACCATTATTCCTTTGAATATATGAATCTTCAAAAAAGTAATATACCAATATTAAAGGTAGAAACAGATCTTACAAATCAAAGTAATGGACAAATAAAAACTCGTATTGAGGCTTTTAATGAGCAGTTATCTGGAGGAAAGGTTAAAATGAGAGAAGGAATAGATAAAGATAAAATATATGTTATGGGAGTTGATAGTGGTTCAACATCTACTAACATAATAGTTTTAGATAAAGATAAGAATATACTAAGTAAAATAATAGTAAAAACTGGTGCAAGAAGTATGGATTCTGCAAATAAAGCTTATGAAATGGCTTTAGAAGAGGCTAAATTAAAGAAAGAAGATATTTCTTTAATTGTTGGTACAGGTTATGGAAGATATAATATTCCTTTTGTTGATGAAAATGTAACAGAAATAACTTGTCATGGAAAAGGAGCTCACTTTATCAACAAGGATATTAAAACTATAATTGATATTGGAGGGCAAGATAGTAAAGCTATTTCTTTAGATGAAAAGGGTAATGTTAAAAGCTTTGTTATGAATGATAAATGTGCAGCAGGAACTGGAAGGTTTTTAGAAATGATTGCTAGAACTTTAGAAATAGATTTAAAAACTATGTCAGAAGAGGGCTTGTCATATAAAGAAGACTTAACAATAACTAGTGTATGTTCAGTATTTGCAGAATCTGAAGTAGTATCTTTAATTGCTGATAATAAGGAGAGGAAAGATATTATTCATGGAGTTAATAAATCTATAGCTACAAAAACAGTAGGGCTAGTTGATAGAGTTGGAAAAGCTCCAAAGTATATGATGACCGGTGGCGTTGCTAAAAATAAGGGGGTTGTAAAGTGCATTGAAGAAAAGCTTGGTAATTCTATTTTTATAGCAGAAGAGCCACAATTATGTGGAGCACTTGGAGCAGCTCTTATAGGGCTTGAAAAAATATTAAATTAATTATAATATTTTCCTGTATTTAAAAATCAATATTATACTAAGTTATAGTTAAGATATTTATATATTATAAACTTAACTTTAAAGAAAAGGGGCAAAAATCATGAAAACTAATTACCATACACATAATTTTAGATGTAACCATGCTGTAGGAAACGTTGAAGATTATATAAAAATTGCTATAGAAGAGGGATTTGATGAAATAGGTATATCAGACCATTTACCTCATCCAGGAAAGGATATAGATAATCAGTCTAGAATGGCTTATGAAGAAATTCCAGAATATTTTAGTGAAATTGATTCTGCCATAAAAAAATACGGAGATAAAATATCTATAAAAAAAGGTATTGAGGGAGAATATTTTGAAGACTTTAAGTGGTTTTATGAAGAGCTTAAAGAGGATTATAACATAGATTATATGATACTTGGAGTTCATTTCTTTCCTTATAAAGGAAAGTGGGTTTATGTGGGACATGTAGATTTAACTCCTGACATATTAGAGGTTTATGTTGATTATGTTATAAAATCTATGGAAAGTGGACTATTTAGATATTTAGCTCATCCAGACCTTTTTGGAATGACATATGTAAATTGGGATGAACATGCAATAAAAGAGTCAAAAAAAATTTTTGAAGCTGCAAACAGATTAAACATGCCACTTGAGATAAATGTAAATGGAATTAATAAACCTAAAATTGAATATAATAATGGAATTAGATATCAATATCCTATAAAAGATTTTTGGCAATTAGCTAAGGAATATAATGTAAAAGTTATTGTAGGAATAGATGCACATAATCCCCTAAATATGAAAAATTTAAACCAAGGAATAGAGTTTGCAAAAGAAATCGGTCTTCATGTAATAGACCATTTAGAGTTTTAATAGTGGCTATTAAAATAAGCTATATCAAAGTATGAGTTGATATAGCTTATTTTTTATGTTTTAAATTATTTCTAAGTTTTAGTAAGGTTTAAGAGTTAGAGTGAGTTGTGCCAAAATAAATTAAATAGGGTATATTATTTTTCATTAAAATAAATTCATAAATAGGGAAAAAGAAAGGGATAATAAAATAGATGCTACATATAAATATATACTTTATATAGCATTAATTTAGATAAAATAGTGAAAAATAAAAATGTTGGAGGTATATTTTTAATGGGAAGAATTAATTTAGGAAGCAATATAATAAATTATCCTATGCCAGTTGTTTTAGTAGGTTCTAAAACAAGTAATGGTAAATCAGATTTTTTAACTGTATCATGGATTACTATGGTAAGTGAGAATCCTTGTAAAGTTTTAATTTCTCTTTGTAAAAAGCATACTATAAGTAAAGAAATAAGAGAGAATAAGGCATTTAGTGTCTGTGTTCCATCAAAAGATCAAGTAAAAGATGTAGATTATTGCGGTGTAGTAGGAGAAGAAAATTTAAATAAGGCAGATCGTTTTCATATATTCTATGGTACTTTAGATGGTACTCCTATGATAGAAGAATGTAAATTAAATGCCGAATGTAAGGTTGAAAATATAGTAGACTGTGGAAGTCATGAACTCTTTATAGGGGAAATTTTAAACGTTTATAGTGATGATAGTATAACTTCTGATAAGAAGGTATGTTTAGAAAAATTACAGCCAATGATATTAGATTCAGATAACAAAAAATATAGAGAAATAGGGAATATAGTAGATGATGCTTTTAAGAAGGTAACAAAATAAATTATAGTTTTATTTTTAAGGAGATGTCAAAAGATGAGTAATATAATTTGTAAATGTCGTAAAGTAACAGAAGAAGAAATAGTAAGTGCAATAAAAAATGGAGCAACAACAGTTGAGGCAGTAGGAGAAGCTACAAAGGCTGGAACAGGTTGTGGTGGATGCAAGCCTAAAATACAAGAATTAATAGATGAAAATAAATAATTTAGATTAGGTAAAATAAAAGTTAAGTTATATTTAAGTCTCTAAAGAAGTATCTTTAGAGACTTTTTGCCTTTGAAATATTTTATATTTATATGAAAAAAAATTAGTAGTGATATAATATATAGAAGGAAATATTTTAATTTTGTGATTATATAGTTTTTGTTTAATAGAAGGGAAGTGAAATTTTAGTGAGATAAAAGATTTCGCTAAATAATTTATGGAAATAAAATTAATAACTTTAATAGAAAACAATAAGGATTTAAACAAAAAACTTATTAATGAACATGGATTATCTATTTATATTGAAGCATATGGAAAGAAGATATTATTTGACACTGGAAAAAGTAATGGGTTTTTAAAAAATGCTAACTCTTTAGGCGTTGATTTAAGTTCATTAGATTATGTTGTTTTAAGTCATGGGCATTATGACCATGGTGGTGGATTTAAGGATTTAGTTAGCAATATTAAAAATAGTTACAATCTTTTACTAGGAAACAGTTTCTTTGATGAAAAATATGAGCTTTTAGAAAATAATACATATAAATTTTTAGGTGTACCTTTTAATGAGAAGTATCTTATTGATAGTAATATAGATGTGACCTACATAAAGGATAGAATCTTTTATATAAATGAAAATATTATGATATTTTCTAATTTTGAGAGGAGAAATAATTTTGAGAAACTTAATGAGAGGTTTTGTATAAAAAATGATAGAGGTTATTATGTAGATGAGTTTAAGGATGAGATAGTTTTAGGGATAAATACGAAGAAAGGTCTTATATTAGTTATAGGATGTTCTCATAGAGGAATTGTAAATATAATAGAAAGTATAGTAAGAAAAACAAATATGAGAATTTTTAAAATTATAGGAGGGACTCATTTAGTTAAGGCAAAAGAAGATAGAATAAATAAAACCATTAAGTTTTTAGAGAAATGTAATATAAATAGTTTATATATGTGTCATTGTACAGGTGAGGCAGCAACGAAAAAATTAAGTAATGTATTTAGAAATAATCTTTTTTACAATAATACAGGGAATATTATAAATATAAGGGAATAATAATACTAGATTTAAAATTTTTTGAATAATGTTTATTAAAAATACTATGAAATTTAACTTTAAATCATTTAAAATACTAAAAATTTACATATTGTGATATAATAAAAAAATATAATATAGAAGTAATATTTCTTTTTATTAGTAAAATTTATTAGGAGGAATGGTATAGGGTGGAGAAAAAGAAAACTAAAACTAGGATATTAAAAGAAGAAGTGAAAGATATTATTTTTCCTGTAGAAGAAGGATACATAAAAGGAAATGTTAGAGATTATGATTATGATATACTGACTTTAGATTGTACAGAAGAGGATATAAAAAGTGCTTTAAATGAAAGTATTGTTGTTAGACCTTATTTTGAATATAAAGATGAAAAAGTAAAAATTCCTGTGTTTTTTACATGTATTAAAGGTGTTTATAATGATATAGGTGAATATTTAAAGCTTATGAACACTTGTAAAAAATCTAGGAATAATATCTTCGTAAAAAATGTTAATGAGCTTTTAAGTGAGAAGCCTCTTATGGGTGGAATTTTTAAAAATACTAAAATAGAAGAAGTTTTAAATGAAAGAGTAAATATTAATATAAATAAAATTAAAGAAACTGTAGGTTCCGTATTTAATATAAATGAGTATAAGTATGTAAAATATTTTGATAAAGCTTTAAATAAATTTAAAGTAGAGAACCTAATACAAACTGGAGATAAGGGATTATCTAAATATTCTGTAGAAATGCAAAGATATTTACTAAATAAATTAAATAGTTATTTAAATGGGTATTACTTTACAACTCAAATAGAAGACGTTGAGAAGTTAAAACTTTTAGAATGTATAGCAAATTTAAATAATGAGGTGGTAGGTAAAATAAATAATTTTGAAATTTCTACTGTATCTCCTAAAATAACTTTATTTTTAGAAAAGGCTAATTCTCTTAGTAATTTAGACATTCTTTTACTTGGATATTTCCACACCTTAGGAGTTGATATTATAGTTTTTACACCTAGTGGAGTAGCTAATTTAGACCGTGTTCTTAGCAAAAATATGTTTTCAACTTTACCTTTAGAAAAGCTTAATAATGATGTAAGTTTAAGCCTTATAAACCAAATAAATAAGTCATTAAGAAGGTTTAAAGTTAATATAGATGAATTAGATAATAGTTTAGAAAACTTAGGATACAATGCTCCTATAAAAAAATATGAAGTAGAAATTAATTTATTTAAAACACCTATTTTCAGGAAAATAGGTAAAGTAATAAAAGGGTGGCAGTTAACTCTTATAGGTCTTATAGGATTAATATTAGATATATATTTAATATTTTCAAACATAATAGTTTTTGGTGGATTTTCAATAGTATTAAAGGCTTTATTAGTAGTATTATGTGCAATTTTTATTTTTGGAATAAAACTTTTGACCTTAGATATGTAACATAATAAAAAAATATTATCTTAAGTTCATTAGTAAAATATATTTGTATAAAAGTTATGAAATTTGTCATAAATAAGCCTTAACTAGATTATAATATAGAAAGATAAAAATATTTTTATTCTTATTTTAATCAGATGGTGATAGGTATGAAAGATGTTGTTTATGTCCTAGATTCAAATATAATAATAAGTATATGGAACAGTAAAATGAATATTTTAGAGAAATTAATGAAAGATAGAAGAGTTCATTTTGTAATACCAAATGAAGTAGCTAAAGAAGTTTCTCAGAAGGAATATATAGTTTACCAAGGAACATCTATTTTATCTGACAGGTTTTTAAAACTTTTGCCATATATTGATGATGAATTAAATAAAGAGAAAGTTAATGATTTTTGTTATAAAATAAAAGCTAAAAGATTATTAGGTGGAACCTATTATATAAACGAAAACAAACTATCAGAAACAGACTTTATGCTTTTGTATCTTTGTAGTAATAATCAAAATTCTATAATTGTAACTCAAGATAAAAGATTATTAAAGGCAAGCAAAGATATATTAGGAAATGACAAAAGTATTGATTTGAAAGAGTTTTTAACAAGATTAAACTAGTATTTAAGTTGCTATGTTTAGAGAATTTCTCTAAACATAGCTTTTAAATTTTAAGCTGTATTTTAAATAAAGGTTGGTTTTAAAAATAGTAAATAACTAGATTAATAATATGAAAATATTAAATTACTGTATTCTTTCTAGAATTAATATTGCAAATAAAGCCTATATCCAAATTAATATTAAACTAAAATAAACAATATTTAAAAAGTATTTTATAAGAGTATAATGGATACTATGTGATATAAAATATATTAAGTTAACAATAAATACATTATTATTAAGTTATATTTATTATTAACTTTAGATAGGATAAAAAGTTTTAGGGAAGGAGAGGCAAGGAATAATTGATAATGTTTTTTATTAATATATCCTTGTAATGTTTAAATGAAGAAAGATATAAGTTATGTTATAGATTCTATGATTTCTTACTATAAAAGGGATAAAAAAAGAATTAATCATTTTTTAAAAGTATATTCTTTTTGTAAAACGATAGGAGAGCTTGAAAGACTAGATGATAAAACACAGTATATATTAGAGATTGCAGGAGCTACTCATGATATTGGAATAAAAATAAGTGAAGAAAAATATAATTCATCAAATGGGAAGTATCAAGAGTTAGAGGGGCCAAAGGTTGCAAGAGAAATGTTAACAAAATTAAATATTAATGATAGTGTTATTGAGAGGGTATGTTTTTTAATAGGACACCACCATACTTACAATAAAATAGACAACATAGACTATCAGATTCTTATAGAAGCCGACTTTTTAGTAAATATAGATGAAGATTCTATAGAGAAAAATGAAGTTGCTATTATAAAAGATAAATATTTTAAAACAAGTGCAGGAAAAAGATTTTTAGAAAATATGTATGAGTAAATTATTATACTGCCTTTGAATAAAGTTTTAAATTTTTAGGCAAACTTTACATAAAGCTTATTCTTTGTTGCTTTTATATTTTAAAATCTATAAATAATAAGCTTTATGGCTTAAAGATTTTATTTAGGGGAGGAATTTATGGATAATAATATGCCAATTAATAATTATATAATTGTTCTTCCAAGTGGAGAAGTTAAAGGTTTTATAGAAGAGGAAGATGCCCATACATTCTTTTTTGGATATTATGAAGGTAGGGTTAAAGATCTTTCAGACAGTAGAGAGCTTTGTTATGAAGATTATTCTACAGAGCCTATAGAATCTAGTGTTGAAATCTGTATAGGTTTAGGAGTTGATGAAGGAGATTGTACAATTTATAATCTTCATGACTTTATAAGTAAGATTCAAGAATCTAGCATTTTTGACGAAGAAAAACAAGAGATAATAACTAAGCTTATGGCAGATCATATAAAAATTAATGTTTATGATTATCAAATAGATAATATATTACAAGATGTACTAGTTATTCCTCATAGATAAATTAAAATAGAAATTTGTTTTATTATTTCAACTTATATTTCTTATATAATGTAAATGGTTTTATTCTTAATAATATAGATATTTAATAAATAAACGTAAAAATGTAGATTAAATTTAAGATATTTAGTTAAAAATCATATATAATTATGTTAGTTAATTTAATTAAATATCCTTTTCTTTTATAAATTTATATTTTAGAGTTTACTTTAATATGATATGATTAAGAATAGGGCAGTAAAAATAAAACGAATGAAAGTGAGGCTTAAACATGGAGTTTGCCAGTGCAGCTGTAAAAGCGGATTATGGAAAAGAAACTACAAAAAAAACCAATATCAAAAATGTTAGAAAATATTTTGATATGGTAGAAAAAAATGATGAAACTTTAGATGAACAAACTTGGAATGACTTAGACATGGATAATGTCTATAAAAAGGTGGATAGAGCCTATAGTAGTGTAGGGGAAGCAGTTTTATATAAAATGCTTAGAAATCCCACTACAGATGAGAAAACTCTTAAAGAAAGAGATAGAGTTATAAGTTATTTTGAGGAAAATTCAAGGCTTAGAAACAGATTAAGTGTTATGTTTTATAAATTAGGAAGAGATAGAAAAAATACATTTTTAGATATGATACAAGATGAGCTTGTAGTAAATAAAGCTAAGTATTTTATATATAGCTTTTTAGGTAAAATCATGCCTATAATACTAATACTTATGGCTATATTTATGGGACCTCAATACATAATGGGACTTTTAGTTTTAGCGTGTGTAAATATGCTTATAAATAATAAAGAAAAAGACACTGTTAAATCTCATGGATTGTTATATTTAAGAGATATAATAAATGCTGCTAATGATGTGTCTAGCGTTAGAGATGAAAAAATAGATTTTTATTTAGAAAAAGTTAGAAAATCACGTAAAGATATTAAATCTATTGACTTAGCTACTAAATCAATTCAACTTGCTAATATGTGGGGCGGTCTTTTAGAATTCATATCAGTTTTATTCTTATTAGAAGAAAGTGCTTATTATAAAATATCAGACCTTCTTAAAACTAGAAAAGAAACTTTTTTAAATCTTTATGAAGATTTAGGAGAAATAGAAGCTTTAATATCCATAGCAAGCTACAAAAAAAGTATAGAAGGAAAATATGTAAAACCAAGCTTTAAAGAAAACACTAAGTTACATATAGTTGATGGTAGACATCCTCTTTTAATAGATGGTGTTCCAAACAGTGTAAACATGAAGAAAAAGGGAATAGTTTTAACAGGTACTAATATGTCAGGTAAATCTACATTCTTAAGAATGATAGGTATAAACATGATTTTTGCCCAAACATTTTATTTTGCAGCAGCTAAAAAATATGAAGCACCATTTTTTAGAATAGTAACTTCAATAAATCCTAATGATAATTTATCAGAAGGAAAGAGTTACTATATGGCAGAAGCTGAAGCTCTTTTAAGAATTATAAATGCTTTAAATGATAATGTTCCTGTATTTTGTGCAATAGATGAAATATTTAGAGGAACTAACCCTGTGGAAAGAATAGCAGCATCTGCTGAAATACTTACATATATTAATGAAAGAAATGCAATATCAATTGTTACAACTCATGATAGAGAACTTGTTGATATACTTAAGGATAACTATGAATTCCACTACTTTAGTGAAAGTGTTAGTAAGAAAAATGGATTAAACTTTGATTATAAGCTTAAAGATGGTGTATCTAAAACGAAAAATGCTATTAAGCTTTTAGATTTTATAGGATATCCTAAAGATATAATTAAAAAATCCTTTGATAGAGCAGAAAAGATAGACGGATTTATTTAATATTTGTTTCTATGTTAAAACACAGTAAAATAAAAAGACCTAGCAAAATTATGCTAGGTCTTTTTATTTTAAGCTTTAGATAACCATATTATAAAGTGAATTAATTAACCTTTGTATCTTTATCCAAACTGCTTTATTTCTTCTAAGAATTTATTTTTAGTTTTAGGAATTTTAGTTATTACAACTATAGAACAGAATATGTTAAGAGTATAGAAAATGAAAAAATAACATAGAGAATGAACAGATTTCTATAAGTTTTATCCTCCAACCTTATGGATTAAAAACATACCAAAGAATATAACTAAAAAAACTATAGCTAGAATACTACCATAATAAAATCATATATATTCATCTACTTGTAATTAACTATAAGAAATATCTGTGTAAAAAATTTTTTAATTTTACAAATAAACCTAATAGTTACTTATTCCCATAATATAGTCTTAAATAATTATTTAAATTTAAATAGTATTCCCCGTAAGTATTTACGCTAAATTTAACTTTGAATAAAAAGTTATTTACAAACATATAAAAAAGGTATAATATAATAGTTAAATTTAGTAGTTTATCGCAGTAAAGCGGTGAATTGATAAAGGAGAGTTTATGAGTAAAGATATTATGTCGGTTCCAGAAGGAACATATGATTTATTAGGATATCAATGCAAAGTTATAAAAAAATTAATGGAAGATATAAATAAAATCTTCTATTGTTTTGGATATGATGAAGTTATAACACCTACTTTAGAATTCTATGATACTTTTAATAGATATGAAAATGGAATAAAGCAAGAGGAGATGTATAAGTTTTTTGATAATAAAGGGAAGATCTTAGTACTAAGAGCTGATGGGACAATCCCTATAGCACGTCTTGTGGCAACTAAGCTTAGAAATTCAAATTTCCCTTTGAGGCTTAGCTACTCATCAAAGATTTTTAGATTAAATGAAACTTTAGTAGGGAAGAAAAATGAATTTTTAGATTGTGGAGTTGAGTTTATAGGTGGAAAAACCTTTGACTCAGATATAGAAGTTTTAGTAATAGCTATAAATGCCTTAAAGCAGGGTAAAATAAGTGAATTTAAAATTGAGATTGGACATATAGGCATATTTAATAATTTATGGAATAAATCACAGCTAGATAATAAGTATAGAGAAAAATTAAGTAGTCTTATAGAAAATAAAAAATTAGTAGAACTTGATGAATTATTAAATAAGCTTAATATATCAGGAGAATATAAAGCTATATTTAAAGCTCTTCCTTGGATGTTTGGTGGCAAAGAAGTTTTTCATAAGGTTAGAGAAATTATAAAAGATAATGATGTTTTAGAGAACATATGTTATTTAGAAAAAATTTATGAGGGATTAAAATTTCTTGGATATGAAGATTACGTAATTTTTGATTTAGGAGCAACCCCTAAAATAGATTATTATTCAGGAATTATATTTAAAGGATACATTAAAGGCCTTGGAAGCTATGTTTTATATGGTGGACGATATGATAATTTAATAAAAGAATATGGAAAAGATGTAAAGGCAATTGGTCTTTCCATAAATATAAATGAACTTAGTAAAGCTATAGATGAAAAAACTTTTTTAGATGTAGATGAAGAAAGGAAAATATACTATACAAATAATAATTTTTTAGAAAGGATTAAGAGAGCTGATGAACTTGTGCAAAAAGGTGAGAAAGTCTTAGTTTTAGAGGAGGAGTAAAGAAAATGGCAATTCAAATAGCTCTTACAAAGGGAAGATTAGAAAAAGAAAGCATTAAAATATTTGAAAAGGCTGGTTTTGATTGTACAGAGCTTAAAAATAAAGGAAGAAAACTTGTTTTTAATGATGAAAAAAATAATATTAGGTATTTTCTAGTTAAGGCTCAGGATTCAATAACTTATGTAGAACATGGAGTTTCTGATATTGCCATTGTGGGAAAAGATACTTTAATGGAAAGCAACGAAAGCTTTTACGAAGTATTAGATTTAGGCGTAGGAAAGTGTGAATTTATAGTAGCTTCAATGCCAAACTCTAATTTGTTTAGTAGAATTGGTCATATAAAGATAGGTTCAAAATATCCAAATGTAGCAAGGGAATATTTTAAAAAGAAAGATATGGATGTTGAAATAATAAAAATAGAGGGCTCTGTAGAACTTGCCCCAATTTTAGGCCTTTGTGAAGGAATCGTTGACATAATGGAAACAGGAACAACATTAAAAGAAAATGGTCTTGTAGTTTTAGATCATGTTTGTGATATAAGCGCAAGGGTTATTGTAAATAAAGCAAGTTTTAAAATGAAACAAAGAGAAATATTAGAGTTTATAAATAAAATAAAAGCAGTTATTTAAAAGGAGATGAATATATTGTTAAGATGTGTAACTTTAAATGAAGAAAATCTATTAAGTGTAATAGAGAAATTTAAAAATAGGGCTCCTAGGGAAGAAGAAAAAGTAGAACTTTTGGTGAAAAATATTATAAATGAAGTTAAGAAAAATGGAGATGAAGCAGTCAAGGAGTTTACTTTAAGATATGACGATATCTCTTTAGAAAACTTTGAAGTAACTAAAGAAGAACTTGAAGAGGCTGCAAAATCTGTTGAGGAAGATGTTATAAGTGCCTTAAGGGAAGCTGCTAAAAATATAACTTTCTATCATGAAAAACAAAAGAGTAAAGGTTATATGATGGAAAAAGAAAATGGGATATTTTTAGGGCAAAGAGTTTTACCTTTAGAGAGAGTAGGGGTTTATGTACCAGGGGGAACTGCTGCATATCCTTCAACAGTTTTAATGAATGTAATTCCAGCTAAAGTAGCTGGCGTATCAGAAATAGTTATGATAACTCCTCCAGGAAAAGATGGGAAAATAAATAAATATATTGCACAAGCAGCACTTATATTAGGGATAGATAAAGTTTTTACAGTAGGTGGAGCTCAAGGAATAGCTGCTTTAGCTTATGGAACAGAAAGTATACCTAAAGTTGATAAAATAGTAGGCCCTGGAAATATATTTGTGGCAACTGCAAAAAAATGTGTTTATGGACAAGTTGATATTGATTCTATTGCAGGACCAAGTGAGATTCTTGTTTTATGTGATGAAAATGCAAATGCAAAACATGTAGCAGCAGATCTTTTGTCCCAAGGAGAACATGATGTTTTAGCATCAAGTATTTTAGTTACAACTTCTAAAAAGTTTTATGAAAAAGTATGTGTAGAACTTAGAGAACAAACCAATCTCTTAGAGAGAAAAGAAATTATAGAGAAATCACTAAAAAATTATGGTATGGCTTTTATATGTGAAACCTTAGAACAAGGAATTGAAATATCAAATATGTTTGCCCCTGAGCACTTAGAACTTATGGTTAAAAACCCTATGGAGTTACTTGGAAAAGTGAAAAATGCAGGGTCAGTATTTTTAGGGTATAACACTCCAGAGGCTGTAGGAGATTATTTTGGAGGTACAAATCACGTTCTTCCAACAGGATCTACAGCAAGGTTTTTCTCGCCACTTTCAGTAGATAGTTTTGTTAAGAAGTCCTCCTATCTTTATTATAGTGAAGAAGCTTTAAAATTACATGGAGAAAAAATAATTTTACTAAGTGAAAAAGAAGGTTTAACAGCCCATGGAAATTCAATAAGGGTAAGGATTGGTAAAAAAGATGACTAGCTTAAGATATGAAGGAGTAGGAGAAAAAAACGGAATTAGAATAAATGCAAATGAAAACAATTTTAATCCTTTTAAAGAAAATATTAAGGATATAATTTTAAAGATATCAGAAATTGATTTAAATAGATATCCAGATAATAATTATGAAGCTTTAAGAGAAGCCTATTCTAATTATATTAATTTAGCTAATATACAAAAGGAAAATATAATTTGTGGAAATGGCTCTGATGAGATGATAAATCTTATAATATCAAAATATATAAACAAAAAGGATAGTGTTGTTACATTAGATCCAGACTTTTCAATGTTTAAGTTTTACACCACAGTTAATGAAGGAAATTTATATGGTTTTAAGTTTAATTTAGATAAGTTTAATGTAGAAAATTTTATAGATTTTGCAAGGGAAAAGAAAGGAAAAGTAATAATCTTTTCAAATCCTAATAATCCAACGGGAAAAGTTATAAAAAAAGATGATATAAAGATTATATTAAATACTTTTAAAGATTCTATTGTAGTTATTGATGAAGCATATTATGAATTTTATGGTGAGTCAGTTTGTTCTTTAATAAATGATTATGAAAATTTAATAATTACAAGAACACTTTCAAAGGCTTGGTCAATGGCAGCTTTAAGGGTAGGATTTTTAATAGCTAATAAAAAGATAATAAACTCTCTTTTAGATTATAAAGTTCCCTACAATATAAATAGTATCTCAGGATTTTTAGCAAAAGAACTTCTATATTATAGAGAGGATATGGAGAAATCTTTAAAAAATATAATTGAAGAAAGAGAGTTTTTATATAAGAATTTAAAAAGATTAGAAAATAACTATAATATGAGATTTTATAAGAGTAAGGGTAATTTTATTTATGGAACAGGTCAAGGGAAAGATTTTTATAAAGTTCTTAAAGAAAATGAAATATATATAAGAAGCTTTGAAAATGGTTCTGTAAGAATAAGTGTAGGAAATAGAGAAGAAAATAGAAAACTAATAAGTATTTTAGATAAATTAAAGTAAAAAATAGGAGGTGATGCTATGGATAGAATTTCTGATATAAATAGATCCACTATGGAAACTAGTATAGAAATTAAATTAAATTTGGATGGTACAGGGAAAAGAAATATAGATACAGGTATAGGATTTTTTGACCATATGTTAAATCTTTTTGCTTTTCATAGCAGAATAGATTTAAATATAAAATCTATAGGAGATTTAGAAGTTGATGATCATCACACTGTAGAAGATGTTGGTATTGTACTTGGTAAAGCATTAAAGGAAGCATTAGGAGATAAAAAGTTTATAAAAAGGTATGGTACATTTTATATTCCCATGGATGAGACTTTAGCCCTTGTTTCTTTAGACTTAAGTGGAAGAAATTATTTAGTGTTTAATTGTGATTTTTCAAGGGAGAACATAGGTAACTTTTCTACAGAGATGGTTGAAGAATTCTTTAGAGCATTAAGTAATAGTTGTGGAATGACTTTACACTTAAAAATTCTTTACGGAAAAAATGACCATCATAAAATAGAGGCTCTTTTTAAAGCTTTTGGAAGAGCATTAAAAGAAGCAATTACAATAGATGAAACATTAGATGAAGTTCAAAGTAGCAAAGGTGTCTTTTAACTAGATTTAGAATAAGATGTTTAATTAATGAGATAAAACTATTTTTAGGTAAAGTAATTTAAATAAATTGCAAAAAGTTATTGTAAATTATATTGTTCTTTGAAAGAGGTGTTTTTTTGATAACTGTAATAGATTATGGGATGGGAAATTTAAAGAGTGTAGGAAATGCACTTAAGTATTTAAATATAGATTATAAAATAAGTGAAAACATAAAAGATATAAAGGAAGCAACAGGAATAATACTTCCAGGGGTTGGCGGGTTTCCAAATGCCATAGAAAGATTAAGAGAAAGAGAATTAGATTTAGCAATTAAAAAGAGATGTGAAGATAATGTGCCTCTTCTTGGGATATGTTTAGGTATGCAACTTTTATTTAATAAAAGCTATGAAGGAGGAGCGTATAAGGGATTATCTCTTATAGAAGGAGAAGTTTTAAAGCTTCAAGGGAATGTAAAAATTCCTCAGATTGGTTGGAATAGTTTAGAATTTAATGAGCTATTTAATTATAAAAGTAATCCTTTATTAAAAGGAATAAATAAAGAAGATTTTGTTTACTATGTTCATTCTTTTTATGGAAAAGTTAAAGATAATAAAGATTTAATAGCGTATTCTAGTTATGGAGAAAATAAAGTAGCAGGAATAGTTCAAAGAGGAAATGTTTTTGGAACTCAGTTTCACCCAGAAAAAAGTGGTGAAATAGGTCTTAGAATAATTAAAAATTTTGGGGAGTTGATTAAATGATTTTATTACCAGCTATAGATATTATAAATGGAAATCCTGTAAGGCTTTATCAAGGAGATTATTCTAAGGAAGAGAAAATAAATAGAAGTGTATCAGATATAGCAATGGAATTTCAGGATTTAGGTGCAGACTATATACATATAGTTGATTTAGATGGAGCAAAATATGGAAAGCCTAAAAACCATCAGTTAATAAAATCCTTAGCTAAAACATTAAAAACTCCTATAGAAGTTGGTGGAGGAATAAGGGACATAAAAACTATAGAGAATCTTTTAGAAAATGGCGTATCTAGAGTTATTTTAGGAACAGTAGCTATTTCAAAGAAAGATTTATTAAAAGAAGCCTTAGAAAAGTATAGAGAAAAAATAGCAGTTGGAGTGGATTGTAAAAATGGTTTTGTATCTACAGATGGATGGCTAAAGAATAGTAAAATAAATTATTTAGACTTTTGCAAAGAGTTAGAGAATATAGGGGTTAAAAATATTATTTTTACTGACATATCTAAAGATGGGACTCTAAAAGGGCCTAACTTAGAAATGCTAAAAAAACTTAAAGAAACAGTTTCAGTTTCTATAACAGCTTCAGGAGGAATAAAAGATTTAGAGGATATAAAAGCCTTAAGTGAATTGGATCTTTACGGAGCAATTACAGGAAAAGCTATTTATTCTAAAACTTTAGATTTAAAAGAAGGAATTAATATTTTGAAATATTAGGCTAATTTTAGCACAGTGCTTTGACTTTATATAAAATAAATGCAATATAGAGATTGAATTGAGTAAGGAGAAAATTTTATGATAGCTAAAAGAATTATTCCTTGTTTAGATGTTAAAGATGGGAAGGTTGTTAAGGGAGTAAACTTTTTAGGATTAAAGTATATTGGTGACCCTGTGGAATTTGGGAAATTTTATAATGATACAGGTGCTGATGAGCTTGTATTTTTAGATATTACAGCAACCAATGAAAAAAGAGAAATACTTAGAGATATTGTAGAGAGAATTTCAGAAAATATTTTTATTCCTTTTACTGTAGGAGGAGGTCTTAGAACTATAGAAGACATAAGGGAAATATTAAGGGCTGGGGCAGATAAGGTAAGTTTAAATTCATCAGCTATAAAAAATAAGAGCTTAATAAAAGAAGCTGCTTTTGAGTTTGGAAATCAGTGCATAGTTTTAGCTGTAGATGGAAAGCTTAGAGAAGATAAAAGTGGTTGGAATGTATATATAAACGGAGGAAAGGTTGATACTAAAATAGATGCCTTAAAGTGGATTAAAGAGGCAGTATCTTTAGGTGCAGGAGAAATACTTTTAACATCTATGGATGCAGATGGAACTAAAAAAGGTTTTGATGTGAATTTTTTAAGGGAAGTTAGTAAAATAGTAAACGTTCCTATTATAGCTTCTGGAGGCTGTGGGAAATTAGAAGATTTTTATGAAGTGTTTAATGAGAATGTTTGTGATGCAGCCCTTGCAGCATCAGTTTTTCACTATAGAGAATTAACTGTAGATGAAGTTAAAAAGTATTTAAGAGACAAAGATATATCCGTTAGATGCTAAGGTTATATTTAAAAATTTTCATAGGTTTTAAATAATTATTATTTTTATAAAGGCTTAGAGTTTAATTTTATGAAAAATTAACATTGTACTAAAACATAGCTAAGAATTCTAAATCATATATTTACATTAGGAACATTGAAAAATTTAATTAACCCCTAGAATAGCATTATTGTTTTTTAGGAAAAGAGAGGATTTTTATGGATGATATTAAAAAAATTATAGATAACATAGATTTTCATAAGGGAAGTGGTATGGTTCCAGCAATAATTCAAGATTATAAAAGTAGTGAAGTTTTAATGCTTGCTTATATGAATAGAGAGAGTTTAAAAAAAACATTAGAAACAAATACAACTTGGTTTTACTCAAGAACAAGAAACAAACTTTGGAACAAAGGAGAAACTTCAGGGCACTTTCAACATGTTGTAGAGATTCTTGTAGATTGTGATAGTGATACTTTACTTATAAAGGTGAAACAAGATGGAGTAGCTTGTCATACTGGAAAAGAGAGCTGTTTTTATAAGAGGATAAGGTGATAAGATGAATAATAGTATAATAGAGAACTTATACAAGATAATATTAGATAGAAAAGAAAATCCTATTGAAAATTCTTATACAAATTATTTATTTTCTAAAGGAATAGATAAAATTTTGAAAAAGGTAGGTGAAGAATCTACAGAAGTTATAATAGCTGCAAAGGGAAGTAGTAAAGAGGAAAGAATAAATGAAATATGTGATTTAACTTATCATTTATTAGTCCTTATGGCTCAGTTAAATATAGATGTTAAAGATGTTAAAGATGAGCTTATAAAACGAGAAAGTAAAATAGGAAATCTAAAGGAAGAAAGAAAAAACATAGAGGTCTATTAAACCTCTATGTTTTTATTATTTTTGTTTTTTATTCATAACTGAATTTCTAATCTTTTTAAATTGTGGGAAAGCTTTTTTATATAGATTAAATACAAGTGGATCTGTAACTAAATTAAATTCACCAAGGAATTCAACAAAGTTTCCATTAAAGCCTTTTTTAAATTTATAAAGACCATAAAGTGGGTTTTCAGGATTTAAATCTCCAGAAACTCCTCTAAAGTCATATACAGTACAACCTAAATCAATACTATCTTTTATCATAGCCCATTGCATAGCAAAGTTTGGCATAGTATCTCTTAAAATATTTTCAGATGCACCATAAAGGTACCATGCTATATTTCCGTAGTACATGTATATTGATCCAGATAAATAAATTTCTTGGCCTTTATAAGGTTCAATTTCTTTAATCTTTTTGTTAAAGCTTTCTATTTGTCTATCAGCTTCTTTTAATCTATTCTTTTGGTCATTAAGCTTCTTTTCAACTCTAGCTTTTTTATCAGCATCTTCTTCAGCTGCAAATTTTTCTTCAAGTTCTGGGATTTTAGCTAATATTCTTTCTTTATCTTTTTCTTGCTTCTTTAATTTATCTGATAATCTTTTAAAATCTTTTTCATAGCTATACTTAACCATATATAGTCTGCAATAAGGAGCTAAGTCTTCAAGCATGTCCTTAAAGTAACCTCTATGTCTAACAATGAAATTATCTCTTTTACCTGTAGTAACCATTATTTCATGGAATCTAGTTAATACATCTTCATCTAAATTAGATTTATCATATGTTTCAACAGTAAGACCAATTTCTTCTCCAAGTTTTATGTTACGTCTTGTTGGGTTTGAGAAAACTTTAAAAACCTCATCTTTTATGGCTTGTTTATCTTCTCCTGTTGGAAGAGGTAATCTAAATACAAAGTTTGGTTGAATAGCTTCAAAGTTCTTTGAATCAGAATTTCTATAACCTAAACTTTTTAAGAATGTTTTTATAGTTTCTCCATCTTCAGTTGGTTTTTCATTTTCATTAAGATGAATATCAGGGTCAACAGTTATAAAACTAATATTATTCTTTTTAGCAAACTGTTTTAGATATTCAGTAAACTCTATTAATAATTCTTTGTTTTTATAATCACAGGCAAAGCCTCTTGGTATGTACCCCATATATTTATTTAGATAAGGGGCTTTTCTAATAAGTATTAGAGCAGATAAGACCATATTTTCATTTTGGTCGTAACCGCCAACAAATTTAGAATCCCAATCTTTTTTTAGTTTACCCCAGTAAGATGTTTGTAATATATGTCCTTTATCAGAAGTAAGGTTAAACTTATCAACTTCTGATGAATTAACTTCCATAAATTTATACAATGTAGGGTCCTCCTTATATTTTAACAATTCCTATTGAATTTTTTATTACTATTAAAAAGCATAAGTATATTTTAATATGAATGATATGTTTCTTCAAGGGAATATAGAATTAAAATTTGGCTTTAAAGTATTAATTGTGTAATAAATATGAAAATATTAAGCAATGTTAGAACATATAATATTAATAGTTATTATTAGTTAAAGGATTTTTTATGAAAAAATTAAATAGAAAACATAAAGGTATAGACTTTAATAATATGTTTTTACTTAGAAAAAGTTTAGATGATGAAAATATAGCTAGTAATTTAGATGATAAAAATAAAATAGCTTTAGATATAATGGAGGATATATTAAATGAAGAAAAGCGAGGAGATTTAGAAAATTTTTCAGTTTTAAATTATATAGAAGAAACAAACAGTGTTATGAAATGGATGTTAAACAGTGCCCTAGAAGCTAAGGATATGGGAAGTGATTATTGTGAAGTTATAGATATAGTATCAATTTTTTTAATTAAAGTTTATAGAGATTATGATGTCCTTCCTATAATAGTTGAGTTAATATTTGAAAGAAATAAAAATAACTTATATATTCATGAACTTGTTTGGGTATTTTTTCAAGGGTATAGTGTAGAGAGTTTAAAGCTTATATGTGATAAATTATCTTCAGAAGATATAAAAACTAAAGAGTTAGCATGTAATCTTTTAGGCTTTATTCCTAATGTAAGTAGTTATGCCTATGGTAATAAAGAGTTTTATGCTAAGAAATGGATAGATAATAATAAGGATTATTTATATTTTACAGATGAGAGTAAACATGCTAGAAGCAATCCAGTCTATTGTAAATTAAATTTAGAAGGAAAATATTTAGGGGAGAAAGTTAATAAGAAAACAGGAGAAATAATTAAATTAAAAAATAATCATAAGGAAAAATTAAGGGAATTTAATAATTTAGACGAAGATTTAAAATTAATTCTTGCAAGTTATTCCCTTAAGCTAAAAAGGGTGAGCTTAGATAAGTGGACAAGGTGGTTTAATTATCCACTAGATGAACAAATATCAATAGCTAAAAGGGAGATTCTTATATGATTATTTTAAAAGGCAAAGTTATAAATAATATAGAAGAGTTTGGATATAAAAATTTTAGCATCCAGAATAAAGTATTAAATATAATGATGAAAAGTAATATGAAGTATATATATTCATCCATTAGCGAATTTAAATTTGATTTAGACTTAAAAAATGCTGTTGTTGAAAGTGCTAAAGAATTAAATGACAGTGATGTGGAATTTAAAACTTTTTATAAATCAAGGTGTAATGAAAGGTTTTGGAAAAAGAATAAAGATGGTGGATTTTCACTAAAAGACGGTGTATCACCTTATGATGCTATATGTGATATTTTTAAAAGTGGCCATAAATATGGAACAGAATGCGCAACAGCCATGATAATAATTTATTATAGAGCTTTAACAAAAATTATGACTAAAGAGGTTTTTGATAATATATATACTAAGATAGAGCTTATGAATTGGAAGGACGTGGATGAAAAACTTGGTGTTGATTATTACGAAAATGTATCAGACTTTATGCCTGGAGATTGTATATACTTTAAAAATCCAGATGTAAATCCTAAAACTCCAGAGTGGCAAGGGGAAAATACCATAGATTTAGGTGATGGTACCTTTTATGGTCATGGTATTGGAGTAATGACAGGAGAAAAGATAATTACGAAGTTAAATAAATATAGAAAGAAACATTCTAAAGTTTCAGCCTATATGTTAAATAGTGTTACATGTCAAGGTGGTAAATATTTATATAATTTAAATATGCAGATTAAAGATTATTTAGGAATTTAGAGAAGTTTTTTATTAGGTTCTATTTTAAATAAAGTATTAATTAGAAAAATTCTAGAATTAATTTAATGTGTTAAGCTAAAAATTTATTAATTTTATAAATAGAAAATTATAAGAATAGCGTAAGTAAAAAAGCTATTCTTATAAAACCCTAAGTACCATATCTTTAATTATTTATAAGAAAAGAATTGGAGTACACAAATTTTTCTATAGATTTAAAAATTAAAAATCTTCATCTAAAATTAAAATAACAGGGCAGTGGTCAGAACCTAAAATTTCTGTATCTATTAAAGAATCCTTTATTTTATCCTTTAATCTATTAGAAGCTAGAAAATAGTCAATTCTCCATCCTGCATTATTTTTTCTAGCGTTAAATCTATAAGACCACCAAGAATATATAAACTCTTTTTCAGGATAAAGATATCTAAAGGTATCTATAAATCCTTCATCTAAAAGAGAGGTTAATTTATCTCTTTCATCCTGTGTAAAGCCTGGATTTTTCATATTAGATTTAGGATTTTTAAGGTCAATTTCTTTATGAGCAACATTCAAATCACCACATAAAATTACAGGTTTTTTAAGGTCTAATTCTTTTATGTAGTTCTTAAAGTCATCTTCCCACTTCATTCTATAGGAGAGCCTTGCAAGTTCTGTTTGAGAATTTGGGGTATAAACAGTTACCATAAAGAAGTTATCAAATTCTAAAGTTATAACACGTCCTTCTTGGTCATGTTCTTCTATATTAAGCCCATAAGAAACTGATAAGGGTTTCTTTTTTGTAAAGATGGCAGTTCCAGAGTAACCTTTTTTTACGGCATAGTTCCAATATTGATAATAATCTTCTAAGGATAGGTCTATTTGTCCCTCTTGAAGTTTACTCTCTTGTATGCAAAATATATCCGCATCTTGTTCATTAAAATAATCTAAAAAACCTTTTTTTACACAGGCTCTTATTCCATTTACATTCCAAGATATTAATTTCATAAATAAAATCCTCCTAGGTTTATTTTACAATCATTATAAATGAATAAGTAAATATAATCCACTAGAAGGATTAGATTAAATTAAATGGAACATTTAAAAGAACCATGTTAAAACTGCTAGAATTATAAGTAAAAAACCAGATATTAAGTTACCTGATTTGCCAATCCAAGTATTTAAAAATTTCTTAGAACATAAAAAACCTAAAGGTATAATACATATGGTGAAAACTAATGTAATAATGGTAGTCATGAAAATATGAAGTCCTGCAATGGTAGCTGCTATTCCAAGTCCCATATTGTTAAGGGCAAGGGCTATTGAAAGAACTATAGACTCTTTAAATTCAATAGAACCAGATTTATTAGTATCAGCAATTTCAGGATTTTCAAGAACCAATATTGGTGATGATGTATTTAAATTATCATTGTCTTTAGAAATAGGTATATCTTTTTTAGCAGTTTTTTTAAAAAATTTCTTATAATCTAATATAAAGTAAATTCCAAGAAGTGATAATATTATAGAACCTATAAGATTAACTACTGAGGATGGAATTATATTTACTAAAGCTAAACCAAGTTCCATAGAAATAAATGTTCCTAAGGAAGATATAAATGCTATGACAAAATTAATTGGTGGTTTTATTTTTATGTTTTTAAATCCATAGGCCATAGCTACAATAAACACGTCAAAACTTGATGAAAAAACAAATAATATGGTGCTTAGCCAATTCATAGTTTTTCTCCTTAAAGATAGAGTACATAATCAGTATATTAAATTTGTAGAAAAAGTGTGATATATTAAGGAGACTATGAAAAATTTAGCTTATTGTGACAGATAGTAAGAATTAATGATACTTTGTAAATTATATTTATTAGAGAGTTTACCTATATAAATTTTTGCACCTTGTAAATTTTCTTTTTTGTATAGTAAGTTGTTGAAATGAGATAATTCTCTATTGTTTATATAAGGAGATAATTCTTTTAGACAAATACTTAAGGCCATTTTAAAACCCTCATAATTTACATGAGTTTTAAGAATCTCATCTATATTTTTATAGAGTTTTATTATACTTTTTTCTTTTATAAATTTACAGGTATCAAAATAAGGATTGCGTTCTAGAAGTAAAAGTTCATATTTTTTAAATTCACTTAAAATTTCATTGTCTAAAGGAACCCTTGATAACTCTTTTAAAGAATTAATGCATTTTATAGCTGAAATATCCTTATCTTTAACTTCTAGCATTATGTCAGGAGTAAAATCTTTAATTTCATTGTAATATTTTAAAAAATCATCTATAAATATTGTTTTAGAGTGAGAACCTAACTTTTTACCTAGGTCTTGTTGACTATAGTGAACTTTCATATTACCATCAATAGTTTTCCACGTTTTACAAACCATAGAGTAGATTTCTTTATGGGAATAATTATTATCTCCAAAACAAGTATTATGTAAATTATCATAAACAACTGGTATATTTAAGATATTAGATAACTCTAGTACATCATCAAGAGAAAAACTTTTTTCATCGTTTTCTATAACAATTCTATTTTTTAAATCCTGTCTTAAATATTTAAAATTTTCTACAAACCTTTTTTTAGCTAAAATTTTATCACCATATAATCCACCAATATGTAAAATAATCTTATGAGAATAATCTATGTTTAAAGAGTTTAAAAAGTTACAATGATAATTCAAATCATTTATTGAATTTTTTACAACATCTTTATCATTTGAATTTAGCACTGTAAAATGTCCTGCATGCATAGAAACTCGTATATTATTTGATTTTATATATTCTCCAATATCCAAAAGAGTAGAACTAAAGTGTTCTTCCCAGTTAAAGGTATTTACCTTATGGGATGCTAAAGGAATTATATTAGAACCTATTCTAAAAAACTTTATATTATGTTTTTTATTTTCTTTTAAGATTAATTTTAAATCACTTAAGTTTTCCCCTATTAATTGCTTAAGGGTATTTTCATTATAATCTTTTAAAAGTAGTCGCCTATTAGTTGTAGCTTTGATTGTTAAGGGAATACAAGCGTAGCCTATTTCCATAATTCACCTCCAAAAATAAATGATATAATATTATAATTATTTCCTAAAAGAGTACAATAAACTATAGAAATCATAAAAAATTTTAATAATATAAAGAAAATTGTGAAGTAAACTGCAAGATTAATTCACAAAAAATTCAAAAGTATATAAAGTAAATTAATAAATTCGTAATAATTAGTAGTAAGTACTGTGGCAAAATTATATTAGCAAAATAGTATTTTATAATATCGATTTACTATAATTAGTTTTTATAAATTGTAGAAAAATTGATTTTAATTTGACTCATAGTAGCACTATGGGTCAATTATTATGAGAAAGTAAAAAGTTTAATTATTAACAAATGGTTAAATTTTAATGAAATAACATTAAAAAGTGCGAATTTTAAAAATAATGTTTGGCAAAGCCTTAAACACTTGTTATAATTTCAGTTGGTAATTTAGAATAGGAGTGAAATTTTATGAAGGATTTTATATTTTGGATAACTGCCGTTTTTCAAATATTAGTTTTTATTGGGGCTATGTATTATTTAGCAATTGCATTCTTTGGCTTTTATAAGAAAAAAGAAGAAAAACAATTTGCGCCTCAGAAAAAATTTGCTATGTTAGTTGCAGCTCATAATGAAGATGTAGTAATTAGTAATATGGTAGAAAGTTTAAAGAGTTTAGATTATCCAAAAGAGCTATATGATATATTTGTAATAGCTGATAACTGTACAGACAATACAGCAAGTATTGCAAGAAAAGCTGGAGCAAATGTATTTGAAAGATTTGATAAAGATAAACGTGGAAAAGGTTATGCACTTGAATGGATGTTTAGCAAGATTTTTAAAATGAAAACACATTATGATGGAATTTGCATATTTGACGCAGATAATTTAGTTGATAAAAACTTTTTAAATGCTATGAATAATAAAATGTGTGAAGGCTATAAAGTTATACAAGGATACTTAGATTCAAAAAACCCTCACGATTCATGGATAACAGAAAGTTATGCAATAGCATTTACAAGTTCTAATAGAATGATACAATTAGCAAGAAATAATATAGGGTTATCAAACCAACTTGGAGGAACAGGTTTTGCTATAAGTACAGAAACTTTAAAAGAGTTAGGTTGGGGAGCTACCTGTTTAACTGAGGATTTAGAGTTTAGTGTAAAACTTGTTTTAAGTGGTGAAAAAGTTGGTTGGGCTCATGATGCTATAATATACGATGAAAAACCATTAACTTTAACAGCTTCTTGGAAACAAAGAAAGAGATGGATGCAAGGGTTTGCTGATGTATCTACAAGATACGGAATGAAGCTTCTTAAAAAAGCATGGAAAGATAAAAGTCTTTTATGTTTAGATTGTGCTATATACATGATGCAACCATTTTTAACATTAGGTCTTGGAGTTGCTGCTATATTAACAGTTATAGCAGGGATGCTTCCAAATGCAACAGGAATATTTGTTATGACACATTTATTAGATAGCAATATATGGGAAATATATGCTGTATTCCAATTCTTATTAGTTCCTTTAGTGTTAATGATGGATAGGAAATTTAGTAGAAAGTTATTTATAGTTTTAGCTATATATTCATCTACGTATTTCATACAGCCATATCTAATAGAAAATTATTCTATATTCTCTAATCTTTTTGTTATTGGAGGATTTAATGTAGCATTTATTGGAGGATTCTTATTATTAACATTCTTAGTTGGTGGAAAAGCAAGCTTTAAATTATTTTACAGATATCTTCTTTATCCAATATTTATATTAACTTGGGTACCAATTACAATCCAAGGAATTATAGATAAAGATAAAAAAGAATGGTCACACACTAAGCATGTTAGACAAATAGGAATATATGAAGTATAAAAAAAGTGGACACTCTAGAATTTTAGAGTGTCCACTTTT
Organism: Clostridium perfringens; assembly: GCA_030526875.1. Lineage (GTDB taxonomy): Bacteria > Bacillota > Clostridia > Clostridiales > Clostridiaceae > Sarcina > Sarcina perfringens_A. The sequence goes on along the minus strand of JAUNBX010000001.1, from coordinate 141,927 downwards.
ATACCTTCTAATAGATTTTAAATAAATGTCATGATTAAGATATTTATTTTTCAGGAATTTTTTAATTATATATAATTTTTATAAGTATACAAAAACCTTGATATTTATAGAAAATATGTGGTTTGACAAGGTAAGTTAAAGGAATTATACTATTTTAGTAATTTGGAAAAGACATTATAAGTAGTACTGTAGATTTTCTTAGGTATACAATATTGTTTAGTTGATAAAATAAAATATAAATAATTATGTAACTTTTGGGAGGAGTTCTATGAAAGAAGAAAAAAAACTTAGTTATGATGTTACGGACTTAACATCTTTAGAAAAATTAGAACCTGTTAGAATTAGACCTGGTATGTACATAGGTTCAACAGGGTCAAAAGGACTTCATCACTGTATATGGGAAGTCTTAGATAATGCAATAGATGAAATATCCAATGGATATGGCGATAAAGCCATAATAATTTTAAATAAGGATAAAAGTGTAACTGTTATAGATAACGGCAGAGGAATTCCAACAGGTATACATCCAATTAAGAAAAAATCAGGCGTTGAAATGGTTTTTACAGAACTTCACACAGGAGGAAAGTTTAATAATAAAAATTATAAAACATCAGGAGGACTTCATGGTGTTGGAGCTGCTGTTGTTAATGCTCTTTCAAAATGGTTAGAAGTTTGCGTAAATCAAAAAGGTAAAGTATACAAACAAAGATTTGAGTATACCTTAGATAAAGAACTAAATAAAGTTATGCCAGGCACTCCTGTTACTGATCTTGAAGTTGTAGGAAGCTCAAAAGAAACAGGAACTAAGGTAACATTTTTACCCGATAAAGATGTATTTTCATCTACGGATTTTAAATTTGAAATTATTGATGAGAGATTACAAGAATTAGCCTTTCAAAATAAAGGAATTCATCTTGAACTTGTGGATAAGAGGAAAGATGAAGAGGTTAAAAAAGAGTATTTCTCTGAAAGAGGTTTGTTAGATTTTATAGATTATCTAAATGAAAGTAAAACACCAATACATGAAACTCCAATATCCTTTGAAGGAGAGCGAGTTTTAGGAGATATAAATATGTATGGAGAGGTTTGTTTACAGTTTACAGATTCTACAACTGAAAATATAGCAAGCTATGTAAACAATATTCCAACTACAGAAGCTGGAACTCATGAAGCAGGCTTTAAAACAGGAATGACAAGAGCCTTTAAAGAATGGGGAAGAAAGCTTAATATAATTAAAGAAAAAGATAAAGAGTTTGAAGGAGATGACCTTAGAGAAGGAATGACTGCAATAGTTAGAATAAAACTAACTAATCCAGTATTTGAGGGTCAAACCAAAACTAAGCTTGGAAATAATGAAGCTTATACAATGATGAATGATTTATCATATAGCAAGTTTTGCGAGTGGATAGAAGATAATAAACAAGTTGCAACTATGATAATAAATAATGCATTAGATGCGGCATCAAGAAGAGAAAAAATTAAAAAAATAAATGAAGCTGAAAAGAAAAAAATAGGAAGAGGAACAGCACCCCTTGCAGGAAAAGTTGCTGTTTGCACACTTAGAAATAAAGATTTTATGGAGTTTATAGTAGTTGAAGGAGATAGTGCAGGAGGTTCTGCAAAACAAGCTCGTGATAGAAGATTCCAAACTATAATGCCATCTAAGGGTAAAATAATGAATACAGAAAAGCAAAAAATAGAAAATGTTTTAGCTTCAGAAGAACTTAAAATATTTAATTCTGCTATAGGAACAGGGACTTTAGATAACTATAAAGAAGAAGATTTAAAGTACAATAAGATAATAATTATGAGTGATGCTGATGTTGATGGATTCCATATAAGAACTTTATGGATGACATATATATATAGATATATGAGACCATTAATTGCAAATGGACATCTTTATTTAGCACAGCCACCTTTATACAAGGTATATAAAACATCTAAGGGAAATGAAAAAGTAGCCTATGCATACTCTGATGATGAACTTGAAGCAACTAAGAAAAAGGTTGGAAAAGGTGCTTTAATTCAAAGATTTAAAGGTCTTGGTGAGATGAACCCAGATCAATTATGGGAAACAACATTAAACCCTGAAAGTAGAACTTTAATTCAAGTTACCATAGAAGATGCTGCAAAAGCTGAAAAAATGGTTTCCCTTCTTATGGGAGATATAGTTGAACCTAGAAAGAATTATATGTACAAATATGCAGAGTTTTAGAGAGGAGATGAAATAAATATGGCAAAAAAGCAAATTATAATTCCTAAGGATAATAATATAATAAGAATGCCTTTAGAGGAAGCTATGCCTGATAATTATCTTCCTTATGCTGTTGAAGTTGCAAAAGATAGGGCATTGCCAGATGTTAGAGATGGATTAAAACCAGTTCATAGAAGAATTCTTTATGGAGCATATATGCTAAAAGCATTTCCAGATAAGCCTTATTATAAATCAGCTAGAATAGTTGGTGATATTTTAGGAAAATATCACCCACATGGAGATACATCAGTCTATGATGCTATGGTAATTTTAGCTCAGAACTTTTCAACAAGAGAACCCTTAATTGATGGACATGGTAATTGGGGTTCAAGTGATGGGGATGGCGCAGCTGCAATGCGTTATACAGAAGCTAGATTATCTAAGATTTCTATGGAGATGCTTAAAGATATAGAAAAAGGTGTAGTTGAAATGGTTCCAAACTATTCAAATTCAGAAATGGAACCTAAAGTATTACCAGCTAAATATCCAAACCTTCTTGTAAATGGAACTTTTGGGATTGCAGTTGGTCTTGCAACAAATATACCACCACACAATTTAAGTGAAGTAATTTCAGGGACGTTAGCTTATATAGAAAACAACGATATAAAAACAGAAGAGTTGATGAGCTATATAAAAGGGCCAGATCTTCCAACAGGTGGAGTTTTAATGGGAAAAAACTCATTAAAGGCAGCTTACGACACAGGAGAAGGAAAAGTTGCTTTAAGAGCAAAAACTTCTATTGAAAAATTAGAAAGTGGAAGATTTGGAATTGTAATAACAGAATTCCCTTACAGAAGAAATAAAGCAAAAATACTTCAAATAATATCTGAAATGACTGCTGATAAAAGACATAGTAAGGCATTAGAGTCAATTACAGATATAAGGGACGAGTCAGATAGGACAGGAATAAGGGCTGTTATAGAATTTAAAAAAGCAGCAGATGAGGCTACTGTAGATAAAGTTTTAAAATATTTATTTAAGAAAACAGATCTTCAATGTAATTTAAGCTTTAATATGGTAGCTTTAGCTAATGGAAAACCAGAAACAATGAGCCTTAAAACTATAATAGTTCATTATGTTAATCATCAAAAAGATGTCATAACTAGAAGAAGTGAAATAGAACTTGAATCTTGTAAAAAGAGATTTCATATAGTTGAAGGATTTATAAAGGCAATAGATATTTTAGATGAAATTATTGAAACTATAAGAAGTGCTAAATCTAAAAAAGATGCTAATGAAAAGTTAGTTGAGGTTTATGATTTTACAGGGATGCAAGCTGAGGCTATATTAGAACTTATGCTTTATAGACTTACAGGCCTTGAAATAAAGGTATTTAAAAAGGAATATGATGATCTTTTAAAGAAAATTAAAGCTTTAGAAAAGATATTAAGTAGTGAAAAAGAACTTTTAAAAGTTATAACAAAAGAACTTAAAGAAGTTCAAGAGAAATATGGAAATAATAGAAGAACAACTATAGTTGAAGATGAAAGTGAAGCTAAAATTGATTTAAAAGAATTAATAGTAGTTGAAGATGTTGTTGTAACAGTATCTAATGAAGGTTTTATAAAGAGAGTTCCTTTAAGGAGCTATAATCGTTCAAATTATGACAAAGTGGATATAGAGTATAGAGAAGGGGATTATCTAAAGGAATTAATAAAATCTAATACCAAAGATAATATACTTGTATTTACTGATAAAGGAAATATGTATCAGGTAAAGGTTAATAATATTTTAGAAACTAAATGGAAAGAAAAAGGGGAAAGATTAGATACATTAATTAAGAGTTTAAATTTAGATAATGAACATATAGTTTCAGCTATATCAGTTTCTGAATTTTTACCAAATAAGTCATTAAAGTTTATAACATCAAAAGGATTAATTAAAAAGACAAGTTTAGATAAGTTTATTACAGCTTATTCTAAGCTCATGGCTTTAAAATTAAAGGGTGGAGAAAAATTAATAGATGTAGCTGTAGTAGATTCAAGTTCGGAAGAAAACTATGTGAAAATAGAAACATTAAATGGGCTTAATTTTACAGTAGTAGAGCCAAAATTAGATATGGTAGACAGAACAATTTTGGGAGAAAGTCTATGCTCTTTAAATTCTAAAGATGAAATAATCTTTGCAGAGTATGTAGATTCTATTGAATACAAAGAATTTACTTTAGGAATAGATAAAAAAGGTTCAATAAAAGTTTATAAGAATCACTCAAGATCTACAGAAAAATATGAGAAGGTTAAAACAACATCATTAAGTTATGTATTAGCCTTTTCAGATAAAGGAAAAGTATTTAAGTTTCCAAGTTATCTTTTAGATAATTTAAGTGAAAATCATTTAGATAATCTTGTGGATAATTTTGGAGGTGATGAAAATATAATAAAAATTATATCCTTACCTAAAGAACAAGACTTTATAAGAGAAGATATGTATCTATACTTCTTGACTAAGCAAGGCTTTGTAAAGAAAACATCTGTAAAAGAGTTTTATGGAAGCTTTAATAATCAATTAGTTTATAAGTTTAAAAATCAATCAGACAGGTTATTAAATGTGGATATAAATATAGATAAATGCAATATTTTATTTATAACTAAAAAAGGATTTTATATACTATTTTCAGCAGAAAGCGTTAATCCTATGGGAAAAACTGCATCTGGTGTAACTGCTATAAGTTTAAGAGAAGAAGATGAAGCAATTTTTAGCACATGCCTTATTGAATCTGTTGAAGATAATATCTTAAAAGACTATAATGAAGTTGCGGTAACATCTCAAATCTCTAAAATAGTTTTAATATCTAAGGAAAATCAAGAGAAAGAAATATCCTTAGAAGAAATAAAACTTCAAAATAGGGCAAGAAGAGGAAATAGTATAATGGTTACTAATATGGATGATTATATAAAAGAAGTACTTATAAAATAAGGGGTGATTTTATGAAAAAAGTATTAGTTCTTTTAGCAGAAGGCTTTGAAATGGTAGAAGGCTTATCAGTAGTTGATGTTTTAGTTAGAGCAAAGGTACACTGTGATACAGCTTCTATACAAAGTGTAAAAGAGGTTAAAAGTTCTCATGGAGTAGTTGTACTTGCAGATAAACTTTTAGATAATGTAAGTTTAAAAGATTATGATGCAGTAGTGCTTCCAGGAGGAATTCCAGGTGCTTTAAATTTAAGAGATGATAGTAGAGTTATAGACTTAATTAAAACTTACTATAATCAAGGGAAAATAGTTGCAGCAATATGTGCGGGACCTATTGTTTTAAATAAAGCACAAGTTTTAAATGGAAAAGATGTTACAAGTCATCCAAGTGTTAAGGATGAGTTTATAAACTCAAACTACATTGAAGATAAGAAAGTTGTAGTTTGTAGAAATGTAATAACAAGTAGAGGTGCAGGAACAGCATTTTATTTTGGTCTTTCTATATTAAAAGAACTTGGATATGAGGAAGAAGCAGAAAACATTAAAAAAGCTATAATGCTTGACTTTATTTAAAAAATAAATTAAAAGTTTATATATAACAATAAAAAATAATCATAGGAATGTTTAAGCATTTTTATGATTATTTTTGTTTTAGCATAATTTATTTTAGATAAGATAAAAGAGGCTAATTTAATGTTGGAGAGTATTTAAATATTTTTAAGAGATTAGAAAATAAAAATATAGATTAAAGACAAAGGTGAAGTTATGAAAAAGGAAATATTAAAAAACAAAATAAGATTTTTATATAAATATAGAGAAGGAAAGCATACTTCATTTTCAATTGCATTAGAAGCTGGTGCAAATAGTGAAGGTAAAGGAGAAATAGGTTTTGCCCATGCCTTAGAGCATATGATTTATAAAGGGACACCATCTTTAAGTGAAGAGGAAATAAATAAAAAATTAGATGAACTTTTTGGAACAAATAATGCTATGACTAATTTTCCCTATGTAATATATTATGGGACTCTTTCTAATGAAGATTTCTATGAAGGATTTTCACTTCATGGTGAAATGTTAAGTAACTCTAATATTTTAGATAGTGGATTTAAAGAAGAACTAAATGTTATAAAACAAGAGAGTAAAGAGTGGAGCGAAGATTTAGAACAATACGTAGAAGACTTAATGTTTTATAATGGCTTTAGGAATGAGAGAATAGGAGAAATAATAATAGGAAAAGAAAAAAATATAGAAAAAATAACAATAGAAGATTTAAGGGATTTTTATAAGAGACTTTATAGAGGAGAAAATATAGTAGTTTCTGTTGTTACTTCTTTAGATTATGATTATGTGAAAAATATAGTAGAAGAAAAATTATCTAGAATAAAACCAGAAATAGATAGAAATATTGAAGGTAAAAGATTAAATAAGCATAGATTAGTGAATTCTAATACATTTAAGGATTTTGCTATAGGCAATAATGGGTGTAAAATAGCATATGGATTTGATATATCCTTTTTAAATTTAAGAGAAATTACAGCTTTAAAACTTTTTAATCTTTGGTTTGGAGAAGGAGTAAGTTCTATTTTATATGATAGTATAAGAACAAAGATGGGACTAGCTTATGAAGTTTATAGCAGTGTGAAGTGGGAAAAAGGTATAGGAGTTTTTAAAATAGCATTAAATACAGATAAAAATTTCTATGAAAAAGCTTTAAGTATAGTAGATAAATGCATAGAAAAGGGAAATAATTTGGATGAATTATTAAGTGAAGAAGATTTAAATAAACTTATAAAAAGATTTAAACTTAAAATATCTTTAGAATTAGAAAAAAGTATTGTTTTAGCAAATAGAATGGCTATTTATGAAATATTATATAATGATGGAAATGAAGTTTTTAATGAAGTAAATATGGTGTATAATTATACAGTTAAAGAAATAAAAGAAATAGTTAATAAAGTGCTAAGAAATCCTATCATTGAAGTATTATTATAAGGAAGGTGCTTAGGTGGAAGAAAAATGGGTTTTGATAAATAGAAATATAAATAAGAGTATAGAAAGTGAATTAAATATATCACCACTAGTAACTAAGCTTTTAGCCAATAGAGATATAAAAAGTGTAAGTGATGCTAAAGATTTTCTATATGGAGATTTAAATAATCTTTTAGATGGATTTAATATGAAAGACATGAAAAAGGGTGTAGAAAAAATAGCAGATGCAATAAAAACTAATAAAAGAATAGTTATATATGGTGACTACGACTGTGATGGAGTCATAAGTACTGCTATATTATATAAAGGACTAAGGGAATGTAATGCTAACTTTACCTATCATATTCCACATAGAGAACATGAAGGATATGGTATGAATTTAGATAGAATAAAGGCTTTAAAGGAAGAAGGTTGTGAAATTATATTAACTTGTGACAATGGCATAGCAGCTCACAAGGAAATAGAACTTGCAAATGCTTTAGGTATGGATGTGGTTTTAACTGATCATCATGACGTTCCTATAAAATCTTCAGAAAATGATATTGGAGGAGCTCCTAATGCCTATGCAATAATAAACCCAAAACAAGAAGAGTGTCCCTATAGTTTTAAGTCTTTATGTGGGGCTGGAATAGCCTTTAAATTTATAATTTGTTTATATGAAGTTTTAGGAATAGATAAGGAAAAAGCTTTAAAATTAGTGGAACTTTGCTCTATTGCAACAGTCTGTGATGTTGTAGATATTTTAGAGGAAAACAGGATAATTGTAAAAGAAGGTTTAAAACTTATAAATAATACTGAAAATTTAGGTCTTAAGGAATTAATAAAAGCAAATAACTTACAGGATAAAACAATATCGGCATATCATTTAGGATTTGTAATAGGACCTTGTATAAATGCCACAGGAAGATTAGAAACTGCAAAGCTTTCAGTAGAACTCTTAATAACTGATGATATAAAAAGAGCTGAGAGCTTAGCTAAAGAGCTCCATGAATTAAATAGTAAAAGACAAGATATGACAAGGGATAGTGTAGAGGAAGTTTTAGAACAAATAGAAAGAAACAATATGGAAAATGATAAAGTTTTAGTTGTCTACAATCCTAATATTCATGAGAGCATAGCAGGAATAGTTGCAGGAAGAGTTAAAGAAATTTATAATGTTCCAACAATCATAATAACAAAGGGTAAAGAGATGCCAAAGGGTTCTGCAAGGTCTATTGATGAATATAACATATTTGAAGAATTATCAAAGTGCAAAAGTCTTTTAAGTAAATTTGGAGGTCATAAAATGGCAGCTGGATTATCTATAAAAGAAGAGAATATAGGTGTTTTAAGGAAAAAACTTATAGAAAATTGTAGTTTAACTTATGAAGATTTTTTAGTAAAAGTTAGAATTGATAGTAGAATTCCTTTAGGATATTTAAACGAAGAAATAATAGAAGATATAAAAAAGTTAGAGCCTTTTGGGAAAGGAAATCCTTCACCACTCTTTGCAGAGAAGAATATAATTGTAAACAGATTATTTATCATGGGAAAAAATAAAGACATGTTTAAATTAAGATGTAAAATTAGCAATAGTTATAAAACAATAGATGCTATATCCTTTGGAAATCTTGATAAATTTAAAGATATGTTTATAGATAAGTATGGTGAAGAGAAATATCTAAAAGTTTTAGAATGTGGACAGTTTGATTTTGACTTTAAAGTTGATTTAATTTATGTTCCTAAAATAAATGAGTATAATGACACAAAAAGTATACAGCTAAATATAAAAAATATAAGGATGTAATTTATTTTTGAGGAGATGATTATTTTGAGTAAATATAAAATGATAATGACAGGTGGAGGGTCAGCAGGACATGTTACCCCAAATTTAGCTTTAGTGCCAAAACTTAAAGAATTAGGTTTTGAAATAAAGTATATAGGAAGTAAGGATGGTATAGAAAATGAAATAATAAAAAAAGAAAATATACCATATTATTCTATATCATCAGGGAAATTAAGAAGATATTTTGATATTAAAAACTTTACAGATCCTTTAAAAGTTTTAAAAGGTGTAGCTGATGCTATGAGGATTTTATCTAAAGAAAAACCAGATATAATTTTTTCAAAGGGAGGATTTGTAACTGTTCCAGTAGTTATGGCAGCATCACTTAAAAAAATACCTGTTGTTTCTCATGAATCAGATATGACACCAGGTCTTGCAAATAAAATAGCATCTCCATTTTGTAATAAATTATGCGTGACATTTCCTGAAAGTATAAAGCATATTAAAGGAGATAAAGCAATACTTACAGGAACACCTATAAGAGAGAGTCTTTTAAAGGGTGATAAAAAGAAAGGTATGGATTTTTGTAAGTTTGGGGATAATAAAATGGTACTTATGATTATTGGAGGAAGCTTAGGAGCTAAGGTCTTAAATGATAATGCCAGATTAGTTATAAATGACCTTGTAAGAGATTTTAATGTAGTTCATATTTGTGGTAAAGGTAATATAGACCAGTCTTTAAAGAATATAAGCGGATATAGGCAATATGAATATGTTTCAGATGAACTTCCAGATGTTATGGCACTAGCTGACATAGTTTTATCTAGAGCAGGTGCTAATACAATTTTTGAACTTTTAACATTAAAGAAGCCTCATATATTAGTTCCATTATCAGAACAAGCATCAAGAGGAGACCAGGTTTTAAATGCAAGATCTTTTGAAAAATCAGGATACTCTAAAGTTGTTAAAGAAGAGGAATTTACAGGAGAAGTTTTATTAAAAACTTTGAAAGAATTAGTAGAAAATAAAGATATGTATATACAAAATATGAAAAAAAGCACTATGGGAAATGGTGTAGATAACATTATAAAGGTTATAATGGATAATATGAAAAATAAGAATAAAAATTAAATTTTGCAATATTCCTTTATTTATAGATAATAAAGGAATATTATATTATTAATCCTTGAAAACAATTATGTAAATGGTTTAAAATTATTTTAATGGATTATTTATATTAACTTATAGGAATAATGAGGTGGCTTAAATGAAGAAAGTATCAATAATTTATTGGAGCAAAGGTGGAAATGTAGAGCTTTTAGCAAATATTATTGGAGATGAGCTTGAGAAAAATGACGTAGAGGTTAATTTGAAACAGGTAGGTATTGCAGATTTAAATGATATATTAGAAGCTGACGCCATAGCTTTTGGAAGTCCTGCTATGGATAACAATAGGATAGAGCAAAACGAAATGGAACCTTTCATAGAGCAGTTAGAAAAATTAAGTGTACAAAAAAAAGTTATTCTTTTTGGAACTTATGGATGGGGACAATGTGAGTTTATAAACGAGTGGGAAAAAAGAATGAAGTCATTTGGATTTAATGTAATTGGAAAATTAGCAGTAGGGGAAGCACCTAGTGATGAACAAATTAATGAATTGAAAGATTTATCTAAAAATTTAATAAATTTAGAATAATTTCACGATTTAATTAATTATATTAAAGATATAATTAATTAAATTTAAAAAAGTATAATATGTAATTAAAAAGTAATAATAATTATATAAAATATGTATTATTATAAATAGGTAAGCGCATTATATATATGTTTTATATACATATTAGAAAGAGGTGTCACGAATATGTCAAAAAAAATGAAAACTATGGACGGTAATACGGCTGCGGCATACGTATCATACGCATTTACAGACGTTGCTGCTATTTACCCAATAACTCCATCTTCACCAATGGCAGAACACGTTGATGAATGGAGTGCAAAAGGAACAAAGAATATCTTTGATCAAAAAGTTCAAGTAATTGAATTACAATCAGAAGCAGGAGCAGCAGGTGCGGTTCATGGTTCATTACAAGCAGGAGCTTTAACAACAACATTTACAGCTTCTCAAGGTCTTTTATTAATGATACCAAACATGTATAAAATTGCAGGAGAATTACTTCCTACAGTATTCCATGTAGCAGCGAGAGCTTTATCTACATCAGCATTAAACATCTTTGGGGATCACCAAGACGTTATGGCTGCAAGACAAACTGGATTTGCAATGATTGCAGAAGGTTCAGTTCAAGAAGTTATGGATTTAGCAGCAGTAGCTCACTTAGCTACATTAAAATCAAGAATTCCATTTGTAAGTTTCTTTGATGGATTTAGAACATCACATGAAATACAAAAAATAGAACTTTTAGACTACAATGATCTTAAAGGTTTAGTAGATATGGATGCTGTTGATGCATTTAGAAGAAGAGCTTTAAATCCTAATAACCCAGTTACAAGAGGAACAGCTCAAAACCCTGATATCTACTTCCAAGAAAGAGAAGCAGTAAATAGATTCTACGATGCAGTTCCAGAAATAGTTGAAGGCTACATGGCTGAAATAACTAAATTAACTGGAAGAACATACAACTGTTTTGACTACTATGGAGCACAAGATGCTGAAAGAGTTATAGTTGCTATGGGATCAGTTACTGATTTAATAGAAGAAACTGTAGACTACTTAAATGCAAATGGAGAAAAAGTTGGTCTTGTAAAAGTAAGATTATATAGACCTTTCTCAAATGAAAGATTAATAAAAGCAATACCAAGCACAGTTAAGAAAATAGCTGTTTTAGATAGAACAAAAGAACCAGGATCAGCAGCAGAACCTCTATTCTTAGATGTTAAAAATGCATTCTATGGAAGAGAAAATGCTCCTGTAATAGTTGGAGGAAGATTTGGTCTTGGATCAAAAGATACAGTTCCAGCTCACATAATCGGAGTATACAACAACTTAGCTAAAGAAGAACCAAAAGATGGATTTACACTAGCTATAGTTGATGACGTAACATTTACTTCATTAGAAGCAGGAGAAAATGTTGATACAACTCCAGAAGGAACTAAAGCTTGTAAGTTCTGGGGATTAGGATCAGATGGTACTGTTGGTGCTAATAAGAGTGCTATAAAGATTATCGGAGACCATACAGACATGTTTGCTCAAGGATACTTCTCATATGACTCAAGAAAATCAGGTGGTGTAACAGTATCTCACTTAAGATTTGGTAAGAAACCAATAAAATCACCATACTTAATAAATAAAGCTGATTTTATAGCTTGTCATAACCAATCATATATCCACAAATATTTCGTTGTTGATGGATTAAAAAATGGTGGAATATTCTTATTAAACACTATTAAAACTCCAGATGAAGTAGCTGCTGAGTTACCAGCAAGATACAAGAGATATTTAGCAGAAAACAATATACAATTCTACACTTTAAATGCTGTTAAGATAGCACAAGAAATAGGTCTTGGTGGAAGAATCAACATGATTATGCAAGCTGCATTCTTCAAACTAGCTAACATCATTCCAGTAGAAGATGCTGTTAAATACTTAAAAGACGCCGTTGTTACTTCATACGGTAAAAAAGGTGAAAAAGTTGTAAACATGAACCATGCAGCTATCGATCAAGGAATTAACGCTTTAGTTAAAATCGAAGTTCCAACTGAATGGAAAAATGCTCAAGATGAAGCTCCAACAGCTGATAGAGTAGAAAAATCAGAATTTATAACTAAGATAGTTGACCCAATGAACAGATTAGAAGGGGATTCACTTCCAGTTTCAGCTTTCGTTAACATGAACATGGAAGATGGTACTTTCGAAAATGGTACAGCTGCATTTGAAAAAAGAGGAGCTGCTATAAACGTTCCTGAATGGTTACCAGAAAACTGTATCCAATGTAACCAATGTGCATATGTATGTCCACATGCTACAATAAGACCATTCTTATTAACTGAAGAAGAAGTTAAGAATGCTCCAGAAGCATTAAAATCTGTTGCAGCTAAGGGAATAAAATCAGAATCACCATTAAACTTCACTATATCAGTAAGTACATTAGACTGTACTGGATGTGGAAACTGTGCTCAAGTTTGTCCTGCTAAGGAAAAAGCTTTAGTTATGAAACCACAAAATACTCAAAGTGAACAAATGGAACCATGGTACTACTGTGAAGAAGATTTAGCTCCAAAAGCTAATCCAATGAACAAAATGACAGTTAAAGGTAGCCAATTTGAAAAACCATTATTAGAGTTCTCAGGATCATGTGCTGGATGTGGAGAAACTGCATATCCAAGACTTATAACTCAATTATTTGGTGACAGAATGATGGTTGCTAATGCAACAGGATGTTCTTCAATTTGGGGAGGATCTGCTCCTTCAACTCCATATACTAAAAACAAAAAAGGTCAAGGACCAGCTTGGGCTAGTTCATTATTCGAAGACAATGCTGAATTCGGATATGGTATGTACCTTGGAGTTAAAGCTATAAGAGAAAAATTAGCAGATAGTGCTAGAAAAGCAATAGAAGCTGGCGTAAGTGCTGATGCTAAAGCTGCTTTAGAAGATTGGTTAGATAAAATGGAAGATGGTGAAGGAACAAGACAAAGAGCTGAAAATGTTATTGCTACTTTACAATCAGAAACTAACGAATTTGCAAAAGCTATATTAAAAGATCAAGATTATTTAGTTAAGAGATCTCAATGGATATTTGGTGGAGACGGATGGTCTTACGATATCGGATTTGGTGGAGTTGATCACGTATTAGCTTCAGGAGAAGACGTAAATATATTCGTATTCGATACTGAAATCTATTCAAATACAGGTGGTCAAAGTTCTAAATCTACACCAACAGCTGCTATAGCTAAATTTGCAGCTTCAGGTAAGAAGACTAAGAAAAAAGACCTTGGTATGATGGCAATGACTTACGGTTATGTATATGTTGCTCAAATAGCTATGGGAGCTGATAAAAATCAAACTCTTAAAGCTATAGCAGAAGCAGAAGCATACAAAGGACCATCATTAATAATCGCATACGCTCCATGTATCAGCCACGGATTAAAATCAGGAATGGCTAATACACAATTAGAAATGAAGAGAGCCGTTGATTGTGGATACTGGTCATTATACAGATACAATCCAGAATTAGTAGAACAAGGAAAGAACGGATTTGTTCTAGATTCTAAAGAACCTACAGGAGATTTCAGAGAATTCTTAATGGGTGAAGTTAGATATGCTTCATTAGTTAAAGCATTCCCAGAAGCTGCTGAAGCTTTACTTGAAAAGACTGAAAAAGACGCTAAACAAAGATTAGAAGGCTACAAGAAATTAGCAGCTCAATAATATTTGTTTAAGAGTTAGTTAAAAATATATATTAGATTGAAGTAATAAAAAGAGCTTAAGAACTTAATTTCTTAAGCTCTTTTTTAATATTAAATATATTTCAGGTGATTTTTAACTTAAAAAATAAAATAATAAAAAAATATATTTAAATAATTGTTGTTAATATTAAAAAATGATGTTAAAATTTATAAAAGTACCTTTATAATTTAGGTACTAAATGATAAGTATTTCCGTAAGGGAGGAAAATTTTATGTCAGAAAAAGATTTAAATCAATGCTGTGGCGGAAGCTGTGGATGTGAAGGTGAAGATAAACAAGGAGGATGTGGATGTTCAGGTCACGATCATGATCACGGAAGTGAATGTGGATGTGGAGATGAACACTACGAAAGCTTTGTAGTAGACTTAGAAGATGAAAATGGAAATGTAGTTTCTTGTGATGTTATAGAAGCATTTGAATATAAAGATTCAGAATATGTTTTAGTAGAAAATCCGCAAGACAACTCAATATATCTTTTTAGATCTGAAGGAGAAGATGGAGAACTTATAGTTCCTTCAGAAGAAGAGTTTGCAGAAGTAACAAAATATTACGAAGAAGAATTATCTGAATAATATAATAAGAAAAGGTGGTGCTTTGCATCATCTTTTTGGATTTTAAGGAGAAAAAATGGAGAAATTAGCGATCTTTGATGTGGATTTTACTATAACTAATAAAGAAACTTTGCTAGAATTTTTTAAATTTATATTAAAGAAAGATAGTAAAAATATAAAATATATACCAAGGGTTATAGTATCAGGGCTTTTATATGGAATAAGGATATATGATGAGAAAAGAGTAAAAGAAGCTTTTTTAAAGTTTATTGATGGAATTGATGAAAAACATTTAAAAGATTTAGTTAAAAATTATTATCATGAAAGATTAACCAATATTTTATATAAAGATGCAATAGATAAAATAAGAGATTTGAAGGAAAAAGGATATAAAGTATATCTTATATCAGCATCCCCAGAATTTTATTTAAATGAGTTTTATAACATAAAAGAAGTTGATATGATAATAGGAACTAGATTTCACTTCCATGAGGGAAAGTTTGCAAGAAAAATGCTAGGTGAAAACTGTAAAGGTGAAGAGAAGGTTAAAAGATTAATGGAAGTTTTAAAAGAAAAGAATATAGAAGCGGATTTTAATAACTCTCTTATGTTTTCCGATTCTTTATCGGACAAACCTCTTTTGGATTTAGTTGGAAAAGGGTATTTAATAAACTATAAAAAAGGTCATGAAAAATACGAAATATTAAATTGGAAATAAAAGAAGGTATCTAAAGTCTAAGACTTTTAGACACCTTTTTTATTTAAATTATTTGCTAACTCTTTCTCTGATTGTAGCTGTTACTGGAGGAATAACTTGTTTCTTTCTAGATAAAACTCCAGGTAAGAATACAGTAGAATCCTCTAAAGTAACTTTGAAAGCTTCTTCTGCTATTTGAGGAGTGTTTCCTGCAACTAAAAGTTGAGAACCTTCGTTTATAATGTCAGTAAGTAATAACATTATAACTGATAATCCCATCTCCTCAGCCTTTTTGCTCATATATTGAAGCATTTCTTCTTTTAAAGGCATAAAACCATCTATATCCATAGTGTTAACTTGTGCAACTCCTATTTTGATGCCTTCAATAGTAAATGGTTTAAAATCTTGATTGAAGATTTCTTCAACTGATTTACCTTTTAGTGAAGTACCAGCTTTAAACATTTCTTTAGCAAAAGTTTCTGGGTTTACTCCAGCAATTTCAGCTAATCTATTGCAAATTTCAATATCTTGTGGAGTACAAGTAGGTGACTTAAATAATAAAGTATCTGATATTATAGCACCACATAAAAGACCAGCAACTTCTCTAGATGGAGTTAATCCATTTTCAAAGAATCTTTTAGCAACTATAGTTGATGTACTTCCTAAAGGTTCATTTCTAAAGTATATAGGATTTCCAGTTTGTATATCTGCAACTCTATGATGATCAATTATCTCTAATATTTCAGCATCTTCAAGACCATTTACAGATTGACCTCTTTCATTATGGTCAACTTGTATAACCTTTTTCTTATGGCTAGATATTAAATGGAATCTACCAATAGTTCCTATAACTCTATTATGTTCATCTATAACAGGGTAGTTACTATATCTTGTTTCTGCCATTTTTACTTTTACATCATCAACAAGTTCATCAGTTGAGAAAGAAATTAAGTTTTCTTTCGCCATAACAAATCCAACTGGTAAACTTTGAATTATAAGTCTTGAAGTTGTAAATGAATCATGAGGAGTTACTATAACACAAATATTCTTTTCTTTTGCTAAAGCAACGATGTTATCTGAAGGATTAAGACCTCCTGTTATTATCATTAAAGAAACATTAAGATTTAATAATCTTTCTTGAGCTTCACTCCTATTACCAACTATTGCAATATCACCTTCTGATATAAAGTTAGTTAGTGAATTAGGTTGCATTGCACCAACTACTATATTTCCAGGGAAAACTTTAATTTCATTATTTATGTGTATTACTTTAGCATCTAAAGTTTCAACTATGTTTTTTAAAGATGTATTACTTTTAGCTAAGATACATTTTTCCCATGTATTCATATAAGTTCCTGTTATATCTGATGTTGAAAGCATACCTACTAGTTCATTTCTTGAATCAGCTACAGGAATTGATTTAAGATTTTTTTCGCTCATAATTGACCAAGCTGTTTTTAAAGAAACATCAGTAGTTATAGGATTCATTCTATCGATACTTAAATCTTCTATTTTAAGTTTTACAGTTTCTAATAATTTTGGTGTTTCAACCTTATAGTAATCTAAGATATATTGAGTTTCTTGGCTTAATTTTCCAAGAACAACTGGTATAGTTGGTATATCTTGAGTTTTATTTTTAAATTCTGCATAGGATATAGCAGCACAAACAGAATCTGAATCAGGATTTTTATGACCTGTTACATATATAATATCTTTCATAATAATTATCGCTGATAAAAATTACAATCTTATTTATAAGATAGGCAATTTTCAGCGATTCACCTCACTTTCTTATATACAGTATTTTTTATAAATGTTTATCATAAGAACATGTTTATAACACAATAAAAAAATTGTAATATCTCTAATAATTATTTTAAGGCTTACATAAAAAAATGTAAAGTTTATTAATTTAACTATTAATAAAAAAAGCAATAAGTAATTTTTTTATGCTTATTTTGGTATACATAAGATAAAAAAGGTTCTAAATATATTATATCATTACATATATTACAATATATTTGCAATAAAAGGAGGATGAAAAGTGATACAAGAAAAAGAAGTTAGTAGGGGCTTAACTTCAAGTGAAGCTGAAAAAGGCCTTGAGAAATATGGGCCTAATGAAATTATGCAAAAGAAAAAAATATCTCCGATAAAGATATTTTTAGCACAATTTAATGATTTTATGGTTTGGGTACTTATTGGTGCTACTATAATTTCAGGATTTATGGGAGATGTGGCAGATGCAATAACAATAGCTGTTATAGTTGTTATAAATGCTTTTTTAGGATTTATTCAAGAATTTAAAACAGAAAAATCTTTAGATGCTTTAAAATCATTAGCAGCACCTACCTGTAAGGTTCTAAGAGATGGAAATATTAAAATTATAAATGCTTCAGAAATAACCATAGGTGATGTTGTTATACTTGAAACAGGAGATAGAGTTCCAGCAGATGGTAATGTTATAGAATGTAATAATCTTATGGTAGATGAATCTCTTTTAACAGGTGAATCAGTAGGTGTTAATAAAGGGTTAGTTGGAAATAATTCTAATATATATATGGGAACCACTATTTTAAAGGGAAAAGGAAATTTTAGGGTAACACAAATAGGTATGGGAACTAAAATGGGTGAAATAGCAGATGATCTTCAAAATATAGAAGATGAAAAATCACCTCTTAGAGAAAGATTAGATGGTCTTGGAAAAATTTTAGTTGTACTTTGCCTTGTAGTTTGTGCTCTTGTTACAGTTTTAGGGGTTCTAAGGGGAAATGATTTAGGTGAGATGTTCCTTTTAGGTGTTAGTTTAGCAGTTGCTGCAATTCCAGAAGGATTAGCTGCAATAGTTACAGTTTCTCTAGCTCTTGGAGTATCTAGAATGCTTAAGAGAAAAGCTTTAGTTAGAAAGCTTCCTGCTGTTGAAACTTTAGGATGTACATCAGTTATATGTAGTGATAAGACAGGAACATTAACTCAAAATAAGATGACAGTTAAAGAAGTCTTTGTAAATGGAAGAATATACAAGGTAGATAATGAGAAGATTCCAGAAAATAATATTCTTATGAAATCTTTTATTTATTGTAATGATTGTAATTATGATTTTTCTAAAGAGAATATAGAAGAAGCTCTTTATGGGGATCCAACAGAAACAGCTTTAATAAAATTATATTTTAGTGATGTAAATATATTAAAAACTAAAGTATCAAATGTAAATAGAGTTTTTGATGTTCCTTTTGATTCTATAAGAAAAATGATGTCTGTAATTGTTAAGGAAAATGGTAAGGAAGTTTGTTATGTAAAAGGAGCTCCAGAGCGTCTTATAAATAAATGTACTCATATATATGAAGATGGAGTTATAAAACCTTTAACACATCAAAAAAAGACACAAATTTTAGATTCAGTAGAGAATATGAGTAATAGGGCACTAAGATGTATTGGTGGCGCTTATAAGGAAAATAGCCTAACAAGAGATGAAAAAACCTTAGAAAGTAATTTAATCTTTTTAGGAATAGCAGGAATTATAGATCCTCCAAGACCAGAAGTTAAAGAGGCAGTTAAAAAATGTAGATTAGCAGGAATAAGACCTGTTATGATTACAGGAGACCATAAAAACACAGCCTATGCCATAGGAAAAGATTTAAATATTGCAACTTCAAAAGAACAAGTTATAACAGGGGAAGAGCTTGAAAAGATAACAGATGATGAGCTTAAAGAAAGAGTTAAAAATACAAGAATATTTGCAAGAGTTACCCCTAAACATAAGTTAAGGATTGTAAGGGCATTTAAGCAAACAGGAAATATAGTTGCGATGACTGGTGATGGGGTAAATGATGCACCAGCTATTAAAGAAGCTGATATAGGTATTGCTATGGGTATATCAGGAACAGATGTTACAAAAGAAGCTTCAGCTATGATACTTATGGATGATAATTTTAGTACTATAGTATCTGCCGTAGAAGAAGGGAGAACAATATATGATAATATAAGAAAATTTATAAGATATTTATTATCTTGTAATTTAGGTGAAGTATTAACCATGTTTTTAGCATCATTATTTTATCTTCCAACGCCAATGCTTCCTATACAAATTTTATTTGTAAATTTAGCAACAGATGGCCTTCCGGCAATAGCCCTTGGTGTGGATCCAGCTGATAAGGATATAATGAATCAGCAACCAAGAGATAAAAAAGAAGGTATATTTGCAAGAGGATTAACTGAAAAAATATTGGTTAGAGGATGTTTAATAGGAATTTGCACCCTTTTATCATTTATTGGTGGAATGTATTATGGTATGACTTTAGAAACTTGTAGAACAATGGCTCTTGCTACTTTAGTAATGTCTCAATTATTCCATGTATTTGAGTGTAGGTCAGAAAGACATTCAATATTTGAAATAAATTTATTTACTAACCCATATTTAGTTTTAGCAGTATCAACATCCATAATCATGCTTTTATCAATAATATATATTCCATTTTTTAGAGCTATTTTCCATACAACTATTTTAGGTTTAAATAACTGGCTTTTAGTTTTATTTTGTTCTTCTGTGATATTCTTTATAAATAGTATCTATTTATTTATAAAAGTTAAAAAATAATTATTGGAAACTATATTTTAGTAAAATTAATAATTATTTAAATAAAGATTAAATAAAAAAGCTATGAAATTTCATAGCTTTTTTATTATCTGTTTCTATAAGTTGGTTGTTGTACTTTTTTAATTTGAGAATGATCAACAGGAATTAAATCTTTTTTAGTTGTTAGATTTAAAATATTGCTTATCTCAATGTATTCTTTTTCATTTTCTTTGTTAGATTTAAGACCTTGAACAATAACAGTATTACCTCTGTTTAATTGTATAAATTCAGGCTTTTTGAACCATTTATTTTTTTTATAAATACATTTCATTATAGATTTAGATCTATCTGGTTTTACTATTAAAGTAGCTACAATTTTGTGAAATATCCAAAGTATTGATTTTTCTTCAACTTTAACAGAGATTATATTGCCTTGGAACTGAGCCATTCTATCTCCGTATTTTTCTAAGTAAGAGTCTGTATAATATTTTGATACTTTATCTTTAACTCCCATTATTAAAACTCCTTCACTCTATGATTATATAAATATTATTCCTAATATATTATTTGTAAAACTAAGATGTATTATAGCATATAATGAATTTAATGAAAATAAGTTTTTAAATGTTTTGTAATCTTTACATATTTATGAATAATTTATATAATAAAATATTAATAAATTATATAGAATAATATAAAATCATTGATTTATTTTTAGGAGGAGATATTTATGAATAAAAAAGAATTAGCAAGAATGATAGATCATACATTATTAAAACCAGAGGCTACTAAAGAACAGATAGAAAAGCTTTGCAATGAAGCTTTAGAATATAGTTTTGCATCAGTTTGCATAAATCCTAATAATATAGAGTTAGCATCTAAAATTTTAAAGGATAGTCCTGTGAAAGTATGCACGGTTATAGGTTTTCCTTTAGGAGCAAACACAAGTAAGGTTAAGGCATTTGAAACTAAAGATGCTATAGAAAAGGGTGCAACTGAAGTTGATATGGTAATAAATATAGGAAAACTTAAAGAAAAAGATTATGAGTATGTAAAAAAAGATATAGAAGCTGTAGTTAATGAGGCAAAGGGAAAAGCTCTAACTAAAGTTATAATAGAAACCTGTCTTTTAACAGATGAAGAAAAAGTTATGGCTTGTAAAATAGCAAAAGAAGCAAAAGCAGATTTTGTTAAAACATCAACTGGATTTTCAACAGGAGGGGCAAAGTCTTCAGATTTAAAACTTATGAGAGACGTTGTAGGTGAAAATATGGGAGTTAAAGCATCAGGTGGAATTAGGACTTTAGAAGATGCTTTAGAAGCTATAAAAAGTGGCGCAAATAGAATAGGAGCATCAGCATCTGTAACAATTTGCAGGGAAAAATAGTATTAAATTTAGAAATATTAAGGTCTATGAGAAATCATAGACCTTTTTGTCGAAGAATTTTATATTAATAAATAAAAAAATATGGTTAAAATAATATTTCTAGAATATTAATATAATAAGAATGTAAAAGGGAGGATAAAGCTTATAGTTAGTTTTAACTTTTAAGCAAGTTTAGTTTTATGAGAAAACAAATAACTCCAAAGGAAATAATATATAATGAAGATTTTACAAAAGTTGTAGGAGAGAAAGTGAATATATTAGAATACGCTGATATATGTAGTTCTATTGAAGAAGCTTTAAATATAAATAAAGAAGGATACAACATTTATTTAGTAGATGAGTTCTCAAAAGAAAAGCTTAGAAAAATTGTAGATTACATAGAAAAGTTTCTATGTGAAAGAGATAAACCAAAAGATATCTGTTATATGGTAACAGATAATATAAAAAATCCAAGGGCAGTTATTTTATCTAATGGTAAAGGTCTTGTTTTAAAAGAGAAAATTGAACAAATAAAAGATCTTTACTATGATAAAATATTTAATTTTTATAATTCATCTATTAATGAAGAAAAGGAAGAGATAATTAATGAAGTTCATGATAAGAGAAACTCCTATATAAGTGGATTAATAAAAAAGGCAAAAGAGGAAGGCTTTGATTTAAAGGCAACGCCATCTGGTTTTGCTTTCATTCCTATAGTAGATGGAAAAAGCGTTGACGAGGATGAATATGATTTACTTGAAGATGAATCTAAAGACAATATAAGTTTAAAAGCTGATGAACTAAAAAGGGAAGCAGAAAAAATATTAGAAGAATTAAAAAATATAGAAATAGAGGCTATAGAAAAACTTAAAAAGATATTAGAAAATTATATCCAAGATGAGACTTTAGAGTTTAAAGAAGATTTATATTCTATTTTTAAGGAAGAAGATAAAGTACTAGAGTGCTTTGATGAATTATTCAACGATCTAGAAAGTTCTATAATAAATAATTATTCTATGAGTTTTGAAGAAGATGAGGACAAGGTTTCAGAAATATTATCAAAATATGTGGTAAATATATTAGTTGATAATAGTGAAAATGATTGTCCTAAGGTTATTTTTGATGAAGATCCAACAGTTAATAATCTTTTAGGTAGTATAGATTACGAAAATCATAACGGAGTATACACAACAGATGTTACACAAATTAAGGCAGGTTCATTAATTGCTGCCAATGATGGTTGCCTAATTTTAAGGCTTAACTCTCTATTTAGTGGTGGTAATGCTTATTATTATTTGATGAAAGCTTTATTTACAGGAAAAGTTAGTTATGATTTTAATAAAACTTATTTAGAGATTTTATCATTAAATGGGTTAAACCCTGAACCTATACCTATAAATACTAAAGTAATTTTAATTGGTGACTATGGAAGTTTTGATATTCTTTATAATCAAGATGAAAACTTTAAGAATATATTTAAAATAAGGGTAGAGTTTAATCCTTACAAGGTAATAAATAATAGAACTAAAACTATTTTAATAGATAAAATAGGAGAAATAATAAGAGAAAATAATTTAATGAATTTATCTAAAGAGGGAATAAATGAAGTAGGAAAATATTTATCAAGGAAGGCTTCAGATAAGAACAAAATATATTGGGATGTTTCTGAAATTGAAAGAGTTTTAATTATGGCCGAAAGAATAGCCATCCAAAATAAGAAAAAAATAATAGATAAAGATGATATTTGTAGCAGCATATATAAAATATCCAATATAGAAGAAGAATATATAGATATGTATAAAAAACATAAGATAATAGTTGAGTTAAAAAACAAAATGATAGGTAGTGTAAACGGATTATCAGTAATAGACTTAGGATATTTAAGTTTTGGGAAACCTCTTAGAATATCTTGTGTATGTACTAAAGGCTTAGGTAGAATAATAGATTCTCAAAGAGAAAGTAACTTAAGTGGAAGTATACACAATAAATCACTAAGTATACTAAAAGGATTTTTAAACAATTTTTTAAATAATTATGAAATAGCAACAGTAGATTTTCACTTAAGTTTTGAACAGGTTTATGGAAAAGTTGAGGGTGATAGTGCATCAGTTGCAGAAGTTATAGCTATGATTTCAGCTCTTAGTAAAATTCCTGTTAATCAAAATATAGCAGTTACAGGTTCTATAAATCAATTTGGAGATATACAACCAATAGGTGGAGTTAATGATAAAATAGAAGGATTTTTTAATGTCTGCAGTGCAGTAGACAGCTATAAGGGAAAAGGTGTTTTAATACCATATAATAATTTAGATGACCTTATATTAAACCCAAAAGTAGAAAGAGCTATAGCAGAGGAAGAGTTTAATATTTACACTATGGAAAATATAAATGATGCTATGATGGTTTTATTAGGGGATCAGGATACAAGTTTTGAAGATATAGCAGCTGCTATTAATAGAGAACTTAAAAGGTATAAAAACTAAGAGTAAGTAAAGATGATTTGTTAAAATTGCAAATCATCTTTATCACTAATAATTGACAACTTTACATAATATATGTTAAAATATGGAAAAAGAAGTAGATGGATAGGAGGATATTTTATGTATGTTGAGTTTGATAAGATAGATTCTAACTTAATTGTACATCTTATAGGGGAGTTAGACCACCATAGTGCACAAGAAGTTAGACATAAAATAGATGATATAATAGATAAAGATGCAATTAAAAATCTTGTATTAGATTTTTCTAGTGTAACTTTTATGGATAGTTCAGGAATTGGAGTTGTTATAGGAAGATATAAAAGAATGAGTTCAAAAAATGGACAAATAGCTATTGCATCAATTAATAAAAATATAAAGAGAGTATTTGAACTTTCAGGAATTTTTAGAATAATAAAGACTTATGATAAAATAGAAGATGCTTTAAATTTTAGTTAGTGGAGGTATTAATATGTTTCATAATAGAATGAAAATAGAATTTTTAGCTAAATCTGAAAATGAGAGTTTTGCAAGGGTTTCAGTAGCTTCTTTTATATCACAATTAGATCCAACTTTAGAGGAAATAAATGATGTTAAAACTGCTGTTTCAGAGGCTGTAACAAACTCAATAATACATGGCTATAATAATGATGAAAATGGAGTAGTATCCATAGAGACAATAATAAAAAATAAAGAAATAATAATAACCATTGAGGATAGTGGACAAGGAATAAAAAACATAGATGAGGCGAGAGAGCCTTTGTATACATCAAAACCAGAGCTTGAACGTTCAGGAATGGGATTTACTGTTATGGAAACATTTATGAATTCTATAGAGGTATTTAGTGAAGTTGGAAAAGGAACTAAGGTGATAATGAAAAAAGCTTTCAATAGTTAAGGTGGTATGTTTTAGTGGATATAATGAAGGTAAAGAAAGAAGATTTTAATTATAACGATAACACTGAACTAATAAAGTTAGCTAAAAGTGGAAATGATGAGGCTATGAATAAACTTGTAGAAGTAAATACCCCTTTAGTTTCTTCTATATGTAAAAAGTTTATAAATAGAGGATATGAATATGAGGATATATTTCAAATAGGTTCTATGGGCCTTGTAAAAGCTATAAATAACTTTGATGCATCTTTTAATGTAAAGTTTTCAACCTATGCTGTTCCTATGATAATAGGTGAGATAAAAAGATTCTTAAGAGATGATGGAATGATAAAGGTTAGTAGAAATACTAAAATTTTAGCAAAGAAACTTCATTATGATAAAGAGGCTCTTACAAAAGAGTTAAATAGAGAGCCAACCATTGATGAGTTATCAGCCTTTTCAGGAGTTGATAAAGAAGATATAGTTTTTGCTTTAGAATCTATTAATAATATGCAATATCTTTATGATACAATACATCATGATGAAGGTACACCTGTACTTTTAATAGATAAGCTAAGCGAAACTTCAGATGATGATGATAATATGGTAGATAAAATAGCCCTAAAAGAGGCTATAAATTCTCTAGATACAAAATCAAAACAAATAATAATGCTTAGATATTTTAAAGATAAAACTCAAATACAAGTTGCTAAAATGCTAGGAATAAGTCAGGTGCAAGTTTCTAGAATAGAAAAAAAAGTTTTAGTTCTTATGAGAAAATATTTAGAAGAGGAGCAAACTTAATAATGATATGATTTTTAGTTGTTTAATTTAGATAATGCTTTATTATCTTTTAAACAACTTTTATTTTTGTGTAAATTTTATATTTGAATATATAAATAAAATATAGAAATACTAATTATGTGACTAAATATTATTAAGAAAAGGTGGTATAAGATGTCATATAAAAGTGATAAAGAGATAAAAAAAGATTTTGAAGTCTTATCTAACAAAATGAAGCCTAAGCCAAAGGTTTTTAGAAATTGTGTGAGAGCTTTTATTATAGGTGGTATTATTTGTGTTATAGGTCAATTTATAATGAATTGTTTAATAAGATTTGGTGTATCTAAAGAGGATGCTTCAACATGGCTTCCAATAATAATGATATTTATAGGTGCTTTCTTAACAGGAATAGGTGTATACGATAAAATAGCAAATATTGCAGGTGCAGGAACAGTGGTGCCTATAACAGGATTTTCAAATTCTATAGTATCTCCTGCTATGGAGTTTAAAAAAGAGGGGTTTGTAATGGGTGTAGGTGCAAAGATGTTTACAATTGCAGGTCCTGTTTTAGTTTATGGTATAAGTACATCTATAGCAGTTGGAATTGTATATTATATTTTAATCTTAACAGGGATTATTGGAGTGTGATTTATATGAGTAAATTAGAAAAGCGTTTAGGTAGGCAAACTGTAATATTAGAAAGTAAACCTAAAATAATTGCAACCCACAGTATTGTAGGTAAAAAAGAAGGTGAGGGGCCTTTAAAGAACTATTTTGATGATATATTAAAGGATGATTATAATGGAAAAAAAAGCTTTGAAAAAGCAGAAAGTAGCCTTATGATAAAAGCCATTGAAAGTGTCATAAAAAAAGGAAATCTTCAAGAAAAGGATATTGATTATCTATTTGGAGGAGATTTATTAAATCAGTTAACATCTACTAACTTTGTAGCAAGAGAATTTGATATACCTTTTTTTGGACTTTATGGTGCATGTTCTACAATGTCTGAATCTTTAGGGCTTGGAGGAATAATATTAGACGGAGGGTTTGCAAATCATGTAATAGCTACAACTTCATCTCATTTTAGTGCAGCTGAGAGACAGTTTAGATTTCCTTTAGAGTATGGTGCTCAAAGAAAAGAACAATCTCAATGGACTGTAACTGGATCTGGAGCTATGCTCCTTGGAAGATATGGCGATTTTCCTTATGTAACTCATGTGACAACAGGTGTAGTTAAAGATTATGGAATAAAAGAAGGTGACAATATGGGTGCTGCTATGGCACCAGCTGCTGTAGATACTTTATATAAGCATTTTAAAGATACAGGAAGAGAGCCTAAAGATTATGATATTATAGCCACAGGGGACCTAGGGAAAGTAGGTAAGGATTTAACAGAGGCACTTCTTTTAGATTATGGTTATGATATAAGTGGTGTTTACACAGATTGTGGGTTAGAGATTTTTGATAATGAAAGTCAGGATACAAAATCAGGAGGAAGTGGTTGTGGATGCTCAGCAGTTGTGACTTGTGGATACTTTTATAAAGAGTTAGTGGCAAGAAAACTTAAAAGAATTTTATTAGTTTCAACAGGAGCTTTAATGAGTCCAACATCATCACTTCAAGGAGAAAGTATTCCGGGAATTGCCCATGCTGTAACTATAGAATATATGTAAAGTAAAAAATAAATAATAATAGGAGGAATTTTAATGGGAAGTTATATAGGAGCTTTTTTAGTAGGTGGAATAATATGTGTAATAGCTCAAGTTCTCATGGATACAACAAAACTTACACCAGCAAAAATTCTTGTAGCATTTATAACAATAGGAACTATTTTAGGCGCTTTAGGAATTTATGAGAAAATAGTTCAAATAGGAGGAGCAGGGGCCACTGTTCCTCTTCCTGGATTTGGATATTCTCTATCTAAGGCTGTAAAAAAAGAGGTTATAGAACACGGGATATTAGGGGCTTTTACAGGAGGAATAAAGGGAGCAGCAGGAGGAATCGCAGCAGCAATATTTTTTGGATACATAATGGCTGTTATTTTTAATCCTAAACCTAAAAGTTAAGGAATAAAATAAGGGTTTATGGATAGAATTACAGGCGGGGGTGAGTCTTTGTTATATTTAAAAAATACACCAAAGCTTTTAATCAAGAAACCTTTAGTATTTATAGCCATATCAGTAATAATAGGAAATTTAACATATTTAATTATTAATAAGAGTTTAATAGGTGTAATAATTTTTATTGCATCTATTATTTTTTTAAGCCGTATTCTTATAGATAAGAACTTTTTGCTTATATTAATAGCATTTTTTATAGTATCCTTTTTATCTTCTTTACTTTATTATTCAATTAATAATGATAAAAATAGTATTTATACTGTGAAAATTTACAAGGTATCAAATAGTGAGACAGTAGGGCTATTTAGAGGAAGAAAGGTTTATATAAATAATTTATCAAAGAATATAAAAACAGGTAATATAGTTACATTTAAAGGAAAGTTTAAAAAGAAATTAGATTTTGAAAATGGTACGATAGGTTATATGTTTATAAAAAATGAAATAGAAAGTAAAAAAAGCTATAATTACTATACAAATAGACTAGGTGAAAAATATTTTAAAAAAATAAAAGACCTTTTAGGTGAAAGTAAAAGTGCACTTGTTACTGCTTTAGTTTTTGGAAATAAGGATTTTTTATCATATAGTCAAAAAAATAATTTATCTAACTTAGGAGTTATACATCTTATATGTATATCAGGACTTCATTTATCATTATTATTTACGTATATAAATAAGGTATTAAATAGTAAGTTAGCCCTCTTTATATGTGGAGTGTATATAATTTTAATAGGCTGTCCTATATCTGCTGTTAGAGCATTTATGATGACATTTTTAATGATATCATCTAAAAAGTTTTTTAAAACCTATGACTCAGTTAGTGCTCTTTGTCTAGCAGCTATAATTTTAATTTTCTATAGGCCTTATACTCTTTATGAAAGTGGTTTCGTTTTATCATTCTTAGCTACTTTAGGTATAATTTTATTTTATAAAAATTTTTCTAAAGCATTTTATATTTTACCAAGCTATATAAACAATTTTTTATCTATAACCTTAGCTGCACAAGTATTTATTTATCCTTATATGATTTTTAAATTTAATACTTTTTCCATGAACTTTTTACTTGGAGGATTTTTATTGACACCTATTATTAGCATAATGTTGCCTTTGGGGTTTTTAACAATAATATTTTTATTTAGTATAAAAATATTAAGTGTAATATGTATATTAATGAATATTTTGTTTTTAGTTTTAAATGGTATACTAATATTTCTAAATAAGATAGCTTTAGAAAGTGTCTTTGTTCATAATCTTTATGGTTTTTTTTATTTGGGTATGTTTATTTGTATATATATGTCTTATAAAGGTTTTAAAGGATTTAATATAATATTCTATTCAATGTACCCAATGATAATTTTATTTTCTCTTTATATGCAAAGAACTATGCTATAATATGTTTTAGAAATTATAGAATTCTTTATAAATATAGCTAAAAGAAAATCTACAAAGAGGGGAGGGCATACTGTAGCTATGATAGATTTAAATACCTTAAATAAAGATATTGAAAATAAAAAGGAAAGTAACTGTTATATATTATGTGGATTAGATGAAATGCTTATGAAAGATACTATAGAAAAGCTTAGTAAACATTTTGTAGGTGAAGGATTACAAAATTTAAATGTAAGTAAGTTTTATGGAGATGATTTAAATGCAGAAAAGTTAAAAGATGCTTTTGAAACATTTCCTTTTATGGGAGAAAGAAGAGTTGTTACTATATATAGAATACCTTTTTTAAATGAAAAATTAGATAATGATAATAAAAAATTATATAATGAAGTTAAAGATTACTTAAAAAATACTCCAAAGCAATGTGTAATATTAGGTTATGTTCTTTTAAAAGATAAAAGAGACAGAGTTACCAAGTTAAAAAAACTTATGGCTTTAGATAAGAGCATAACAATTGTAAATGTAGAAAAATTAAAGGGAGCTGCTCTTTACAATAAAGTTAATGATATTTTTGCATCAAAGGGTGTAAAAATTGGACGTATACAGCTTAAATATTTCTGTGACATGGTTGAAAATAATATGGATATTATAAATAGAGAGATAGATAAGCTTGCAAACTATGCAGTAGGGAGAGAGTTAACAAAGGAAGATATAGAAATTTTACTCCCAAGAAAAAATGAGGAAGATATTTTTGATTTAGTAGAATTTATTTCAGTAAAAAAGGCAGATAGGGCAATAGATCTTATGAATGACTTAATAAATAAAGGAGAGAATCCTTTAGCTATTTTAAGCCAAATAAGAGAACAGTTTCAAAAACTTTATAGAGTTAAGATTAGGATTTCAAAAGGATATAAGATAGAAGACATAAGAGAAGAATTTTTTAGTATTAATAAAGTTAATCTTCCTGATTTTGTTATAGAAAAATTTATAACTCAAAGTAAGAAATTTAGCGAAAAGCAATTAGGAAGATGTATAAAACTTTGTTCTCAAACAGAGAGAGTTTTAAAAAGCACTAGAGTAAATCCTAAAAATGAAATGGAACTTATGATAATAAAAACTGTTATGTAAAAAGAAAAGGGTGCTAGATAGGTTCTAGCACCTCATAATTAAGCCATTTTGTTTAACTTTGCAGCTAATCTAGATTTTTTTCTAGCAGCCATGTTTTTGTGCACTACACCTTTAGAAACAGACATATCTAAAGTTCTAGCAGCAACTGAGAAAGCAGCTGTAGCTTCTTCCTTAGTAGTAGCAGTTTCGAATTTTTTTATAGCTGTTTTTAAAGCAGACTTAATCATTTTATTTCTTAAAGTCTTAGTTTCAGTAACTTTTATTCTTTTCTTTGCTGATTTAATATTTGCCATTTTATTTCACCCCCTTCAACTTTTATAGCGTATCTGCAGTTTTTGGGGAATCTGCGTACGAGTTCATATTTAACAAAGGTTATTATAACATCATAAAAATATAAGTTCAAGTATTTTTTAATTGTTAATAAACATAATTAATAATATTTAGGATAAACTAAGGCTAGATTAATATCATTTATGTAGAAAGGAAAAGACTATGTTTAATGTAAGAACAGATTTAGCTTTAGAAACTCGTGAAATATATAAATCAGAGTTTGGTAAGGAGGTTGATGGTCTTTTAGTTGAGGAGAGGGAAGAGGATGGCATAAAAATTACAACTGTTGATATAGTAGATGAAAAAGGCGAGGAAATAATGAAAAAACCAAGGGGGAGATACATAACTTTAGAAATGCCAGAATATACCCACTATGATGGAGATATAAAGGATGATGTTGCCCATGTTTTAGGAGATATTCTTTCAAAGATTATAAATATATCAGAGGATAAATTAGCTTTAGTAGTTGGTCTTGGAAATTGGAATGTAACTCCAGATGCATTAGGACCAGATGTTATTGAAAAAGTTATGATAACAAGACACCTAAAGAAAATAATGCCAGAAAAAATAGATGATTCTGTAAGACCAGTTTGTGCTATTGCCCCAGGAGTTTTAGGGATTACTGGCATAGAGACAGGAGAAATAGTAAAATCATTAGTAGATAAGATAAATCCAAGTATTGTAATTTGTATAGATGCTTTGGCTTCTAGAAAATTAGAGAGAGTTGCAAAAACAATTCAAATAAGTAATACAGGCATATCACCAGGGGCTGGAGTTGGAAATAATAGAATGGAAATAAACGAAAAATTTCTAGGAGTACCTGTTATAGCAATAGGAGTTCCAACAGTTGTAGATGCTGCAACAATTGCAAATGATTCTATGGATTTAGTTTTAGATGAAATGATAAATCAGTCAACAAAAGGTGAAGAATTTTATAAGATGTTAAAGTCTATTGATAGAAATGAAAAAAATTCTCTTATAAAAAGCCTTTTAAAACCATATGTTGGAGATTTTATGGTAACTCCAAAGGATATAGATGATGTAATAGATTCTGTATCTAAAATAATATCAAATGGAATAAACTTAGCACTTCAACCTAATTTAAATATGGAAGATATAAATAAATTTTTAAATTAGGTAACATAATATTTCTTTCCCCCTCATATAAATTAAAATATGAGGGGGCTGATAATGTGCAGGTAAAAGGTAAAAGAAAAATTCCTGTAGGCATAGGGATTTTCCTAATATTTTTAATAATATTTATGTTTAGATTTATACAAGTAACACTTGAAAAAAATGTAATAGGAAATTTGTCTTATGTTCAGTTATTGAATAAAGGAATGCCACTAATTGAAGCTACATATTACGATAAAGATGCTTACGTTGAAAGCAATGTAACTTTAAAGACTTTAGCTTTAGAAGCTTTAAATATAAAATCTTTTGATCCTATAGATATAGTTTTAAATGAGATTCCTTATTTTAATGCATTAAGTAAAATTTCAACTATAGAAAAACCAGGATATGTTGGTAGCATATCAGATGTGGTTTCTTTTAATTTAAGTCAAGAAAGTATAGATATAGTTAAGGAAGAAGATACTACAAGTGCAGAAGTTTCTAATGGGGTCTATGATTCAAGCTTAAAAAAAGAATTAGACCAGTCAGTTCCAGAAGTTTTAATATATCATACACATACAGCTGAAGGATACTCAATTAATGATACAACAGATGAATCCTCAAATGTTGTAGGAGTTGGGGCAACTTTAGCTAAGGAGCTTGAAGAAAACTATGGAATATCAGTTATCCATGATAAGACTATGCATTCAATTTCTTACAATGATAGTTATAAAAGATCTAGAGAAACAGTCCAAGCTTATTTATCTAAGTATGGAGATTTTAAGCTTATAATAGACCTTCATAGAGATGCTGTTTCAGAGTCAAGTAAATCAGCTGTTACAGCTAATATAAATGGTGAAGATTTAGCAAAATTTATGTTTGTAGTTACAAAAAATAATCCAAACTATGATGCATCAGTAAATCTTGCAACTAGCTTAGCAGAAAAATGTGAGGAGTTATTTCCAGGGCTTTGGAGAGGAAAGTTATTAAGTTATAATAGAGGTAGTAATTATTTTAATCAGGATTTAAGTGCTAATTCTCTTTTGGTAGAAGTTGGAGCTAACTGTAATACCCCACAAGAAGCTAACAATACAGCAAAGTACCTTGCAAGACTTATAGCTGAAGAACTTAATAGATAATTCATGGTTATTTTGTATAAATATGATTATTTTGAACATCCTTATAGATATATCATCTAGGGGGTGTTTTTTTTGAAAAAGATACTAAGTGTTGTACCAATTTTATTGTCTATAATAATACTTTTATGGGGTTTTGTTAATATAAATATTAAAAATACTGAAGTTTTTAATAGTGAATACATAGAAGCTATAGCTTCAAAGAAAGTAGAGGGTGAAGAATTAGAAGTAAATACAGGTATAGACCTTACTAGTTTTAATAAGGATGAGAGTATAATTAAAATATATAATGAAGAGAATAATTTAAAACTAGTATTTAAAAATAAAATTATTAACTTAAATGAAGGTATATTAGGTAGAGTAGTAGTATTAACAGTAAATTCTATAAATAATGCATTAAATTATATAAATACTCTAATAGAAAATTTCATATAGGATAAATTTTATATAAAATTATTTAATAGCAATTTTGCTTTAAACTGTGATATAATCTAATTTGACTTATTTTACATGGGGGTGAATTCTGCTTTAATGCTTTAAAATTAAGATTTAGAGAGCAGGTTGAAATATGGATAAAAAAAAGTATATAAGAAATTTTTCAATAGTAGCACATATAGATCATGGTAAATCAACATTAGCAGATAGACTGCTAGAAAAAACAGGAACACTAACTCAAAGAGAAATGGAACAACAAGTTCTAGATACCATGGAACTTGAAAAAGAAAGAGGAATAACAATAAAGTCTCAAGCAGCAAGACTTATATATAAGAGAGAAAATGGAGAAGAATATATTTTAAATCTTATAGATACTCCAGGTCACGTAGACTTTACTTATGAGGTTTCAAGAAGCTTAGCAGCTTGTGAGGGTGCAGTACTTGTTGTTGATGCAACGCAAGGAATACAAGCACAAACATTAGCAAATTGTTATTTAGCACTAGACAATGATTTAGAAATTGTTCCAGTTATAAATAAAATAGACTTACCTAGTGCAAGACCAGAAGAAATAAAACAAGAAATTGAAGATGTTATAGGAATTGAAGCTGAAAATGCACCTTTAATATCTGCAAAAACAGGTCTTAATATAGAAGATGTACTAGAAACAATTGTAGAAAATGTACCAAGTCCAGATGGAGATGAAGAAGCTCCGCTTAAGGCTTTAATATTTGACTCTTATTATGATAGTTATAAAGGTGTAGTTTGTTATGTTAGACTTAAAGATGGAAGAGTAAAACCTGGAACTAAAATAAGATTTATGTCTACAGGTAAAGTCTATGAAATAACAGAAGTAGGAGTATTTACTCCAGCTTTAATGCCAATAACAGAATTAAGTGCTGGGGAGGTTGGTTATATAACAGCCTCTATTAAAAATGTTAGAGATGCTAGAGTGGGGGATACTGTGACTTATGCAGACAATCCAACAGAAAAGGCACTTCCAGGATATAAGCCAGCAATACCTATGGTTTATTCAGGTATATATCCTGTAGATGGAGCAAAATATGAAGAACTTAAAGAAGCATTAGAAAAACTTCAAATAAATGATGCAGCTTTAGCCTTTGAACCTGAAACATCTGTAGCATTAGGATTTGGATTTAGATGTGGATTCTTAGGACTTCTTCATATGGAAATAATACAAGAAAGAATTGAAAGAGAATTTAATTTAGATATTATAACAACAGCACCATCTGTTATATATAAGGTAATAAAAACAAATGGAGAAGTTATAGAACTTACAAATCCAACTAATCTACCTCCAATGACAGAGATAGATTATATGGAAGAGCCAGTTGTTAAAGCATCTATAATATCACCTACTGAATATACAGGGGCCATTATGGAACTTTGCCAAGACAGAAGAGGAAGATATATTGATATGCAATACATTGAAGAAACAAGAGTTGTTATAAATTATGATATTCCTCTAAATGAAATAGTTTATGATTTCTTTGATACTTTAAAATCAAAAACTAGAGGTTATGCATCACTAGATTATGAACTTAAAGGATATGAACAATCTAAACTTGTTAAACTTGAAATTCTTTTAAATGGAGATAATGTAGATGCTTTATCTATGATAGTTCCAGAATCAAAGGCATATCAAAGAGGAAGAGGAATAGCTGAAAAATTAAAAGAAATTATTCCAAGACACATGTTTGAAGTTCCAATTCAAGCAGCAGTAGGGTCTAAAATAATTGCTAGAGAGACTGTAAAAGCTATGAGAAAAGATGTATTAGCTAAATGTTATGGTGGAGATATATCAAGAAAGAAGAAACTTCTTGAGAAACAAAAAGAAGGTAAGAAGAAGATGAGACAATTAGGTTCTGTTGAAGTTCCACAAGAAGCATTTATGGCAGTTTTAAAGGTTGATTAAAATTAATAATTTTAATATTTATAAAAGCTATATTTATTGATTATTTCAATAAATATGGCTTTTGTTTTAAAATATAACTAAGAAATAAAATCGGAGGTAAGAAATGAAACACTTAGGACTTTATGTGCATATACCTTTTTGTAAACAAAAGTGTTATTATTGTGATTTCGCATCTTTTTCAGGGAAAGAACATTTACAAAGTGATTACATAAAAGCTTTGTGCAAGGAGATTAAAGAAACTTTTAAAACATTAGATACATATATTATTGATAGTATATTTATAGGTGGTGGTACACCAAGTATATTAGATGTATCTAATATGAAAGATTTATTTAGTGAGATAAATAAGTTAAATAAGAGCAGGGATATAGAGTATTCAATGGAGTGTAATCCAGGTAGTTTAAATGAAGAAAAGCTTAAAGTTATGAAACAGTTTGGAATAAATAGAATAAGTATAGGACTTCAAGGAGTTCAAAATAGACTTTTAAAATCTATAGGTAGGATACATGATTTTGAGGACTTTAAAAATAATTTTAACTTAGCTAGAGAGTATGGATTTAATAATATAAATGTAGATTTAATTTTTGCTCTTCCAGATC
Organism: Clostridium perfringens; assembly: GCA_030526875.1. GTDB lineage: Bacteria > Bacillota > Clostridia > Clostridiales > Clostridiaceae > Sarcina > Sarcina perfringens_A. The sequence continues at coordinate 106,080 of JAUNBX010000001.1, read as the reverse complement.
AAAGTTTAGAGGAGTGGAAAGAAACCTTAGAAACTATATGTAAAATGAAACCAGAACATATATCAGCTTATAGTTTAATTATAGAAGAAGGGACAGCTTTTTATACACTTTATGAAAAAGGAAAGATAAGCTTACCTGAAGAAGATTTAGAAAGAGATATGTATAATATAGGAAAAAAAATCTTAAAAGATAATGGATATAATCAATATGAAATATCGAATTATAGTCTAAAAGGAAAAGAGTGTAGGCATAATTTGAAATACTGGGACATGAATGAGTGGATAGGAGTAGGTAGTAATAGCTCTTCATTTATAGATAGCAAAAGAATAAAAAATATAAGTGATATAAAAAAATATATAGAAAACATAAATAAAGACGAAATGCCCTACGAAGAGGTAATAAAAAATACAAAAAAAGATAGCATGGAAGAATTCATGTTTATGGGTCTTAGAAAAATAGAAGGAATAGATGAAAAAGAATTCTATTTAAGATTTAATGAGACTTTGGATGATATATACAAAAATGTTATTAAAAAATATGAGAAACAAGAATTATTAGCTAGAAATAAGGGAAGATTATATTTAACTAAAAAAGGAATGGAAGTATCAAATATTATAATGGCTGACTTTCTACTTTAAAATAGTATAAAGGCATTTAATATATTTTAAGACTTTTTTTATTGAATATATAAAATATAAAGCAATTTAAAAATAAAATGAAATATTGAGAAAATATGAGAAAAACTTTAAAAATAATAAATAATAAAATATAAATTATTATTTTAAAGTTAAACAGTAAAATTTGATAATTTTAAGTATTGACAAAAAATTAAAAAAGCGATATATTAAAAACGTAGTCGTTAGCACTCGATACTAATGAGTGCTAATAAAAGAGGTGAGACTAGTGATAGATGAAAGGAAATTAAAAATTTTACAGGCTATAGTTAATGATTATATAAATACAGGAGAGCCTGTTGGTTCAAGGACTATCGCTAAAAAACATGACCTTGGTATAAGTTCAGCAACCATAAGAAATGAAATGGCTGATTTAGAGGATATGGGATTTTTAGAACAACCTCATAGTTCATCAGGTAGAATACCGTCAAGTAAGGGCTACAGACTTTATGTGGATAGAATAATGGAGTATGAAAAGCTTAGTTTAGATGAGGAATCTATGATAAAGAAAGCCATTATAGATGGAGCACTTTATGAAGTAGATAAAGCTTTAAAGCAAGCAGGTACACTTTTATCAGAGTTAACTAACCTTACATGTTTGGTTACACCACCCTCTATGCAAAAAAGTTATATTAAATCAATACAACTAGTACCAATAGAGGGAAACAGTATAATATGTGTATTATTAACTGATAGTGGAGTAATAAAAAACAATGTAATTAAAGTAGATGAAATACCAAGTTTAGAAGTATTAAGCTATATAAGTCATGTATTAAATGATAGATTAAAAAATCTTACAATAGAACAAATTAATCTTCAGGTTATAAATGACCTAAGAAATGACTTAGTTGGTTATGAAAATATATTTAATGCTTTAATTCCTACTCTCTATGAAAGCTTAAAGGATGATGAATCTTCTAAAGTATTTATGGAAGGAACAACTAATATATTGAACTATCCAGAATATAGTGATATAGAAAAAGCAAAAAAAATATTGTCGTTGCTTTATGATAAGGACTCAGTTGAGAAACTTATGGATAGTAATGAGAATATAACTATAAAAATAGGCGATGAGAATTTTATCCCAGAGGCTAAGGAGTGTTCAGTTATTTCAGCTTCCTATTACTTAGACAATAAGCCAATTGGTTCAATTGCATTAATAGGTCCTAGAAGAATTAATTATTCAAAGGTAATAAGTATTATGACTGGGGTTATGAAAAAACTAAACGATGCCTTAGAACAGAGATAATTTTTTGAAAACCATAGAGTTAAGTGAGGTGTATGTTCAAGCAATGGATAATATTAACGAAAATAATGACGAGATTGTTAATGAAGAAGTAGAAAAAGATATCCAAGATTCTGAAACTCTAAACTGTGAGGAATCTACTACAGATGAAAACACAGAAAAAGTTGAAGAAGGTAAAGTCTTTGATTTAGATGAATTTAAAAGACTAAAGGATGAAAATATGGCTTTTAAAAACAAAAATAAAAAGTTAGAAAATGAATTAGAAGCACTAAAAGATAGACTACTAAGAATGTCATCAGAATATGAAAATTATAGAAGAAGAACTGAAAAAGAAAAAGAAGCTATCTATACAACTGCTTGTGAAGATGTATTAAAAAAGATGCTTCCAGTTCTAGATAATCTTGAAAGAGCAGCTGTAGTTGAAGGAAATTTAGAAGACATCAAAAAAGGCATAGATATGACTATTAGACAATTTATAGATGCCTTAGAAAAATTAGATGTTGAAGAAATTGATGCAACAGGTGAGTTTGATCCAAATCTTCACCAAGCAGTAATGCATAGTCAAGATGAAAACTTCGAAGCAAACCAAGTAGCTGAAGTATTCCAAAAGGGATATAAAAGAGGCGAAAAAGTTATAAGACATACTATGGTTAGAGTAGTAAATTAAAACAGACTAAAAAATAAATGATTTTATATATTATAGGAGGAAAAAGAATATGGCTAAAATAATAGGAATAGACTTAGGAACAACAAATTCATGTGTAGCTGTTATGGAAGGTGGAGAACCAGTAGTTATAACTAACTCAGAAGGTGCTAGAACTACTCCTTCAGTAGTATCTTTCCAAGCAAACGGAGAAAGACTTGTAGGTCAAGTTGCTAAAAGACAAGCGATAACAAATCCTGATAAAACTATAATTTCAATAAAAAGAGAAATGGGAACAGACCACAAGGTTACAATAGATGGAAAAGATTATACACCACAAGAAATATCAGCAATGATACTTCAAAAATTAAAAGCAGATGCTGAAAGTTATTTAGGAGAATCAGTAAATCAAGCTGTTATAACAGTTCCAGCTTACTTTAATGATGCTGAAAGACAAGCAACTAAAGATGCTGGTAAAATAGCAGGTTTAGAAGTTTTAAGAATAATAAATGAACCAACAGCTGCAGCTTTAGCTTATGGTATAGATAAAATGGAAGATGCTCATAAAGTATTAGTATATGACCTAGGTGGTGGAACATTTGATGTATCTATCTTAGACTTAGGAGATGGAGTATTTGAAGTTGTATCAACAAACGGTGATGCAAGACTTGGCGGAGATGACTTTGACCAAAGAGTAATAGATTATATAGCACAAGATTTTAAAGGACAATACGGAGTTGATTTAAAACAAGATAAAATGGCTCTTCAAAGATTAAAAGAAGCCGCTGAAAAAGCTAAAATTGAATTATCATCATCAACTCAAACAATAATAAACTTACCATTTATAACAGCTGATGCTACAGGTCCAAAACACATTGATATGACTTTAACTAGAGCTAAATTCAATGAATTAACAAGTGACTTAGTAGAAAAAACTATAACAATAATGAAAGAAGCATTAAGAACTGGAAATGTTTCAATGAATGATGTAGATAAAATACTTTTAGTTGGAGGATCAACTAGAATACCAGCTGTTCAAGAAGCAGTTAAAAACTTCACAGGAAAAGAACCTTCAAAGGGAGTTAACCCAGATGAATGTGTTGCTATGGGTGCTGCAATACAAGCAGGTGTACTTACAGGAGAAGTTAAAGACGTATTATTACTAGATGTAACTCCATTATCACTTGGAATTGAAACTTTAGGTGGAATTGCAACTCCTTTAATAGAAAGAAACACAACAATTCCAACAAGAAAGAGCCAAATATTCTCAACAGCTGCAGATGGTCAAACATCAGTTGAAATTCATGTAGTTCAAGGTGAAAGACAAATGGCAGCAGATAATAAAACTTTAGGAAGATTTACTCTATCTGGAATTGCCCCAGCTCCAAGAGGAATTCCTCAAATCGAAGTATCATTTGATATAGATGCTAATGGTTTAGTTAAAGTTTCAGCAGTAGATAAAGGAACTGGTAAAGAAGCAAATATTACAATAACAGCTTCAACAAATCTTTCAGATGATGAAATAGATAAGGCTGTACACGAAGCAGAAAAATATGCTGAAGAAGATAAAAAGAGAAAAGAATCAATAGAAGTTAAAAATACAGCAGAACAAACTGTTTATCAAACTGAAAAAACTTTACAAGAACTTGGAGATAAAGTTTCAGCAGAAGATAAACAAAACATCGAAGGAAAAGTTAATGCTCTTAAAGAAATCAAAGATGGAACTGATATAGAAGCTATAAAGAAAGCTATGGATGATTTAAATCAAGCATTCTATGCTGTATCATCTAAAATGTATCAACAAAATGGTGGAGCAGAAGGTCAAGGATTTGATCCAAACAATATGGGTGGAGCAGCAGGACAAGAACAAGCTCCTCATGATGACAATGTTGTAGATGCTGACTTCGAAGTTCAAGATGACAAATAATTTATCTAGGAAAAATATAAAACCTTTGATAAAATAGAAGTAATTTAAAAGGGGAGGCAAGAAAAGTCTTCCCTTTTATTAAAGTTTAAGGATATTTAAAAATAGGTGGTGTAGAAACTGTGGAGAAAAAAGATTACTATGAGGTACTAGGTCTTCAAAAAGGTGCTTCAGATGATGAGATAAAAAGAGCTTTTAGAAAATTAGCTTTAAAATATCATCCAGATAGAAATCCAGATAATAAAGAAGCAGAAGAAAGATTTAAAGAATTAAATGAGGCTTATCAAGTTTTAAGTGACCCTGAAAAGAAAGCTAGATATGACCAATTTGGTCATGCTGGAGTTGATGGTCAAGGCTTTGGCGGAGGTCAAGGTGGTTTTAACGGTGGCTTTGATTTCTCTGAAATGGGAGGTTTTGGTGATATATTTGAAAGTTTCTTTGGAGGTGGCTTTGGAGGTGGATCTTCTGCAAGAAGAAAAAATGCTCCTCAAAGAGGTTCAGATTTAGAATATAGTTTAACTATATCATTTGAAGAAGCTATGTCTGGTGTTGAAAAAGAAATTTCAATATCAAGAAATGAAAAATGTGACACTTGTAGTGGAACAGGTGCAAAGAGTGGAACATCTCCAAAAACATGTTCAAAATGTGGTGGAACAGGTCAAATAAGAGTTCAAAGACAAACTCCTTTAGGAAACTTTGTATCTAATACAACTTGTGATGCTTGTGGAGGAAAAGGGCAAATAATAGAAAACCCATGTCCAGATTGCAAAGGTAAAGGTAGAGTTAGAAAGCATAGAAAAATTAGTGTTAAAATACCAGCAGGAGTTGATACTGGAAATGTATTACCTTTAAGAGGTCAAGGTGAAGATGGTATAAATGGCGGACCAGCTGGAGATTTATATATAAGAATAAATGTTCAACAATCTAGAATATTTAAGAGAAATGGTGCAGATATATATTACGACTATAAAATATCAATAGGTAAAGCTACTTTAGGAGAAGAAATAATAGTTCCAACTATTGATGGAAATGTTAAGTATAAAGTGCCAGCAGGAACTCAACCTGGTACAAGATTTAGATTGAAAGGAAAAGGTGTTCCAAGAGTTAATTCTCAAGGTAGAGGGGATCAATATGTTAATATAATTGTTGAAGTTCCTAAAAACCTAAATAAGGAACAAGAAACAGCCTTAAAGGCATTTATGGCAACAATGGGAGAAACAGAAGCAGAACATCATGAAGAGAAGAGTGGATTAAAATCATTCTTTAAGAAAAAATAGATATTTTTTAATTAAGGGTTTATATCATAATTTAGGATAAACCCTTAATTTTTTTATTTAAATTTAGATAGTCTTTTAGATTTCTTGCTTATAAAGTAATAAAGAGGACAATAATCTAGACAGATATAACTATGCAGTGTAAAATATATTATTAGTCAAAATAGAAACTAGGAAGGATGATAAATAATGGAAGGAACTTGGATTGAAGTTAACGTAATAACTAAAAGTGAAGCATTAGAACCTATATCAGGAATATTTTATAGCTTAGATTGCAAAGGCGTTGCAATAGAAGACCCAAATGATATATTAACTAGAGAACAAGGACCATTAACTTGGGACTTTGCTGATATAAATATATTAGAACACAAAGGAAAAGTAGCTTGTGTAAAAGGATATTTTGCAGAGGAAGATAATATAGATGAGGTATTAAACTATATAAAAGAAAAAGTAGTAGAACTTAAAGAATCAGGAATAGATGTTGGCGAAGGTATAGTTACTGCTAAAAAAATGTTTGAAGAAGACTGGGCTAATAACTGGAAAAAATATTATAAGCCAATACATATAGGAGAGCATATAGTTATAAAACCTATATGGGAAGACTACGTGGCTAAAGATGGAGAAATGGTAGTAGAACTAGACCCAGGGATGGCTTTTGGAACAGGAGACCATGAAACTACAAGCATGTGTATTAAAGCATTAGACAAATATATAGAAAAAGATACAACAGTTTTTGATATAGGAACAGGTTCTGGAATACTTGCAATAGTTGCATCAAAACTTGGAGCCAAAAAGGTTGTTGGTGTTGATTTAGATCCAGTTGCAGTAGATTCTGCTAAAGAAAATATAAGCTTTAATGATTTAAACAACATAGAAGTTTTATATGGAAATCTAGTTGAAGTGGTAGAAGGAAAAGCAGATATTGTTGTTGCAAATATTATAGCTGAAATAATTTGTATTTTAATAAATGATGCTAAAAAAGTTTTAAATAGAGGTGGAGTATTTATAACATCAGGAATAATTCATGACAGACGTCAAATGGTTATAGATGCCCTAGAAAAAGAAGATTTTGAAATAATAGAAGTTAATAAAGATGGTGAATGGAACTGTATTGTTGCTAAATTAAAATAATTCATTTTAAGAGGAGATTTATATGCATAAATTTTTTACACCTATGGAGCTTTTTACAGACACTCATGCAACTATAATTGGGGAAGATGTAAAACATATATATAGAGTTTTAAGAGTTACTCAAGGAGAAAAAGTTGTTGTAAATAATTTAAATGGTGAAGAATTTTTAGGTGAAGTAGAGGATGTAAATAAGCAAGAAGTTTCAATAAAAATATTAGAAAAGTTAGATATAAACAATGAAAGTAATCTAAACATAACTTTATTTCAAGGTCTTCCAAAGGCTGCAAAGATGGATTTAATAGTTCAAAAATGTGTAGAACTTGGAATAAATAAAATAGTGCCAACAACAACACATAGAGTTGATATAAAGCTTAAAGGTGAGTTTAAAAAGTTAGACAGATTAAATAAAATAGCTTTAGAAGCTTCTAAACAAAGTAAAAGAACAATAATTCCAAGGGTAGAAAGTCCAATAGAGTTTAATGAGGCATTAAAGATCATGGAAGGCTTAGATTTGATAGTTGTGCCTTATGAAAATGCTACAGGCTTTGGAATTAAATCAATGATACAAAAGTTAGACTTAAAAAATGTGAAAACTATAGGGATTATGGTTGGACCAGAAGGTGGCTTTGAAGAAGAAGAAATAGAATTACTAAGATCAAAGGGAGCTCATATTGTAACACTTGGACCTAGAATACTTAGAACGGAAACAGCAGGTTTTACATGTACAGCTATTTTACAATATGAGCTTGGAGATGTAGGAGGAAATATTTAATGAGAGTTGCATTTTCCACACTAGGATGCAGAGTTAACACTTATGAGTCAGAAGCTATGGCTGAGAAGTTTGTTAGAGAAGGTTATGAGATTGTGGACTTTAGTGAAAAAGCAGATGTCTATGTAATAAATACGTGTAGTGTTACTAACATGGGAGATAAAAAATCAAGACAAATAATAGGGAAAGCTAGAAGATTAAATGAAGAAGCTATAATTGCAGCTGTTGGTTGTTATTCTCAAATAGCACCAAATGAAGTAAGTAGTATTGAAGGTGTTGATGTAGTTTTAGGAACAAGGAACAAAGGTGATATAGTATATTATGTAAACAAGGCTCGTGACGAACAAAAACAACAAATTCAAGTTGGAGAAGTTTTAAAAAACAAACAGTTTGAAGATCTAAGTATAGCTGATTATAAAGATAAAACAAGAGCATTTTTAAAAATTCAAGATGGATGTAATAGATTTTGTGCGTACTGTTTAATACCATATACAAGAGGTGCTGTTTGTTCTAAAGACTTTAATAAGGTTATAGAAGAGGTTAAAAGCCTAGCTAGTCATGGATTTAAAGAAATTATCTTGTCAGGAATTCATACAGCATCCTATGGTGTTGATTTAGAGGATAAAGTATCAGTTATTGATATTTTAGAAGCTATAGAAGAAATAGATGGCATAGAAAGGGTTAGAATAGGTTCAATAGACCCAACATTCTTTACAGAAGATGTTGTTAGAAGAATTGTATCTCTTAAAAAATTATGCCCACAATTTCATTTATCCCTTCAAAGTGGATGTGATGAAACTCTAAAAAGAATGAATAGAAGATATACTTCAAAAGAGTATGAAGATATAGTAAATCTTTTAAGAGATAAAATAAAAGATGTATCTATAACAACTGATGTAATTGTAGGATTTCCAGGGGAAACTGATGAGGAATTTAATAAAACCTATGAATTTTTAAAGAGAGTAAAGCTTACAAAAACTCATATATTTAAATACAGTCAAAGAACAGGAACAAAAGCCTATTCTATGGAAAATCAAATAGATGGAACTATAAAAGATAAGAGAAGTAAGCTTTTAATAGAACTTAATAAAGTAAATGAAGAGAATTTTACTAAATCTTATATAGGAAAAACTTTAGATGTATTATTTGAAGAAGAATATTCTAAAGAAGAAGGATATTATGTAGGATATACTAAGAATTATATAAGGGTTATAGCTAAAGCAAATTGTGATATATCAGGGAAAATATTAAATGTTTCTATAAAGGAAGCAAAGGGTGAAATTGCAAAGGGAAGTTTAGATATATAGTAAAATTTTATATTAGTAATTTTTAGTTATTGAGTTATAATAAACATGTAGATATTAATAGATTTAATAAATATATTATAGTGGGAGGTGGAAAAATGAGTGATTGTATTTTTTGCAAGATAATAAAGGGTGAAATACCAAGTAAAAAAATATATGAAGATGATAAAGTATTAGCTTTTTATGATATAAGTCCTGAAGCTCCAGTACACTTTTTAGTAATTCCTAAAGAGCATATAGAAAGTGTAAATGCTATTTCAGAAGAAAATAGTGAAATAGTTGCACATATTTTCTGTGTAATTAATAAGATAGTAAAGGAATTAAATGTAGATAAATCTGGCTACAGAATAGTTAACAATTGTGGTGAAGATGGAGGCCAAACAGTAAATCATATGCATTTTCATGTTTTAGGTGGAAGAGATTTAAAATGGCCACCAGGCTAAAGTCAATCTAAATTTCATATAAAATTTTAAACAATCTAGGTTAAAGTTATTGACATTTTTAAAAGGAATATTGTATAATATAGCGTGTGTTATTTAGACCCACAGCTGTGAATTAAAATAATAATTTACGCTAGCGGAGGGAGGGATAAAGAATGTCAGAAATCAGAGTAAGAGAAAATGAATCATTAGAACAAGCATTAAGAAGATTTAAAAGACAATGCGCAAGAGCTGGAGTTCTTTCAGAAGTAAGAAAAAGAGAACACTATGAAAAGCCAAGCGTTAAAAGAAAGAAAAAATCAGAAGCTGCTAGAAAGAGAAAGTTCAAATAATATATAGTAATCGATAAGTTTTGAAACTTATCAAAGGTATAATAGAGCTTAATGATAATATTAGGTAAGATTAGTTATATAATTATTACTACCTTCCTCAGCAGTTAAGTGAAAAGAATAATCAACTAAAAAATATATACGGCTGATACATGGGCGGATAACATCATTAATAAGACATTAGTAGCTTATTTTAAGTGTTTTCTAAAACATATAAGATAAACTAATCAGTCAAAATATTAAATAAACTTTTAAATAAGCAGGAGTTCACAAATTATTTGTGAACTCCTTTAATTTTTATAAAATACTATGTAAAAGTATATTTATAACAAATTCTTCATAGAAATTATTATGAAATTATTTTTATGGGGTGTTTTGTTATGGATAATAAAATAAAAAATATAGTTACAAAAGAGTTAGACTTGCCAATTGAAGTTATAGATAATATTCCTAAGATAAACATAATAGGAAATAGTGAAATAACAATAGAAAATCATAAAGGAATTTTAAGCTTTGATAAGGATAATACAAGGATAAAAACTAATATAGGAATTTTAGATATACAAGGAGAAGAGATAGAAATAGTATTTATAGGGGGAAGCACTATAACTATATCAGGAAAATTCAAAGCCCTAGGTTATGGGGTGGAATAATATGAATTCTGATTTTCTTAAAAGTGGAACTATAAAAATAGAAGTTAAGTTATTTAATAGTGAACAGTTTTTAAATCTTCTTTGGAATAGTGGGGTTAAGATACATAATATAAAAAAGATAGATAGATCAACTATGATTATGGAAATAAATTATGAAGATTATAAAACAGTAAAAGAAGTTGCAAAAAGGGTCCAAGGAAAAATTTCTGTAATATCATCAAGAGGTGGAGTATTTTTTTTAGGTAGAATAAAAAGGCGAATAGGAATTGTAATAGGTTTTGTAATTTTTATAATTATTTTGTATATTTTATCTAATTTTATATGGAGTATAAAGATAGATACAAAAATGTATATACCACCTTATGAAATTAGACAACAATTAAAAGAACTTGGAGTTTTTGAAGGAATAAATAAAAATTCATTAGATGTTTATGAAATTGAAGAAAAATTACAAAATTTAAACGAAGATATAATGTGGTCTAATATACGAATTGAAGGATCTACATTAAGGGTTACAATAGAGGAAAAAATAAGTCCACCACTAGATAGTGAGGAAGAAAATAATGAAGGTGTTATAGCTAAAATGGATGGAGAAATAAAAAGAATATATACAACATCAGGAACAGCAGCTGTAAAGTCAGGAGATCTTGTAAAGGTAGGTGACATACTTGTCTATCCTTATGAAGGACAAGGGGAATATCAATATAATGTAGCAGCTAAGGGGAGTGTTTTAGCAAATACATTTTATGAAAAAGTTATAGAACTTCAGATAAATGGAGAAAAAGAATATAGAACAGGAAGTGTTGATTCAGAAATTTATATAAAGATTGGAGAGAGAAAAATTTATCTTAAAAAGGCTACAAAAAACTTTGGAAACTATGATAAAATAGAGGAAGATGGTAAATATATTCACAAGAACATTTATTATGAAAAAAATTCAAGTAAGATAGAAGAGTCAGAAGAAGAATTAATAAATAATGCAGTAGAGCTTTTATATAATGCCACTAAAAAAGAAATAACAAGAAAAGCTCAGATTGTGGATAGAATTATATCAAAAGAAAGTCTTGAAGAGGGGAAAGTTCTATTAAAAGTTCTTTTTGTGGTAGAACAAGATATCGCATCAAACTAATTATTCTTAGAGAAACTAAAAGAGGAGAAGAGAATTGATTATTAAAAAGAGTGGGAAAATATTAAATTTTCTTGGCGATTACAAAAGAATAGTTGTATATATAATTACTTTCATGATTATATTTGGTACATTAGCGACATCGGTGGTTACAAAGAGGTATGACCTACAGGTAGGGGAAATAGCAACAACAGATATCAAAGCCTCAAGAGAGGTTGTAAACACAATTGAAACAGATGCTAAAAAGGTTGAGGCTATAGAAAAGGTTGGTAAACAGTATTCTCTCCAGACTGATGTGGAAAAGAACAGTCAGTTAACCTTAGAAACATTTTTTTTAAATTTAAAGGAAGCAATATCCTATCAAGGTGAAGGAGATGTAGATCCAAGTAGTATAGCTGCATCTAAGTTACAAATACTAAATGAAGATGATCCATTTGATTTAACTACAAGTGAAAAGACATATTTATTAACTTTAAATGAAGAACAAGCAACTAATATGTATAATGTCTTGTTAAGGGCTATAGATGAAGCTTATGGAATATCGATAAGTGAAGACAATTCAGAAACATTAAATAAGGCTATTCAAATAGCTCAAAATGAAGTTTACGATAACTACTCAGCAGAGCCTATGATATCAATAGCAGATAAAATTATAAACACTTTAGTAAAACCAAATTTATTTTATGATAGTGAAAAGACTGAGGAAGCACAAGCAGAAGCAGCTAAAAATGTTACACCTATAGTTTATAAAAAGAATCAAACAATAGTTGAAGAAGGAAAGCCAATAACTGAAGCACAACTTCAAGCTTTAGATGAACTTGGTCTTTTAAATAATTCTAAGATAAATATATCACTTTATTTAGCTTTAGCTATTATGGTTATAGTAGTTATGTATATACAAAGTAGGTATTTGAAAAAATACTATAATAAAATATATAGTGATTTTTCAAAAGTAGTTATGATAAACATAATAACTATAATGACTATAGTTTTTGCAAGGGTATTTAGTATAGCTTCACCATATTTAATTCCACTAGCTTGTACTCCAATACTTTTAACACTTTTATTAAATTATAGGATATCCTTAGTTATAAGTATAACTAACATAATACTAATGTCAGTAGCTGTAAGCTTTAATACAGGAATAATTGTTTTAGCTATTATAGCAGTAGTTGCAGGAGCTACATCTCTTAAAAAAATGCAACAAAGAAATGATATAGTTTATTCTTGTATTTATATAGCAATTTTAAACGGAGTAGTGGCACTTAGCATATCAGCTTTAGTAACCAGCAATTTGAAAGAGATAGCACTAGATACAGCTTTTACAGTTATAGGATCTTTATTATCAGGAGTTTTAGCAACAGGGCTTTTACCTTTTTTTGAGTCTATGTTTAATGTTGTAACAAATGTTAAACTTTTAGAACTTTCAAATCCTAATAATCCGCTGCTAAAAAAACTTCTTATGGAGGCTCCAGGAACTTATCATCATAGTGTTATAGTTGCTAATCTAGCTGAAGTTGCAACAGAAATAGTTGGGGGAAATGCTCTTTTAGCTAGAATAGGTGCTTATTATCATGATATAGGAAAGACAAAAAAGCCATACTTTTTTAAAGAAAATCAGTTAGGGCAAGAAAATCCTCATGATAATATAACTCCAGAGCTTAGTAAGCTTTTAATAATATCCCATGTAAAAGATGGATTAGAGCTTGCCAAAGAATATAAGCTTCCTAAAATAATACAGGATTTTATTCCCACTCATCATGGAAAAACATTAGTTAAATATTTTTATTTAACTGCAAAAAATAATGCTGAAAATCCAGATGATATAAAAGAAGAGGATTTTATGTATCCAGGACCAAAGCCAAAGACTAAAGAGCAATGTATACTTATGCTTGCAGACTCAGTGGAAGCTGCTGTAAGGTCTATAAATAGCCCTACAAAAGAGAAAATAGAAGCTATGGTAGATAATATAGTTAAAGATAAACTAGGTTCAGGGCAACTTGACGATTCAGAGCTTACAATAAGTGATGTTAAAAAGATAAAAAAATGTTTCTTAAAAACATTAAGTGGAATATACCATGAAAGAATAGAATATCCAAAGGATGAAAGAAAGACGGTGAAATAAACCTATGATATTTATTGATAATAGACAAAATAAGATAGATGTAAGTGACTCTCTTACATCTCATCTTGAAAAAGTTATATATTTTGTCTTAAAAGAAGAATCCGTAAAAGAAGAATGTGAAATATCACTAGTTTTTGTAGATAACCATGAAATAAAAGATATAAATAGAGAAACTAGAAATATTGATAAAGCTACAGATGTTTTGTCTTTTCCTATGTTAGATTATGAAAAAGGAAAAGTTTATAAAGATTTATACTTAGATTTTAAGTTTGATTCTATATTTTTTGATGATGGAAAGTTAGTACTAGGGGATATAGTTATATCTTTAGAAAAATCTCTTGAGCAAAGTATTGAATTTAATCATTCTTTCTTTAGAGAAACTAGTTATTTAGTAATACATTCGGTTTTACATTTATTAGGTTATGACCATATGGAAGAAGATGAGAAAAAGGTAATGAGGGAGAGAGAAGAGGTTATACTAGAAAAACTGAATATTCCTAGAGAGTAATGGTATAAAGAGGAGGGTTTATGGAGGTTAAAAAGCTATTAGATAGTTTTAATTATGCTATAGATGGAATAATACACGCTTTAAGAACTCAAAGGAATATGAGAATTCATTTTGTAGTAACTATTTTAGTTTTAACAGCATGTTTTATATTTCATGTTAGTAAAATTGAAATAATAGCACTTAGCATATGTATAGCCATGGTAATTTCAGCAGAGCTTTTTAATACTGCAATAGAAAGTGCAATAGATTTAACAGCTAATTATTATCATCCTTTAGCTAAAATAGCCAAAAACACAGCAGCAGGAGCAGTTTTAATTACAGCTATAAATGCAGTTTTAGTTGGATATTTTATATTTTGGGATAAAATATCTAATATAACGTATAGGGTGATTACAGATGTAAAAGCATGGGAGCCTTATACTGTTTTGATAATGCTTATAATGGTTTGTATAATAACTATTGCAGCTAAAGCATATTTAGGAGAGGGAACTCCACTAAAAGGTGGAATGCCATCTGGGCATAGCGCTATATCTTTTGCTATAGCAACTGCAATATCTTTAATATCACAGTATCATACAGTAATAATATTAAGCTATATAATGGCTTTTATAACAGCTCAAAGCAGAGTTGATTCAGATGTTCATAGCATTTGGGAAGTAGTAGTTGGGGCTGTTTTTGGTGTTTTAATAACAGTTTTTATATTTAAGATATTTAGTTTTTAAAATATCTTTGTAAATAATATAAATAGTGATATAATTTAATAATTATACTATATAAGTGGAGGGGTTACTATTTTGTATAATAAACTTATAAAAGAAGCTTTAGAGGCTAGAGAAAAGGCATATTGTCCATATTCAAACTTTAAAGTAGGAGCAGCTGTACTTTTTGAAGATAATAATATATATTCAGGGTGCAATATAGAAAATGCATCTTTTGGTGCAACAAATTGTGCTGAAAGAACAGCTATTTTTAAAGGAGTATCTAATGGTCTTAGATCAATAAAGGCATTAGCAGTTGTTGGAGATACTAATGGCTACACTTATCCTTGTGGTATATGTAGGCAAGTAATAAGTGAATTTGCAGAAAGTGAAAGCACTAAAATATTTATAGTAAAAAACGAAAATGATTATATAGAAACAACATTAGGAGAAGTTTTACCAGGTTCTTTTACAAAAAAAGACTTAGGGAAATAAGGAGGATACATGTTTAAATCAGGATTTGTAACCATAGTAGGTAGACCAAACGTTGGGAAATCAACACTTTTAAATCTACTTATGGGGGAGAAACTTTCAATAGTTTCAAATAAACCTCAAACAACAAGAAATAATATTCAAACAATCTTAACAGGGGATAACTATCAAGTAGTATTTGTAGATACACCTGGTATCCATAAACCTAAACACAAATTAGGTGAATATATGGTAGATAGTGCAAAAAATTCAATAAAAGATGTTGATTTAGTATTGTTTTTAACAACACCAGATATGGAAGTTGGTAGAGGAGATAAATTTATAATAGAACAGCTTAAAGAACAAAAAGCACCAGTATTTTTTGTTCTAAATAAAATAGATGAAAATACTCCAGAGAGAGTTGCCAAAACACTTGAAAATTATTCAAAGGAATTTGATTTTAGTGAAATAATTCCTATTTCAGCCATTAAGGGAAAAAATACTGATAAGTTATTAGAACTTATGGTAAAATATATACCAGAGGGACCTAAATATTATCCAGACGATATGATAACTGATGTTCAAGAAAGATTCGTAATAGCAGAAATAGTTAGGGAAAAGGCCTTAAGGAATCTATCTCAAGAAGTTCCTCATGGAATAGCAGTTGATATAATACAAATGAAACAAGATAGAAATGGTAAATATAATATAGAAGTAGATTTAATTTGTGAAAAAGATTCACATAAGGGGATAATAATAGGTAAAAACGGTCAAACCCTTAAAAAAATTGGTGAAACTTCAAGATATGAAATTGAAAAGTTCTTAAGAAGTAAAGTTAATATAAAAATATGGGTAAAGGTAAGAAAAGAGTGGAGAGATAATTCCTTATATCTTAAAGAATTAGGATATAAAAAATAGGGGAGGAATGTCATCTGTCACTTATTAATGTAAATGGAGTTGTTATAAAGACTCAAGAGTATAAAGAAAATGATAAGTTATTATGGATTTTTACTGAGGAATTAGGGAAAATATCTGTAATTGCAAAGGGTGCAAAAAAGAGTAAAAATAAATTGTTTTCTGTAACTATGCCTCTTTGTTATGGGGATTATCTAGTTTTTAAAGGAAAAAATTTATATTCTCTATCTGAGGGGAAAAGTAGAAATTTTTTTCAAAGCCTTTTAGATAATTTAGAAAAATTAACTTATGCCTCATATATATGTGAACTTATAGATATATGCATTGAAGATAATGAAAAAAATTTATATCTTTATAAAGAATTTATAACTTGTTTATATCTCTTAAATACAGATGCTATAGATTATGAAGCCTTAATAAGAGCTTTTGAACTTAAAGTGTTAAAGGCAACTGGATATGGATTGAATTTTAATAGCTGTGTAGTATGTAGAGAGAAGATAGTAAATTCTAATTATATAAATTTAGCTTATTTTGGCGGTGTATGTGAAGAATGTAAAAAAGAAAAGGGGCTTTATATAGATAAAGCTACCTTTGCTTCCTTAAGATTTTTAAACAACACCACTTTAGATAAAGTATATAAAATTCATTTAAGTGATGATATAAAAAGTGAGATTTATAAAATAACTCACTATATAATTTCATCTGTTTATTCAAGGAAACCTAAAAGTCTAGAAATGCTAAATTTTATTAAGGAGTGATAAATATGAATGAAATAACATTAGAAAAGGTTGATTTAGTTAAAGAAAGAGCTTTTGTAACTTATTTAGAGGCAAAGGAAGCTTTAGAACATTCAAATGGTGATGTTTTAGAAGCTCTAATTTATATTGAAAAAAATCAAAAAGAGAAATATGAGGAAGAAATTTCTTTTGAAGAAGCAGCCGTAGAATCAGAAACTATAAGCGACTTTAAAGAGTGGATTAAAGGCTTAATAAAAATGGGTACTGTATCTAGAATTAAAGTTAAAAAAGATGATAGAGTTTTAATAGATGTACCAGTTAATGCAGGACTTGCAGCTGGTGTTATAGCAGTTTTAATGCCTCAAATATTAGCAATAGGAGTCGTTACAGCAGTTGCAACAAAATTAACAATAGAAATACAAAAAACAGATGGTTCTGTTGAAGTTGTTAATAAGGTTATTAAAAGTGTAGCTAAGGATTTTACAAGAAAAGTTAAAGTTGTTGCAGAAGATGTAAAAGACATAGCACAAGAAAGAGCTCAAGATATAAAAGATGTAGTTGCAGAAAAGAAAAGTCATATATCAATGGATAAGAGTAATATAGATTATAAAATGGATAATGAATCTAACTATACTTATACTGTTAGATTTGATGAGAACGACAACGAATAATAAATGAAAATGGAAGAAAATAAGGTAAAAAGAGGAATGTTCATTTAATTTGTTAAACTTTTCTAAAAATTTGCTGTACTATTTTTTACCATATCATGGTAAAATAGTTATGTGAATATTAAAGAAGCAAATTTTAAGAATATTCCTTTTTATCTAGAAAGGAATCACTAAAATGAAATTAACACCTAGACAAGAGGAGATAGTTAAACTTGTTAAAGAAGGGGAACCTGTTACATCAGAGACATTAGCTACAAAACTTGGAGTAACTAGAGCAGCACTTAGGCCAGATTTAGCAATTCTAACCATGATAGGTATATTAGATGCTAGACCTAAGGTTGGATATGTTTATTGTGAGGGCAATAAGACTAATCTTTTGTATGAAGAAATAATGAATGCAAAAATTGGTGATATAATGTCAAAACCAATAACGGTAAATGAAGAAACTATGGTTTATGATGCTATAGTGCATCTCTTTTTAAATGATGTAGGTACAATGTTTGTTGAAAATAAAGGTGTTTTAGTTGGGGCTGTTTCTAGAAAAGATTTTTTAAAAATTGCCATAGGTGGTACAGACATATATAAGGTGCCAGTTGGCATAATAATGACTAGAATGCCAAATATAATATATGCATTAGAAGAAGAAAGTGCTTATAACGTTGCAAAGAGAATTATTGAACATGAAATAGACTCTGTTCCTGTAGTTAGAAAACTTAAGGATGACCTTGGTAAAGAACAATTATTAATAGTTGGTAAGATATCAAAAACCAATATAACAAGATTATTTGTGAAATTAGGAAATTATTAAGTTAACTACCAGGGTAAAATCCTGTTAGGATATATATAAAATAATTTATAGTATATGGAATGGAGGAGTATTGAGATGGGGAAAAAACAATTTGTTTATCTTTTTAATGAGGGTAATGCTAGTATGAGAAATCTATTGGGTGGAAAAGGTGCTAATTTAGCGGAGATGACATCTTTAGGTATTCCTGTACCACAAGGATTTACAGTAACTACTGAAGCTTGTAATAAATATTATGAAGATGGAAGAGCAATCTCACAGGAGATTATAGATGAAATCTACGAAAAATTAAAAACTCTTGAAAAGGAAACAGGAAAAGAGTTTGGGTCAGTAACTAATCCACTTCTTGTATCAGTAAGATCAGGCGCTAGGGTTTCAATGCCTGGTATGATGGATACAATTTTAAATTTAGGGTTAAATGATGACGCTGTAGAGGCAATAGCTAAACAAACTAATAACCCAAGATTTGCTTATGATTCTTACAGAAGATTTATTCAAATGTTCTCAGATGTTGTAATGGGAGTTGAAAAAAGACTTTTTGAAGACCTTATAGATAAAGCAAAGGTTAAAAAGGGTGTCCATTTTGATACAGACCTTGATGCTAATGATTTAAAAGCATTAGTTTTAGAGTTTAAAGAACTTTATAAAAAAGAGAAAAAAGAAGATTTTCCAAGTGATCCAAAAGTTCAATTAGTAGAAGCAATTACTGCTGTATTTAGATCATGGAATAATCCAAGAGCTATAGTATATAGAAGACTTAACGATATACCAGGTAAGTGGGGAACAGCTGTTAATGTTCAACAAATGGTATTTGGAAATAAGGGTGAAACATCAGGAACAGGAGTTGCCTTTTCAAGAAATCCAGCAACAGGAGAAAACAAAATATATGGAGAATATTTAATGAATGCTCAAGGAGAAGATGTTGTTGCAGGAATTAGAACTCCAAAATCAATTTCAGAACTTGAAAAGCAAAATCCTAAAATATATGATGAATTTAAAAATATTGTAGAAAAGTTAGAAAACCATTATAGAGATATGCAAGATATGGAATTTACTATAGAGGATGGAGTTCTATATTTCTTACAAACTAGAAATGGTAAAAGAACAGCACAAGCAGCCCTTAAAATAGCTGTTGACTTAGTTAACGAGAACATGTTATCAAAAGAAGAGGCTATATTAAAGGTTGAACCAAAACAATTAGATACACTTCTACATCCTGCCTTTGATATAGCAAATCTAAAAGCAGTAAATCCTGTTGCAAAAGGACTTCCAGCATCACCAGGAGCCGCTTGTGGCAAAATAGCTTTTACGGCGCAAGAAGCTAAAGAAAGACATGGAAATGGAGAAAAAGTAGTTTTAGTAAGACTTGAAACATCTCCAGAAGATATTGAAGGTATGATAGCAGCAGAAGGAATATTAACTGTTAGAGGTGGAATGACTTCCCACGCAGCAGTTGTTGCTAGAGGAATGGGAACTTGTTGTGTTGCTGGATGCGGCGCACTAAAAGTAAACGAAACCAATAAAACTGTAGAAATAGACGGAAAGGTGTTGACAGCTAATGATTATATATCAATAGATGGTTCAACAGGAAATATATATGCAGGGGAAGTAAAAACAGTTTCTCCTGAAATAACAGGATATTTTGCAACATTTATGGATTGGGCAGATGAAATAAGAAAATTAAGTGTTAGAACAAATGCTGATACTCCAAAAGATACAAAACAGGCTATTGCCTTTGGTGCGGAAGGAATAGGTCTTTGTAGAACAGAGCATATGTTCTTTGCAGAAGATAGAATAGCTGCAGTTAGAGAAATGATAGTAGCTAAAAGTTTAGAGCAAAGGGAAAAAGCACTAGCTAAAATACTTCCAATGCAAAGGGAAGATTTTATAAAAATGTATGAAGAGCTTCAAGGAAAACCAGCAAATATAAGGCTTTTAGATCCACCATTACATGAGTTCTTACCAACTGAAGAAGAGGATATATTGGCTTTAGCTAAGGAGATGGACATAAATGTAGATGATTTAAAGAATACTATAGATGATTTACATGAGTTTAATCCTATGATGGGGCACAGAGGATGTCGTTTAGATGTTTCATATCCAGAAATTGCAAAAATGCAAACAAGAGCAATAATTGAAGCTGCAATAGCTGTTAAGAAGGATAGAGGTTATGATGTAGTTCCTGAAATAATGATACCTTTAGTTGGAGAGATTAAAGAATTAAAATATGTTAAGGATTTGATAGTTAAAGAGGCTGAAGAGGTAATAAGGGAGAATGGAATTAGTTTAGAATATAAAATAGGAACAATGATAGAAATTCCAAGAGCCGCTATAACTGCTGATGAAATAGCTAAAGAAGCAGAGTTTTTTTCCTTTGGAACTAATGATTTAACACAAATGACTTTTGGTTTCTCAAGAGATGATGCAGGGAAGTTTTTAAATGATTATTATGACAAGAAGATATATGAGCAAGATCCATTTGCAAAACTTGATCAAGTAGGTGTAGGTTCTCTTATGAAAATAGCAATAGAAAAAGGAAAGTCTACAAGACCAAATATTAAGCTTGGAATATGTGGAGAACATGGTGGTGATCCATCATCAGTTGAATTTTGTCACAATATTGGATTAAATTATGTAAGTTGCTCACCATTTAGAGTACCAGTTGCAAGACTTGCAGCAGCTCAAGCTCAAGTAAAAAACAGGAAATAATAGATTTTAATTAAAAATATTGAATTAAAACCATTTATTAATAAATATATTTGAATAAATAGAAAAGATAGGTTATATTTTCCGGAAATATAACCTATTTTTTTATATAATATTAGAATTATGATAAAATACATATTATTTAGATATAAGGCACTGTTTTTTCTATTTAGAATTTACTGAAAATTATAAAAAAAATCTATTGAATTTTAACTTAATATAGATAAAATCTATAGAACTATATAAAACATATATAAATAAAGTATTAGATATTAGGGAAAAACGTATTTTAAATTTGTACTTTTTAGTATATACTTATATTCAAATAAAACATATATAATAATCGCGCTAAAAGATAAACAAAGAAAAAACATAGATAATATTTTTAATATTAATTAATTTATTTGAAATTTAATGAAAGCGTTTAAGAAATAAATACATAAAATTTTAGATTAAAGATGAGAATTTAAAGATTAAATATTTTAATAATATTAGAAATACAGAATGAAGATATAACTTAAAATTTAAGTTAATAATCCAATATAACACTTATTTTAAAAATAATGAAAAAAATCATAGTAGCTCATTATAAATTAGGCGAAAGATCTAAAGAGAAACTGTGATTAAAAATATTTATAGTAAATACTTAAATTGGAGGAACAGAACATGAATAAGAAATACGTATATTTTTTCAATGAAGGAAACGCTAGCATGAGGAATCTTTTAGGAGGTAAGGGCGCTAATTTAGCAGAAATGACTACCTTAGGAATTCCAGTGCCTCAAGGTTTTACAATAACAACTGAAGCTTGTAATAAATATTACGAAGATGGTGAAAAAGTTGATGAATCAATAATAAAAGAAATTTATGTAAAACTAGAAGAATTAGAAAAGGTATCTGGTAAAAAGTTTGGAAGTCTAGAAAACCCTTTACTTGTATCTGTAAGATCAGGTGCTAGAGCTTCAATGCCAGGAATGATGGATACAATTTTAAACTTAGGTTTAAATGATGAATCAGTTGAGGCTATGGCAAAGCTTACTAATAATCCAAGATTTGCTTATGATTCCTACAGAAGATTTATCCAAATGTTCTCAGATGTAGTTATGGGCATTGAAAAAAAATTGTTTGAAGGCATTTTAGATAAAACAAAGGAAGAAAAAGGCTATAAATTTGATACGGATTTTACTGTAGATGACTTAAAGGAATTAGTAGAAAAGTTTAAATCTTTATACGAAAATGAAAAAGGTGAAAAATTCCCAAATGATCCTAAAGTTCAACTTATAGAGGCAATTACTGCTGTATTTAGTTCATGGAATAATCCAAGAGCAATTGTATATAGAAGACTTAATGATATACCAGGAGAATGGGGTACAGCTGTTAATGTTCAACAAATGGTATTTGGAAATAAGGGTGAAACGTCAGGAACAGGAGTTGCCTTTTCAAGAAATCCATCTACAGGAGAAAATAAAATTTATGGGGAATATTTGATGAATGCACAAGGAGAAGACGTTGTTGCAGGAATTAGAACTCCACAATCTATTTCTGAACTTGAGAAGCAAAACCCTAAAATATACCAACAATTTATAGACATTGTAAATATATTAGAAAAACACTATAAAGATATGCAAGATATGGAATTTACTATAGAAGATGGGGTGCTATACTTCCTACAAACTAGAAATGGTAAGAGAACAGCACAAGCTGCCCTTAAAATAGCCGTTGATTTAGTTGAAGAAGGAATGATATCAAAAGAAGAGGCTATACTAATGGTTGAACCAAAACAATTAGATACACTTTTACATCCAACTTTTGATATAGAAAGCCTTAAAAATACTAAAGCTATTTCTAAAGGACTTCCAGCATCACCAGGAGCTGGTTGTGGTAAAGTAGCTTTCACTGCTGAGGAAGCAAAAATAAGAAAAGCTAATGGAGAGAAAGTAGTTTTAGTAAGACTTGAAACATCTCCAGAAGATATTGAAGGTATGATAGCTGCTGAAGGTGTTTTAACTGTTAGGGGAGGAATGACTTCTCACGCAGCAGTTGTTGCTAGAGGAATGGGAACTTGTTGTGTTGCAGGTTGTGGAGATCTTAAGGTTTATGAAGAGGAGAAAAAGATAGAAATAAAAGGACATACTTTAACTACTAATGATTACATATCAATAGATGGTTCAACAGGTAACATATATATTGGACAAGTTAAAACAGTATTACCTAAAATAACAGGATATTTTGCAACATTTATGGCTTGGGCAGATGAAATAAGAAAGCTAAGTGTTAGAACTAATGCAGATACTACTAAGGACACAAAACAAGCTGTTGCTTTTGGAGCGGAAGGAATAGGTCTTTGTAGAACAGAGCATATGTTCTTTGCAGAAGATAGAATAGCTGCAGTTAGAGAAATGATAGTGGCTAAAGATTTAGAGCAAAGAGAAAAAGCATTAGCTAAATTACTTCCAATGCAAAGAGAAGATTTTACAAATATGTATACAGAACTTGAAGGAAGACCAGCTAACATAAGACTTTTAGATCCACCACTACATGAGTTCTTACCAACTGAAGAAGAAGATATAGTAGCTTTAGCTAAAGAAATGAACATAAATGTAGATGAATTAAAAAATACTATAGCTGATTTACATGAATTTAACCCTATGATGGGCCACAGAGGATGCCGTTTAGCTGTATCTTACCCAGAAATAGCTAAAATGCAAACAAGAGCTATAATAGAAGCTGCAATAGATGTGAAAAACGAAAAGGGATATGATATAATTCCTGAAATAATGATTCCTTTAGTTGGAGAAGTAAAAGAATTAAAATATGTTAAAGATGTAGTAATAGAAGAAGCTAAAAAGGTAATAGAAGAAAAGAAAACTAACATAGAATATAAAATAGGTACAATGATAGAAATACCAAGAGCTGCTATAACTGCTGATGAAATAGCTAAAGAAGCAGAATATTTTTCTTTTGGAACTAATGATTTAACACAAATGACTTTTGGTTTTTCAAGAGATGACTCAGGAAAATTCTTAAAAGATTACTATGGCAAAAAAATATACGAACAAGATCCATTTGCAAAACTTGATCAAACAGGGGTAGGTTCTCTTATAAAAATAGCAATAGAAAAAGGGAAATCTACAAGACCAAATATTAAGCTTGGAATATGTGGAGAACATGGAGGAGATCCAGCATCAGTTGAATTTTTCCATAATATAGGATTGAATTATGTAAGTTGTTCACCATTTAGAGTACCAGTTGCTAGACTTGCAGCTGCACAAGCTCAAATTAAAAACAAAAGATAAAAAATAGAATATAAAAATAAATTATAAAAACATAACTATAAAACTGCTTAAAATTCTTAAGCAGTTTTTATATTTCCTCCCATATGCTTATTTACAAAATTAATTATGTATGTAAAAATATAATAATGTTATTATAAATATAGAATTTATTTTAATCATTAAACTTAAGATTAAGGGAGAGTAAATTATTTTGAGTAAAGGAAAAAAAGGTTTAGTTAAAGTTGTTTATGGAAGAACACTAATAGTTATATCACTTGTATTTATTCAATTGATGGTGTTTTTTTCAGTGTATATTTTTCTACATGAGTATATAACCTATATTATAGGGGCATCTACAGTTTTAAGTATTGTAGTTCTTGTATATATAATAAATAATAGGACAAACCCCATGTATAAAATATCTTGGATAATACCAGTTGCTGTAATGCCTATTTTTGGATCACTATTATATTTATTTACTCACACACAAATTGAAACAAAGCTAATAGCCAAAAGATATAATAAGTCATTAAAAGAAACAAGAAGTTATTTAGAACAAGATAAAGATGTTTTAAAAGAATTAGAAGTGGATAATCCAAATGTAGCTTCAATTGGTAAATACATAGCAAATTATGGTGTGTATCCAGTATATAAAAACACAAGTGCAAAGTATTTTCCTCTAGGAGAAGATAAATTTAAAGAAATGATAAAAGAATTAAAGAGAGCTAAAAAATTTATATTTATGGAGTACTTTATCATTGAAGAAGGTATAATGTGGGATACTATTTTAGATATATTAAAAGATAAGGTAAAACAAGGAGTTGAAGTTCGTGTTATGTATGATGGACTTTGCTGTTTATCCCTTCTTCCTTATAAATATCCAAAAAGCTTAGAAGAAATGGGAATAAAATGCAAGATGTTTTCGCCAATAAAACCAGCTCTTTCAACTTATCAAAATAATAGGGATCATAGAAAAATATTAGTTATAGATGGACATGCCGCTTTTACAGGAGGAGTAAACTTAGCTGATGAATATATAAATGTAAAGGAACGTTTTGGTCATTGGAAAGATATAGCTGTAATGATAAAGGGTGATGCAGTTAAGAGTTTTACCATGATGTTTTTACAAATGTGGAACATAACAGAAAAAGAAAAAGAAGATTATGAAAAATATATATTACCTAAAGAGGAAGTATCAGTAGAATCAGATGGTTTTGTAGTGCCTTACGGAGATAGCCCATTAGACTTTGAAAATCTTGGAGAAGAAGTTTATTTTGATATTATACATCAAGCTACAAAATATGTTCACATAATGACTCCATATCTTATACTAGATAATGAGATGATAACAGCCTTAACCCATGCAGCAAAAAGAGGAGTTGAAACAATTATTATAATGCCTCATATTCCTGATAAGCCCTATGCTTTTTGGGTTGCTAAAACTTATTATGCAGAGCTTATAGAGTGTGGTGTTCAAATATATGAATACACTCCAGGGTTTGTACATGCAAAATGTTTTGTTTCAGATGATGAAAAGGCAGTTGTAGGAACAATAAACTTAGACTTTAGAAGTCTTTATCTTCATTTTGAATGTGGAACGTTTTTTTATAAAAGTAGTGTAATTTCTAAAATAGAAGAGGATTTTTTATATACTTTAAGTAAGTGTCAAAAGATTACCTTAGAAGATTGTAAAGCATTGCCTTTTAAGCAAAAATTAATTGGTAGTACACTTAGAATATTTGCACCACTTATGTAAAATACAAATAAATTTATAAATTATAATTAAATAAATCATTAATAGGTTATAAAAATAGAGCTGTATAAAAATACGGCTCTATTTTTAATAATAAACTTTTTCAAGTTCTTTTATAAAATTAATCTGAGTATTCATAGTTGAATTTAATTTTTTTAAACTTTCAATAGCTTCTTCCTTTTTTAGTTTAGGATTATTGCTATAGTAATCTTTACTGATTCGCCAATATTTTTGTGGATATGATATATAAGATAATATATATTTAAAATCATCTTTATTTAAAGGATTTATGGAATCATATATCGAAATAATACATTTAGTTAGGGGAATATTCCAATTGATGGATCTTCTTTTTAAAAGTCTTCTTAAAAAGTGAGATATGTCATGACTAGCATAGTCAAAGGCACAATTATCAAAATCGATTAACCATATGTTTTTATTTTCAAAAATTATATTTTTATTTACATAGTCACCATGACATAAAGTCTTAGTTAAACCACTAAAATCAATAGTTGATGCAATAATAGTTGAATTTTGAGCAAGAAAAAAATTGTCTTTAAAAGAGGATAAAAAGAGTTTAGAGAATGTATCATTTTTCTTTAGTGCCTCATTATAACAAAATAAAAGTTTGTCAGTATGATTTTTACATGACATATGTAGATTTTCATAACCTATTTTTATTTTGCTACCTTTAATTGGGAAAAAGTTATTAGAACATTTATGCATGAAAGCTAAATTTTTAGAGGATATATAAATATCATCTAAATTATCAAAATTGCATTTTTCTCCATAAATCCAAGGAGTTAATATAAATAAAAGATTATTATACTTAACAAATCTATTTTTAGAGGAAGATGGTAATAAATTTGGCACATTAAGATTATTTCTATAAAACCATTCTAAGACAGAATAAATAAATAAAAGTTCATTTTCATTACAATAAACCTTTTTTAAACAATAAGACTTATTGTTAGAAGTTATTTTAAAAACTGCTCTATCCTTATTTGTATTTTTAACTTTAATCTGCTCTATAGTACAATCCTTTAGATTATATAAAGGAAGAATTTTATTTTTTATTATTTCAACAAGATTACTTGAATTATTTTTCGTAGTATAAGAGTTAGGTGGCATTTTATAAGGCTCCTTTATAATAAATACTGTATAATTAAGAATATTTAAAATTTGTTTATATTATACATATACATGGAAAGTAAATTCGTGTTTAAAGTAAATTTGTAAAAATATTTCCATAAAGTTAATATATTAAAATTATTAATGTTTGATATAATATAAATATGATGTATAATAGAATATTGATTGTATTTTATTTATAGTTGTATTTGTATATCTAAACTGGTAAACTTGTATTTTAAGTGAGGTAGGTGATTGTTTTGGAAATAAGAAAAAGAATTGAAAAAATAGAAGAAATGACACTATGCCCTGGTGCTAAATTATCTTCAAAGTCTTTAGGTCGTGAAGGATATGATAGATTAGACAATATAAGAACTTGTTATATGGTAGACAGAGATAGAATAATTCATAGCAAATCTTTTAGAAGATTAAAGAGAAAAACACAAGTTTATATAAGAACTGCAAGTGACCATTACAGAACGAGATTAACTCATACATTAGAGGTTTCACAGGTTGCAAGAACAATAGCTATTGCAATAGGATTAAATGAATCTTTAGTGGAAGCAATCGCACTAGGACATGATTTAGGTCATGTAGCTTTTGCACATACTGGAGAAGAAGTGTTAAATAAATTTTTACCTGAAGGTTTTAAGCACAATGAACAAAGTGTTAGAGTAGTTAGATTACTAGAAAATAAGGGTAAGGGATTAAATTTAACTAAGGAAGTTTTAGATGGAATATTAAATCATAGTGGTTTTTCAAATGGAGATTCTAAAGCATGTACTATGGAAGGACAAGTTGTTAGGTATGCTGATAAAATAGCTTATGTAAATCATGATATAGATGATTCTATAAGAGCTAATTTACTTGAAGAATCTGACCTTCCAGAAGATATAATAAAACTTTTAGGAAGTACTAAAGCAGAAAGAATAAATACTTTAGTAAATGATTGTGTTAAAAATAGTATTGAAAATATAAAAAAGGGAATCTATAAAATAAGCTTAAGTGATGAAGTAGGAGAAGGACTTACAAAACTTAGAAGATTCATGTTTGATAATATTTATTTAGGGGAGTTTTTGCATAAGGAAAGGTTTAAAGCTAAATTCATATTAGAAAATATGTTAGATTATTATTGTTCTAAGGTAGAATTAATGCCTGAATTTTATAAAGATATATGTGCTAAAGAAGGTGTTAAAAGAGGAGTTGCTGATTATATAGCAGGAATGACAGACGATTATTGCACAGATAAGTTTAATGAAATTTATGTGCCTAAATTTGTAATATATTAGATTTATTCATCAATAATATGATAAATTTTCAAAAAAATATAAAATACATAAAATATAAATAAATAAATTAAAAAAAATCTTCTTTTAAAAAAGGAATTTATCATTTGTTGTCGAATTAAGTGTAATGAAAAAGTAAAAAAGAGGTGGGATTTTTTGCCGATTCCAGAGCATATCATAGAAAAAGTAAAGGAAGAAAATGACATAGTAGATGTTATATCAGATGTTGTTAGGCTTAAAAGAACTGGAAGAAACTATAGTGGATTATGTCCTTTTCATCATGAAAAAACACCGTCTTTTAGTGTTTCTCAAGATAAGCAAATATTTAAATGTTTTGGTTGTGGAGAAACAGGGAATGTTATAAGTTTTGTGATGAAAAACAAATCTATGACTTTTCCAGAAGCAGTAGGATACTTAGCAGATAGGGCTAATATCACTTTAGAGTTTGAAGATAAAAAACTATCAAAAATTCAAAGAAAAAAAGAGAATATATATAAAATAAACACTTTAATGGGAAGATACTATTATAATAACTTATCAAAAAGCAAAATTGCCAAAGAATATTTCTTTAGAAGAGGAATAACTGAAAATATATTAAAAAAATTTGGTCTTGGATATTCCCTTGATGGATGGCAAAATGTAGTTAACTATTTAAAAAGAGTAGGTATTAATGAAAATTTAATCCTTGAAACTGGTTTTGTTATAAAAAGTGATAAGGGTAGAATATATGATAGATTCAGAAATAGAGTTATGTTTCCTGTATTTGATCATAATGGTAAGGTTATTGGTTTTGGGGGAAGAGTTTTAGATGATTCTAAACCTAAATATTTAAATTCTCCAGAGACCATACTATTTCAAAAGGGAACTAATTTATATGGATTAAATTTTGCCATTAAAGGTGGACTTTTAAATAAAGAAATAATAATAGTGGAAGGATATATGGATTGTATATCTTTGCATCAATATGGAATAACTAATGCAGTAGCATCTTTAGGAACTGCCCTTACAGAAAAGCAAAGTAGGCTTTTAAAAAGATATGTAGATAAAGTTATAATAGCCTATGATGCAGATGTAGCAGGGCAAATGGCAACACTTAGAGGGCTTGAAATATTAAAAGAAGCAGGCCTTGAGGTTTCAGTCCTTAATATTCCTATGGGAAAAGATCCTGATGAATTTATAAGAGCTAATGGAAAAGAAGCATTTTTGACCCTTGTAAAAAATTCAGAAAAGCTTATGGATTATAAGCTAAGAAAAGCTAAAGAAGGTTTAAATTTTAGTAATTCAAAGGATATTGACATATATTCTCAAAGGCTAGTGGATATATTTAAGTTTTTAGATCCATTAGAAAGAAGTGTTTATATAAAGAAAGTTTCTGAAGATACAAAGTTTTCAGAGCAAGTTTTAATTGACCTTTTGAATAAAAAAATACCAATAGATAATAAAAATGAATATAAAATGAATAATATGAAAGAATATGGAACAAAATTAAATATAGAACCCATTTACATAAAATGGGAAAGAAGTGTCATTAAGCTTTTATGTAAGGAAAAATGGCATAAAGATATTAAAAATAGTTTAACAGAGGATGATTTCATAGATGAAACTCATAAAGAACTTATGAAACTAATTTTAAATATTTTAAATGATACAGAGTTTGAAAATTTAGATAAAAAGATTGAAATAAAATGTGAAAATCCAAATCTTTTAAAAGAATGGTTAAATGTTAGAGAATCAGAGTTTTTAGATAACTTTTCAGATATAGAAACCTTCATAAAAGATTATAAATATAGAATAAGTAAATATAAATTAGAAGAACAAAACAAAAAGATAAAACATAATCTTGATATTTTTGTGAAAGAAGGTAATATGGCAAAAGCTATGGAGCTAGTTAAAAAATCAAAAGATATTAGTGATAAACTTAAGGAACTAGAAAGGAGCAAATAAGATATATGGTGGAAGGCGGTAATAATATGAAAACTAAAGTAACAGCCAAGGAACAAGAAAACAAGAATAATGGTAATAAGGCTGATATGAAAGATAAATCTACAAAAATGATTTTAGTCAAAAAATTAATAGAAAAAGGTAAGAAGAGTGGTTCATTAACATATAAAGAAATAATGGACGAATTAGATGAAATAGATTTAAGCCCAGATCAAATTGAAAAAATATATGAAGTACTAGAATCTATGGGAATCGAAGTTATAAGCGATATAGAGCAAGAAAGTGTTGAGGAAGACTTAGATTTAAGTGTTCCAGAAGGAATAGCTATAGATGACCCAGTAAGAATGTATTTAAAAGAAATAGGAAAAGTTCCACTATTATCATCTGAGGAAGAAATAGAACTTGCAAACAGAATAGAAAATGGTGACCAATATGCTAAGAAAAAATTAGCAGAAGCAAACCTTAGACTTGTTGTAAGTATAGCTAAAAGATACGTAGGAAGAGGTATGCTATTTTTAGACCTTATACAAGAAGGTAATTTAGGTCTTATAAAAGCAGTTGAAAAGTTTGACTATAGAAAGGGATTTAAGTTCTCAACTTATGCTACATGGTGGATTAGACAGGCGATAACAAGAGCCATAGCTGACCAAGCAAGAACTATAAGAATACCAGTTCATATGGTTGAAACTATAAATAAGCTTATAAGAATACAAAGACAATTACTCCAAGAATTAGGAAGAGATCCACTACCTGAGGAATTATCAAAGCATATGGATATGCCAGTTGATAAAGTACGAGAAATATTAAAAATTGCTCAAGAACCAGTTTCTCTAGAAACACCAATAGGGGAAGAGGAAGATTCACATCTTGGAGATTTTATACCAGATGATGATGCACCAGCACCAGCTGAAGCTGCAGCATTTACAATGCTTAAAGAACAACTTATAAATGTTTTAGATACTTTAACTCCAAGGGAAGAAAAAGTATTAAGATTAAGATTTGGTTTAGATGATGGAAGAGCAAGAACATTAGAAGAAGTTGGTAAAGAATTTAACGTAACAAGAGAAAGAATTAGACAAATAGAAGCTAAGGCACTTAGAAAATTAAGACATCCAAGTAGAAGTAAAAAGCTAAAGGATTATTTAGATTAGCACCTTTATATAAGGTGCTTTTCCTTTAGAAATTTAAAATAAATAGTTAAAAAATAATATAAATATTTTTAGATTTTATAAGAAAGAGAGATATTATGGAACTTAGCAAAAGATTAATGAAAATAGCAAGTTATGTAGATAATTGTGAAACTATAGCTGATATAGGAACAGATCATGGATATATTCCTATATATCTTGTGAAAAATAAAGTATGTAAAAAAGCAATTGCTAGTGATATAAATAAAGGACCAATAGAAAAAGCAAAAACTAATATAAGGTTTGAAGGGCTTTCTAAAAGTATTAACTGTCTTTTAGGTCCAGGCCTTAGACCTATTAAAATAGGAGAGGTAAATGGAGTAATAATTGCAGGTATGGGGGGGAACTTAACAAGGGATATTATTTTAGAAGATATAGAAAAAGTTAAGTTATATGATTTTTTAATACTTCAACCAGCTCAAAATCCAGAAGTTTTAAGAGAGTATTTATATACTAATAATTTTGAGATAATAAATGAGGATCTAATATTTGATGAAGGAAAGTTTTATGAACTTTTCAAAGTAAAATATAGTGAAAATCATAAAAAGATAGACATAAAAGATGAAATATTTTATGAAATAAGTTCTATTTTACTAGAAAATAAAAATCCTTTAATAGATTCATATTTAAAATCTAAAATAGAAAGATATGAAAATATAATAAGCTATATAAAAGAAGATACAAGTCTTGCAAAAGAAAAAAGAGATGCTTTAAGGATTAAAATAAATAAGCTTAAGGAGATGATTTCTTGATATTAAAAGATATTATAGCTTATGTTGAAGATATAGCACCAACAAATTTAAAAGAAGATTTTGATAATGTAGGTTTAATGGTAGGAAGTGATAAAGATAATATAAAAAATATTTTAGTTGCTTTAGACTGTACAAAAAATGTTATAGAGGAGGCAAAGGTTTTAGGTGTAGATTTAATCTTAACCCATCATCCTCTTATATTTAGAAAACCAAATGCTATAACAGATGATACACTTTTAGGATCTAAAATAATAGAACTTATAAAAGCTAATATAAATGTTTATTCAGCACATACAAATTTAGATAGTTCAAGAAATGGGATAAATCATAGAATAGCTAAGGTTTTAGAATATGAAACTTGTGAAATAATGAGTAAATGTAGTGATGATAAGGAATGTGGTATAGGTAGATTTTTAGAGCTTAAAAAAGAATTAAGTTTAGAGGATATTATAAATATATTTAAGAAAAAATTAAGCATTAAAAATTTAAGATATGTAGGAAAATTAAAAGGTAAGATAAGAAAAGTTGCTATAATAAATGGTAGTGGGCAAGATTTCTTTGAAAAAGCTAAAAATTTAGGTGCGGAGCTTATAATAACAGGGGATACAACTTATCACTTTGTATCTGATTATAATGAGATGGGAATTAAAATAATTGATTTAGGACATTTTAATTCAGAGTGGCCAATTTTTACAGAAATAATGAAGGATTTAGAAGTAAATATAAAGAGTAAAAATCAGGATATTAATTTTTATTATTCTAAAACTTCAAAAGACCCATATAATTTTATTTAAAGGATATAATTAAATCAGATATTAATCTTAATAAACATAGAAATTAGTTTTATTTCATGTGAAAAATGGTAAAAATACTGCTATCTTAAAGACTGTTTAAATGGTTAGTAGTTAATTATAAATATAGAATTTATAATAATCTAATTTTTAGTTAACACAAGAGATTAGATATTAAACATATAATGTAATATTATAAATGCTTAGGTGATTAATATGCCAAAAAAATATTATAATGGAAAACCTAATTTTAATAGAAAATTTAATATACCAACTAATAAAAAAGATTTTATGAAGTTTTGCAAAAAAAAATTTCTTTATTGCAAAAATCCTATGATTAGAAATATAAAATGTGGCGCTTTTGTAGCTCTTATAGGAATATTATTAATCATGCAGATAGGGATTCCTCTTAGTCTTTGTTTAATTTTAGTTTGTATAGGATGTCTATTGTTTATAAATTAATAAACTACTACATTATAATAACAAGTAAAATTATTTCATATAGAATCTTTATTTTTATTGTAAATTTTTAATATAAGTAAAAATTTAATAAAAATATATTGTAAAATTTATTACTATATGATAAGATTAATTTTGCGAGTAAGCCAGATAATCGCTGCTAACTTTTAGTTAGGAGAGGAAAGTCCGAGCTCCATAGGGCAGGGTGCTGGATAACGTCCAGTGGAGGCGACTTTAAGGATAGTGCAACAGAGATATACCGCCTAAGTTTACTTAGGTAAGGGTGGAAAGGTGAGGTAAGAGCTCACCAGCATATAGGTGACTATATGGCTATGTAAACCCCACCTGGAGCAAGGCTAAATAGAGGGACATATAGGGATTGCCCGTCCTGTCCCCGGGTATGCCGCTTGAGCCTAATGGCAACATTAGGCCTAGATAGATGATTATCAAATACAGAACTCGGCTTATAGACTTATCTCGTATAAAGCTTCCAAAATCGTTGAACTATCAACGATTCGGAGCTTTTTTATTTATATAAATATTATGATATAATTGTATTCATATAAATTAAGATAGTTTTAAATGTTATCAAAATCAACATTTATTTAAAATAAAGCTATAAATTAAAAATTTAATATTGTGAGGTGATATATGTGAATAATGAACTTTTAATGGATTATATAACTATAGTTAAAAATTATTTAAATTATACTTATAGTGATAGAATGGAAGTTAGCGAAAGAAATGCTTTAACATTTTTCTATTTAGGTAGATATTCAAGTATTAAGGGAAGAAAACTAACTGATGAGGAAACCATAAAGAGTATAACTAAAGGCGAAAATGATAAAGGAATTTGTGGTATTTATATGAACGATGAGAATAAAGATGTTCTAGAAGTTCATTTAATTAAAACAAGATATATAAATGCTTTTAACAAATGTTCACTTACAGAAAGAGATATAGAGGAAACAATAAACAATTTTAAAGAATTCCCATATATAAAGGATTGTAATGAAGCAGTTGATTATTGGCAAAAAAGATATTTAGAGTGTAAAGATAAATTTAAAGAGATTAAGATTAAATTTATATTATTAACTAATGGATATGTTAGCCCTCACGCAAAAAATGAAGCTTTACAAAATTCTATAAATGTTTTTGATAAAGAAGGAGCTATATTTACTCCAGAGGCTATAAAGATAGTTAATATATATAAATTTGAAAAGCCTGATTATAACAAACTAGAGTCAAATAGTGTATTTGATGATGAAGGTAATATAAACTTACGTAGAATTATAATGGCTTACAATCTTAGAGAAAAGGTTATAACATGGTTATGGAAATCTAAAATGAATATTAATATAGAAAATTTAATAAATGAAAATTCTAAGATAGAGGTTATGAATTATATATTTTATATCTTTGTAAAATTTATAAAATACTATGATATAAAGACAGTTGATGATAGAGTTGAATTATTAAAGTATAATTTTGATAAGTTTGTAAATAATGTTGATAAACATAATAAAGTTTTAGAGATTACAACCTTAGAAGAACCATTTATAAAAACAATGAAGTTATTTTTAAATGATAGCGCTATTTTTGATTGTAATAAAATTGAACTAAAATGGAATGAAGAATATGATAAAGCCCTTTATAGAGCTTTTAGTAGTGCTAAAAATTAGCTATAGATTAAAAACCACAAGATAGTAAACTATATTGTGGTTTTTTATAATTATATATAAGGAATTAAGGGTTATTAAAATGCCCAATTACCATTAACAAATATCTTAAATTCTTCGTTATCATATGTAGTTCCAGTGATTTGTAAATCTTTTGTTCCTATCATAAAATCAACGTGAGTTAATGAATCATTAGCTCCTTCTTTTAGAAGTTCTTCCTCGCTCATTTTTTCACCGTCTTTAATACATAAAGAATAAGCTTTACCAAAGGCTAAATGACATGATGCATTTTCATCATATAATGTATTAAAGAATATGATATTTGAATTTGAAATAGGAGAATCATAAGGAACTAGTGCAACTTCACCTAGGTATTTTGCTCCTTCATCTGTATCTAAAAGATTTTTAAGTGTTTCATAACCTTCCTCTGCTGTAAAATCTATAACTTTTCCATCTTTGAAAGTTAAAGAGAAGTTGTTTATTAGATTCCCACCATAGTTAAGTGGCATAGAACTTACAACGGTGCCGTTAACACCTGTCTTTTTAGGCATAGAGAATATTTCTTCAGTTGGCATATTTGCTATAAATTCAACACCACCTTGAGTAAATTCAGCGCCACCTGCCCAAAGATGTTTTTCAGGAAGTTCTATAACTAAGTCAGTTCCTAAAGAGTTTTTGTAATGAAGAGATTTAAATCTTTTAGAATTTAAAAAGTCCATATTTTTCTTTAAAGTGTTTTTATGTTCTTCCCATGCTTTAACAGGGTCAGTTGAGTCTACTCTAACTATTTTAAATATTGCATTCCAAAGCTTTTCAACTGCTTCTTCTTCTGAAACATTTGGGAATACCTTTTTAGCCCAACCAACAGTTGGAATAGATACTATAGACCAAGCGTTTTCATTGCTCATAAGTCTTGTGCTAAATTCTCTAGAAGCTATACTAGAAGCTTTTCTAAATGTAGCAATTTTTTTAGGGTCAATATCTTTTAAAAGTTCAGGATCTGAAGCTGCTATACTTAAGAAACATGCTCCTTCTTTAGCGTAGCTTAATCTTGACTCTTTAACCCACTCAGGAACAGTTTCAAAAACTTCCATAGGAGAGTACTTGTATTTTAATTTTCCAGTTAATTCATCATTCCATTGAACAACTACTTCTTTAGCTCCTTTAAGATAAGCTTCTTCAACAAGCATTCTTGTAAATTCTGCACACTCAATTGGAGAAGAGATTACAAGAGTCTGATTTTTTTGTACGTTAACCCCTTGATAAATTGCAAGTTTTGCGTACTTTTTTAATAAGTTTTCTTTATTCATAATTCCACCTTCTTAAATAATATATTTAAAGTTTTAATTCTGGCTTAAATAATTATTGATTTTAGTGAGATTGAAAAATTAGTTTAATCTTATAAAAATTTTAATTCACATATTTCTTAATCTTATAAAAATGAATACTATCTAAAGCACAGTCTATTTAATTATAATAGA
>JAUNBX010000001.1:43544-69101 GCA_030526875.1 Clostridium perfringens | reverse complement strand
TTAATCTTATAAAAATGAATACTATCTAAAGCACAGTCTATTTAATTATAATAGAGTTATCTAATAAGAACAAATATTTAAGAATTATTTTATAATTAAATTATTATAAAATTCATCAGAGGAAGGGTTATTACATCCATAATCTATTAAATAGCACTGATTATTAAGTATACCCCAAGAAGATATTTTCTCTAAGTCATCTTTAAAGAGGTCAAAATTATTAGCTAAAAGTAAAATATCTTTTTCAGCTGTGGCTTCATCTCTTAATTTGGAAATATCAATAAATTTATCATTATAGATATTTAAGTAGGGAATTGTACGAAGCATTATCAAATATCTTTTATTATAAAAGATAACAGGACAAAGATATTTTTTTAAGGTATTAGAAGAATTGATATAAACATAGTTTTCAATAAAATTTTGCATAAGGCCATCAGAACTTTTAGCAACCTTTAATACGAAATAATCATTAAGGGCAAAAACTAGCCTTGAAATACCTTCTCCTAAAAATAACAAGTTTTTTTTCAAATATGCTATAGATATTTTGCTAGGGTTTTCTTTAAAATCTAAATTATTCATAAGTAAATCGCCAATAAACATTTATATATAGTATATTTTATTGTAAAATTTAAAAAATGAGTAAGATTATATATTAAAATTTTGAAATTATTGAATTTTAATATATAGTATTAATATATTAAATTATTTTAGTAATATAATATATTTTATCCAGAGGGAAAGAATAGTTAAATACTAATTATAATTATTTTGGAGGACAAATATGAAAAAGTTACTTATACTAGATAGTAATAGTTTATTAAATAGAGCTTATTATGCATTGCCTTTATTAAGCAATAAAGAAGGAATTTATACAAATGCAGTATATGGATTTTCTAATATGCTTTTTAAAATGAAAGAGGATATAAATCCGGATTATATAGTAGCAACCTTTGATAGGAAGGCACCTACTTTTAGACATGAAAAATACGACGATTATAAAGCAGGAAGAAAAAAGATGCCAGAAGAACTTGCAGGTCAATTTCCTATTGTAAAGGAAATGTTAAAGCTTCTTTCTATAAATATATATGAAATAGATGGTTTTGAAGCAGATGATATTATTGGGACCTTAGCTAAGTATGCTCAAAGTGAAGGTATTGAAGTTTATATAGTTAGTGGAGATAAAGATACACTTCAACTTGCTGATAAAAATATAAAGGTTTGTATAACTAAAAAGGGTGTTACTGAAAAAGAAGTTTATGACTATGATAGAATGGTTAGTGAATTTGAAGTTACTCCAACTCAGTTTATAGATGTTAAGGGTCTTATGGGAGATAAGTCAGATAATATACCAGGGGTTCCTGGGGTTGGAGAGAAAACTGCATTTAAGCTTATAAAGACTTATGGAAGTGTTGAGGAAGTCTTAAATCACGTAGATGAGATAAGTGGAAAGAAATTAAAAGAAAATCTTACAGAATATAGAGAACAGGCAATATTTTCAAAGGATTTAGCAACTATAAAGACAGACGTGCCTATAGAATTTGATTTAGAAAGTATAAAATCTAATGAAAATTTTGATAAGGTAGGGTTAAAAAATCTATTTGTAAATCTAGAGATGAAGACATTAATAAGTAAAATAGATGGATTAGAAGATAATGAAGAAGAAAAAGAAGAAATGACTGTAAA
The DNA here is from genome assembly GCA_030526875.1 of Clostridium perfringens. Classification (GTDB taxonomy): domain Bacteria; phylum Bacillota; class Clostridia; order Clostridiales; family Clostridiaceae; genus Sarcina; species Sarcina perfringens_A. The sequence goes on along the minus strand of JAUNBX010000001.1, from coordinate 67,418 downwards.
TTATACTTATGTAAAAACTTTAGATGGATTAAAAGAATTTTATGGAAATATAAAAAATAAAATATATTTAACTTTTAATTTAAAGAATATCGAGAGATATTCAACAATAGAAATAGAAAAAGTATTTGCATCTTGTGATAATAAAAATTATATTTTAGATATAAAAGAATTATTAGAAGATGAAAATAGTACAGGAATACTAAGAGATTTATTTTCAAGAGAGGATATAAAAAAGAATAGTTATAGCGTTAAAAATGCAATTACAGCTTTAAGAAAACTTAACATAGAATTTAACGGTATAGAATTTGATACAGAAATTGCAGCTTATCTTATAGATTCATCAAAGGGAGATTATCCTTTAATTGATTTAATAAATAAATATTTAGGGGAATATCCAAATATAGCAGAAGAAAACAAGGATATGGTTTGTGTTAGTTTTATGGAAAGATTAACAGAAGCTTTAAAAGAAAAGATAAAAGAAGCTTCCATGGAAAATCTTATGTATGATTTAGAACTTCCTTTAGCAAATGTATTATCTCATATGGAAATAATAGGATTCAAGGTAAATAAGGATATGTTAGACCAGCTATCTATAAAATTTAAAGGTGAAATAGATGAAACTCAAAAAGAGATATACAGCCTTTCAGAAGAGGAGTTTAATATAAATTCTCCAAAGCAACTTGGAAAAATACTTTTTGAAAAGTTAGACCTTCCAGTTATAAAGAAAACTAAAACTGGATACTCAACTAATGCAGATGTTTTAGAAAAGTTAAAGGATAAGCATCCTATAATAGAGAAAATAACATATTATAGACAGCTAACTAAGATATATTCAACTTATGTTGAAGGATTGAAAAATGTTATAGATACAGATGGATGTATACATTCTAGTTTTAATCAAACGGTGACATCAACAGGAAGATTATCGTCAACAGAGCCAAATCTTCAGAATATACCTATAAAATATGAAATGGGTAGGGAGATAAGAAAAGTATTTATACCAAGAGAAAAAGATGATGTTTTAATTTCAGCTGACTATTCTCAAATAGAACTTAGAGTTTTAGCTCATATATCTAATGATGAAAATATGATAGATGGATTTAAACATCATTCAGATATTCATACAAGAACAGCAGCTGAGGTATTCAAGGTAGATGATAGTGAAGTTACAAGTCTTATGAGAGGTAGGGCTAAGGCAGTTAATTTTGGTATAGTTTATGGTATAGGAGACTTTAGTTTAGCTCAAGACTTGAATATAACAAGAAAAGAAGCTAAAGAATATATGGACATATACTTTGAAAGATATCCTAAAATTAAAGAATATATAAGTAATATAATAGAAACAGCAAAAAAAGATGGTAGTGTAAAAACTATGTTAAATAGAAGAAGATTTATACCAGAGATTAATTCTAGTAACAAAATAGTAATGGCTTTAGGGGAAAGGCTAGCTATGAATGCACCTATACAAGGAAGTGCAGCAGATATTATAAAACTTGCTATGGTTAATGTTTATAATAAAATAAGAGAAAAGAATTTAAAGAGTAGAATTATTTTACAAGTTCATGATGAACTTATATTAAATGTTCCAAAAGATGAAATTGAAGTTATAAAAGATTTATTAAAAGTAGAGATGGAAAAGGTACTATCATTAAGTGTTCCTTTAGAAGTTGATATAAATATAGGTGACACTTGGTACGACGCAAAATAAAGGGGGCAATGGCTAAAATGATAAAAATAGGACTTACTGGAGGAATATGCTCGGGGAAGAGTACTATATCAAAATTGCTAAAGGATGCTGGATTTAGTATAATAGATGCTGATAATATTTCAAAAGAGGTATTAGTTAAATATCCTGAAATATTAGTTAAAGTAAAAGCTGAATTTGGAAGTAATTTTTTTGATTGGCGAGGTGAATTTAGAAGACGAGAATTTGGCAATCATATATTTAGGTTTCAAGGGGAAAGAGTAAAATACGAAAATATAATAATGCCTTATATAAAACAAGAAATAGAGGAAAGATTTAATAGCCTTGAAAAACAAGGTGAAAAGCTAGCTATATTAGATGGTGCAACTATTATAGAGAATAAAATGGATAAAGAAATGGATATGATAATTTTAGTATGGTTAAGTCAGGCTGCACAAATACAAAGGATGAGATTTAGAGATAATTTAACTCAAAGTGAGGCAATAAATAGAGTCAATTCTCAGCTTAGCTTAGATAGAAAAAAAGAATATGCAAATTTTATAATAGATAATAGCGGAAATTTAAATAAAACCAAAGAGCAAGTAGATGACTTAATAGAACTTTTAAAGTTATATGAGAAGTAGGAGATTTTAATGAGGAAATTTTTAACGCGCTTAATAGTAATTGTATTGGCTATATATTTAGTTTTTTTAGGAAGTACAATTGTTTTAAAAAACGTAATATTTCCTAGACAATATTTAAGTTATGTAGAGCAATATAGCGCAGAATATGATTTAAGCCCAAATTTAGTTTATGCTGTAATAAAAACAGAAAGTAATTTTAATCCAGATGCTCAGTCAGATGCAGGGGCTATTGGTCTTATGCAAATAACAAATAGCACAGGAGAATGGATTGCAGGGAAAATAGGAGTAGATAATTATAGCTCTAGTATGTTAAAAGATCCAGAAACTAGTATAGAATTTGGATGTTGGTACTTAGAAGATTTATATCAGCAGTTTGGAAACTGGGATTTAGTAATTGCAGCCTATAATGCAGGTCGTGGTAACGTGGATTCATGGCTTAGCAGTGGGGATTATTCTAAAGATGGGAATTTAAGTTATATACCTTTTGGAGAAACAGACCAATATGTTAAAAAGGTAGATGTATTTAAACAAGTTTATGATGTGTTATATGGAAATAATTATTAAAAGATAATTTTAGTAGGCTTCATCAAAGGAGAAAAGGTATTAAAAGTTTAATTTTAATTCTTTAGATGTATTGATAAGCCTACTAGAATTAATTAAAAAATTACTATTTACAATTTTTGTAATGTAGTAATTTTTTTAATTTATAAAAATATAAATGTATTAATAAGCAATATAAAAAGAGGATTTATGAGTAAAAATTTTGATTATAGCCTTGACATACCAAAATCTTTAGAACGAGAATTAAGAAATGCAAAGTACATAGGACAAGGACATAATGGAATTATTTTTATGTTATCTAACAAAAAAATAGTTAAATTCTTTAGAAAGATTACAGCTTGGGAAGATGAGACTTATATATTAAAAAGAGTAAATAAGTCTAGGTTTTTTCCTAAAATATATGAATCAGGTCCTAAATATATTATAAGAGAATATGTAGATGGAATAAGATTAGATAAATATTTAGCTACTAATAATATAAATGATAGAATTTGCGAAGAATTATATGATATGCTTAAAGAGTTTGAAAAATTAAATTTTACAAGATTGGATATAAGGTGTAAGGATTTATTTGTACAAAAAGATTATTCTATAAAAATAATAGACCCTAAAAATAATTACAAAAAAATAGTAATGTATCCTAGGCATCTTATGAAAGGCCTTGAAAAGAGAGAAGCATTAGGTTATTTTTTGAATTATGTTGGAAAGAGAAGCTTTGAGGATTATATTTTTTGGAAATACAAATTTGATAGCTATATAGAGGAATTTAAGGAAAAGTAGGTTTTTAAATGGATAAAGAATATTTAATAAACAATTATATAAAAAAAGGTGATAAATCATATGATGAAGGTAACATGATAAAATGTTTAAATTATTATTTAAGAGCAGAAGAACTTTTAGGTAATGTTAAGGATTTAGACTTAATAATAAGTATAGCATTAGTTTTAGATGAGATGGGGGACAATGAAAAGGCTGAAGAAAAATATAAAGAAGCATTAGAGATAAATGAATTTGATGCAAGGGCTCATTATGGATTAGGTGTTATATATGATGAAAGGGAAGAGTTTATAAGTGCTATAGAACATTATAAAAAGGCCTTAGAAATAAATCCTATCTATGATAGAGCTCTTTTTTATTTAGCTAATGATTTAGATATAATAGGAGAAAAAGAAGAGGCAATAACTAAGTATGAGGCTTTGCTAGAAGTACGAGATACAGATTTTTGGGCTTATATAAATGTTGGTTCTATTTATGAAGAATTAAATATATTAGATAAAGCATATAGAAGATTCTCAAAAGCTTTAGAAATTGAGCCTAATCATTATATGGCTCTATTTAATATGGCAGTTATTTATAAAAAGCTAAATGTTTTAGATAAGTCAAAGGTTTATTATGAAAAAGCTATAGAGAAGAATTTAGGATATCCATATAGTTTTTTAAATTTAGCAATAATTTATAAAGATGAAGGAAAAATAGATGAAGCAATAAGTGTACTTTCAAAAGGAATTAAATTTAATCCAGACTGTGAGTTTTTATTCTATAATAGAAGCTGTTTTAAAGCTATAAAAAATGATTTAGAAAGTGCAATAGATGACTTGATAAAAGCTGTTGATTTATATCCTAAGTTTATAAATTATATAAAAAAAGACAGTGAACTTAAATTTGTTAGAGAGAGCTTAAGATTTAAAGAACATTTAGAAAGTTATCATAGTTCATAACTTAGAACTAATTAATAATGTTTTTAAATTACAGAATAACTATAAAGAAAATTATATATAATATTTAAATATGGACTATGATTAAATAGTTTATAACTTATTAGCAATTATAAATAAGTAACATAAGTATACTTTTTAAAACGTATAATGTTTTGGAGGTGTATTTATGAATATTTTTAAAGTTAACAGAAAGTTTAATTTAGGTGATTTAATTATAAGTTTACTTATAACACTTGGTGGAAGTTTTGTTGTTAGTTTATTTATAAGACCATATGTACCAATTTATGAAACGTTAAATAAGCCTTGGTTTTCACCACCGGGTTTTGTATTTCCTATAGTATGGACGATTTTATATATACTAATGGCAATCGCCTATTATAGAGTTTTACAAATTAATAAACTTGGAAAGAAGACGTATAGTTCACTAACTCTCTTTTATATTCAACTTATTTTAAACTTTTCATGGTCCTTTGTATTTTTCAATTTTAGATTGTATGGAGTAGCTTTTATAGCAGCTGTTATTTTATTAGTATTGGTTATTATAACAACTGGAAAGTTTTTTAAAGTTGATAAAATTGCAGGGTTTTTAATGATTCCCTATGTACTTTGGTTAACTTATGCAAGTGTTTTAAGTTGTTTTGTTTGGATATTAAACGAAATGTAGAGAGAATAAAAATAATTTGTATTAAGAATTAAAAAAATGTATTATAATTAAATATATAAAAAAAGTAAACTCACAGCAAAATTAAAACTGTGAGTTTATTCTTTTAGGAGTTGGTAAATTGAAAAGAGTTATAATAGCAGAAAAACCATCAGTAGCAAAAAATATTGCTGATTCTTTTAAAATAAAAACTAGGAGAGATGGCTATTTTGAAGGAGAAAATTATTTAATAACTTGGGCCTTTGGTCATCTTCTTCAACTTTTAGATGCTAAAGATTATGATGAGAGTATGAAATCATGGAAAGTAGAGAAGTTTCCTTTTATACCTAGTGAGTTTAAGTATAAGGTAAAACAAGACCCTATTAAAAGAAATGAAGCTGATAAGGGTGCTTTAAAGCAATTAAACATAATAAAATCTCTTATAGATAGAGAAGATGTGGAAGCTGTAATTTCAGCTACAGATTATGATAGAGAAGGGCAAGTTATCTCAGATGAACTTTTTATTTATTTGGATGTTAAAAAGCCAATATATAGAATTTTACTTAATGAGTGGACTGAAAATGAAGTGAAAAAGGGAATGGACAATTTAAAGCTAAATAGTGAGATGAAACCACTTCAAGATGCTGGAATAGGAAGACAAGTGGCAGATTGGATTATTGGGATAAATTTAACTTCAGTTGCTACTTTGCGTTATGGTTTTGAAGAAAATAAAATAATAAATATAGGACGAGTGTTACTTCCTACTTTAAAGATTATTTATGATAGAGATAAAGAAATAGAAAATTTTAAAGAAACAAGCTACTATAAGCTTCTTCAAAATTTTAAAACAAAGGATAATACAGAATTTGAAACTCTTTATTATGAGGAGAATGAAAAATTTGAAGATAAAAAGTATTTAGAAGAGATTAAAAATGCTGTTAAAGGAAAAATAGGAGCAGTTATAAATAAAGAAGTTGAAAAGAAAAAGGAATATCCAGGTCCCCTTTTTAATCTTTCTAACCTTCAAGGATATATAACTAGTAAATATAAGGGATGGACTTCGGATAAGGTATTAAAGGTAGCTCAAAGTCTTTATGAAAAGAAATTTATAACATATCCTAGAACAGGGAGTATTGCTCTTGAGGAGAGCTTAGTAGATAGAGCTAAAAATGTTTTAGAAAAAATAAAGGTAGGACTTTCTTATGAAAATGAAATTAAATTTATAAAATCAAAGAGGGTTTTTGATAATTCTAAAGTAGAAAGTCATAGTGCCATAACACCTACCTATGTTAAGCCTACAAATTTATCAGCCGATGAAAAAGCAGTCTATGAAGCAGTTAAAAATAGATTTATAATGCAATTTATGCCTATAGCTGAATTTGAGGAAACAAAAATAATTATTAAAGTTAATGAAGAAAAAGCAAAGGGTGAATTTAGAGCAAAGGGAAGAGTTCAGCTTGTTGAAGGTTGGAGAAAAGTTGAAAAAATAGAAACCAAAGATACAATACTTCCTTTAGTAGAAGTAAATGAAACCTTAGATGTGACAGATGGAAAGGTGAGTAAGGTTACTAAAAAACCACCAAAGCATCATACAGAAAAGACTCTTTTAAGAGTTATGGAGACTTGTGGTAAAAGTTTTAAGGGAAAATCTAATAAAGGTGAAGAAGAGGAAAATGATGATAATATAGATAATCAAGACACATCAGAAGAAATGATGGAAGCTATACTTAGTGGATTTAGTATAGGCACCCCTGCAACACGAGCAGAAACTATAAAGAGGTTAAATGATATAGGATATATAAAATCAAAGGGAAAAAGTTTAATATGTACAGAACTTGGACGTACCATTGTTGAGATTTTTCCAGTTAAAGAGCTTTTAGACTTAGAGTATACAGGACGCCTTGAAAAAACTTTGGCAGATATAGAAAAGGGAAAATTTAACAAAGAGAACTTCTTAAATCTTATATGTAGCTTTACAAGAAGTTCTGTTGAAAAGATAAAAAATGATACTTCTCTTTTGTATAAATTTAAAGTAGATACACCAAAGGAAGCTACGGTTGTAGGAAAGTGCCCAGTATGCGGCAATGATATAATAGAGAATGAGAAAAATTTTGGGTGTGTAAACTGGAAAAATGGTTGCAGATATACTATTTGGAAAGATGATAAATTCATAAATTCATTAGGAAAAGAAGTATCCTTTGATATGGTAAAAATTCTTTTAGAAAAAGGAAGAGTTGGTTTTAGAAATCTTAAAAGTAAAAAAGGAACTACCTTTGCAGCATATTTAAGATATATTAAAAATGAAAAAACTGGTTACTATGGTTGGGAATTAGATTTTATAAATTAGCTAAGGTGGGATATTAATGGATAAATATGAACAAAATTCAAAGATATTTAAGGCTTTAAGCGATCATAATAGATTAAAAATAGTAGACTTATTATCTTGTGGGGAAAAATGTGCCTATGAGTTATTAAATCACTTCGATTTTAAGCAACCAACTTTATCACATCATATGAAAGTTCTTGTAGAATGTGGATTAGTTAAGGCGAGAAAAGAGGGGACATGGAGTCATTATAGATTAGACTATAAAAGAGCAAATCAATCTGTCTTATTTTATATGTCTATTATAAATGAAACAGAGGATTGTATATGTTATAAAAAATAATAGTAACAAGTGCCGTAAAAAGGTTATTTAATTAAGCTATATTTAAAGTAGTATTAGTTATACTAAATACTGTTTAAATATAGTTTATTTTTATAGAAATAGATAGATATAGATATATGGATACATAATTATTTATATAAAATATGTAAAATGATTTAATATAGATAGATATCGATATATATGATATACTATAATTTATGATTTTAATTTTTTAGGGGTAGTTTATGAAAAAAGTAGATTTAACAAAAGGGAATGTTTTAAAGGTGATAACTAACCTATCAGTACCTATAATGGGAAGTTCATTTCTTCAATTCTTATATGGATTAATAGATATGTTATGGGTTGGTGCCCTTGGAAGTTATGCAATAACAGTTGTGGGTTCATCGAGTTTCTTTACTGGCCTTGGATATGCTATAAATTCAATTGTAGTAATTGGAACTGGTATTAAGGTAGCTCATTCAATTGGCAAAAAAGAAGATAAAGATGTTAAAGAATACATAAATATAGGCCTTGTAATTAATTTAATTATAGGATTAGTATATTTACTAGCATTAATTTTTTTAGGAACTTATTTTATAGGATTTCTTAATCTAGGAAACACCCAGATTCAAAGAGATTCTTATATTTATCTTGTTATATGTGCACCTATGTTATTTTTATCATTTTTTAATACTCTATATATAAGGATTTTAAATAGTTTTGGAAATAATAAAATAGCACTTAAGATAAGTGCTATAGGTATAGGAATAAACATGGTCTTAGATCCAATACTTATATATGTTTTTAACTTTGGTGTTTTAGGAGCAGCAGTGGCTACTTTAACTGCTAATTTAATCATGTTTATTTTATTTAATATTGAGTGTTGGGACCTTATTAAGTTTAGATATTCTATGGGGCTAGATTATGAAAAAGGCATTGAGATTATGAAGCTAGGGTTTCCTATGGCAACTCAAAGAATAATATTTACTTTGGTAAATATAGTGATTGCAAGGATTATCGCAGGATTTGGGGATAATGCCATTGCAGCTCAGAAAATAGGTCTTCAAATTGAATCTGTATCTTATATGGTTATAGGAGGGTTAAATGGTGCTATTTCTGGCTTTACAGGGCAAAACTTTGGAGCTGAAAAATATGATAGAGTTAATCATGGTTACAAGACAACATTAAAAATTGGTACAATATATTCTATAGGAATAACTATAGTATTTATAGTGTTTTCGAAACAATTGGCAGGAGTCTTTGTAAATGATAATAGCACTGTTATTATGGCTAGTAATTATTTAAGGATATTAGGAGTTTCACAGTTTTTTAGCATGATAGAAATGGTATCAAATGGAGTATTTACTGGCATAGGGAAACCTAAAATACCAGCTATTATAAGTATAATATTTACAACAGCTAGAATACCAATAGCACTAAGCCTAATAGGATACTTAGGTTTAGATGGAATATGGCTAAGCTTTGCTGTTAGTAGTATGTTAAAAGGTATTACTGCAATTTTAATTTATAGATTCAAAGTATATAAAAGTCTTATGGTTAAGGCTTTGTTTTAGATAAGTATTAGTACTGAATACTGAAAATCAGTACTAATTTATATAAGGATAAGTTAAGGAGAAATGAAAATGAAAAAAGTAGCTTTTATATGTGTTCATAATTCATGTAGATCACAAATGGCTGAGGCTCTAGGAAATTTATTTGCTAGTGATATTTTTAAAAGTTATTCAGCAGGGACAGAAACAAAACCTATGATAAATCAAGATGCTGTTAGGATAATCAAAGATTTATACAAAGTTGATATGAATAAGACTCAAAAATCAAAATTATTAGATGATATACCTAAAGTTGATATAGTTATAAAGATGGGGTGTAATGTAGTTTGTCCCCATGTTTTAGCGGATCACATAGAGGATTGGGGATTAGATGACCCTACAGGAAAATCAGATAAGGAGTTTATAAATACTGCAAAAATCATAGAAGAGAAAATTAAAGATTTGGCAAAAAGAATAAAGAATAGTGAAATTGGATAAGAAAAAGTGGTTAGATTTATTTAAATCTACCACTTTTTTTAATTATTTTTTATTTTGCTTTCTTCTTTTTCTCTTTGATTTATTTATAGCTCTAATTATAAGGGCCAAAATTATAAGAATAATAATAATTGCTACAATAGCTGTAATAATGTAGATAGCAAGATTAGCATCTATTATTTGCCATAATGTTATGGTAGCTGTAGCATCATATGTTTCCTTATATTGTCTTCCATCAGAAACTAAAACTTTTGCAGAAGTTGGATCTTTTAAAAGTGCCCAAGCATTAGTAGCACTTGTATCTCCTGTTATTGTAAAGTCTTTTTCATTAAGTGGAATTGCGTAGTAATAAACATTTTCATCTAATGTAAGAGGAATATTTATAGTTTCTGTAGGTCCAAAGAAACCAAATAATTTATATGATACTTTATCATTTTCTACAACAGTTCCTTTAGCTTTATATAATGTTTGTTTTTCACTATAAGCATAATTTATTATTTTTTTCATATCATTAAACACATCAGTATCATTTTTACCCCATATGTCATTATAAATTACACCTATAAGGATTTCACCATTTCTATCATAAACATTTACTAAATCCCTACCATGATCAGGTAAATATCCAGTTTTTCCTCCTATACAGCCATCTATACCTAAGTTTTTATTATCACTAGTTAAAGTTACACTTTTACCTGTACTTGCAGTTATTAAAGCGCTTTTTGTGCCCATAGCTTCTCTAATCCAAGGAATTGAGAAAGCTTTTCTAACAATTACAGACATATCATAGGCTGTAGAATAGTTGTCTACATTAAATAATCCATTAGGATTGGTAAAATGTGTTCCTGTTAGCCCAAGTTTTTTAACTTCAGCATTCATTAAATCAGCAAAAGCCTCTTTATTTCCAGCAACAGAGTCAGCTTCCATATAAGCACAGTCGTTAGCTGATATTAAAAACATAGCTTTCATAACTTCACCAGCTTGCATGGTATCGCCAACATTAAGTAAGTCATAGTTTACTAGCAGTGAGTTTGCTGGTTGTTCTGAAGCAGATTTAGTATATGTAATAGTATCATCCGGATTTTTATTTTCTGCAAATAAAATAGATGTCATTATCTTTGTGGTACTTGCAGGATATTCCTTTGTGTCAATATTTTTTGCATATAATATTTGGCCAGTCTTATAGTTTATGACTATAGCAGATTTCCCTATAATGCTAGGAGCTTCTGTAGAAGAACTTGAACTATCAGAGGATGATGAATCTGAAGCTTCAGTTGTAGTATTTCCAGAAGTTGATTCTACTGCCGTAGCACTAGATGTAGTTGAACTACTTGTTGTAGCTGCATAAGCAATTGATGTAGGGTAAATGAAGAAAGCGCTAACTAGCAAAACAAGTAAAGTAGATATTGTTTTTAATTTAAAGTTCAAAGCTTATCACTTCCAATCTTAGTTATTTATTCCGAGTATAATTATAACATCAATGTTTTTTAGCAACAATTATTAAATATAGCCATATTTAGCTAATTTGTGATAATAATATGAGTGACTTAAAAGAATCAATGAAATGTGTAGAATAGAAAAAAGTTTACAAAAATTTAATATATATTAAACTTAAAAGAAAGTAATTTAATTATGTTATTAATATAAAAAATGAATATAGATTAGAGTAAAATCACATAGAAATTAATTAGATTATTAAAAACACTAAGTAACTTCTATGTGATTTCATTAATGAAAAGCCTACTTATTTAAATGAATTATTGTATAGAAAATTTTTTTTCTTTAGAAAGAGTTGATAATTCTGTTTCAAAAATATTAGTTATTTTACAAAAACCATTCCCTTTACATATTAGATATCTAAATTCAATTAGTTTATTATAGGGTCCTTGAACTTCTATTAAAACGTCACCATTATCTAGATTTTTAGCAAAGCCTGTTAATTCCCCTAAAGTTCTAGCAGTTGTTTGACATAAAAATCTAAAACCGACTCCTTGAACACGACCTTTTACTATAAATTGTTTTCTTATCAAGGAAAATCCCTCCTTTACATATAATAAGATTATATCAATATATATTTTTGTAAACAATAAAAAAATATATATTGATAATGTTTACAAAGGAACATTATTTTATGTATAATATATGTATAAGTAGGAATACTTAGGAGGTATAACGTGGGGATTGAAAAAAGTTTAGTGTTAATTAAGCCAGATGCTGTTGAAAGAAATCTAATAGGGAAAGTTTTAGAAGTTTATGAACAAGAAGATTTAACAGTAAAACATATGAAGATGGATAAAATATCTAAAGAATTTGCTAAGATACATTATGATGAACATAAAGGAAAAGATTTTTTTGATTCTCTAATAAATTATATAACAAGAGGAAAACTAGTAGCATTAGTCTTAGAGGGAGAAAATGCAATTTCAAAAATAAGAGATATAAATGGTTCTGTTAATTGTGAAAAGGATTCAATATCAACAATAAGAAGAAGATTTGCAATAAGTAAAACAGAAAATACTGTTCATGCATCAGATTCTAAAGAAAGTGCTAAAAGAGAGATAGAGCTTTGGTTTCCAAATACTTGTGAATAAATATATGGGCGTACCTAAAACGTAAGGTACGCCTATATTTTAAAAAGAAGGTGGAGTACTTATCCAAATAACTTTAGCATTAATTTTTCCGCAATTTGATATGTAGTGATTAGCCTTAGGTTTAAAATAAAAACTTTCTCCTTTTTTAACTTTAGTTTTTTTATCACCTAAGTGAAGGTAGATAGTACCACTTAAAACATATCCAAATTCCTCACCTTCATGAGGTTCCTCTAATATATAATGGCCGCTTGGTTCTATATTTATCATTATGGGTTCCATTTGATTTTTTTGGGCATTAGGAACAAGCCACATAAGTTTATATTTAAGTTCAGTATTTTCAGTTTCAAACATATCGTTTTCTGAAAATACAATTTTTTCATTAGAATCTTCGCTAAAAAATTCATTAAGATTTGTTCCTAAGATATCTAAAATATCTATTAATGTAGCTATAGAAGGAGATGTAAGATCATTTTCTAATTGTGATATAAATCCTTTTGAAAGTTCACATCTATTAGCTAATTCTTCTTGTGTAAGTTGTTTTTCAACTCTTAGCCTTTTAAGTTTTTCGCCGATTTGCATGGGTATCCCCCTTTATATTAGTTCTACAATGTACTAATCAATATTAAAAATATAATAAGTATTATATGTAGAGGTATATTTAATTATATTATAATAATATAATATGTTTTTCAAGTATTGAATAATCTATAAGTAATTATTTAATACGTGTTAAATAGTTTTTACTGTTTTATTCTTTTTGGTATAATTAATAAATAAGATTTAGAATTAAATTAAAAGAGTGGTGTGATAACATGAATATTAATGATATATTTTATAGAAGAGACGGAAAAAAAGTATATATTAAGAAACCAGATTTAGTGGAACTTAGTTATACACAAAGACTTTGGAATGATATAGATACTATGGCTGATGTAGGAAAGGTAGTAGATTTTCCAAGATATAAATGGGAAACATTTTATAAGCGAAGTGTTAATCCAACAGATGGAAAAAATTTTTACTGTCTTGTATACACTCCTGATAATACTCCCATTGGAGAGGTTGGTTTTCATGGCTATGATACTCCAACAAAAACTGCAAGATTAAATATAAGAATAGAGAATAGCTTTAGAGGAAAAGGGTATGGAAGAGAGGCGTTAAACCTTCTTCTAGATTACTTTTTTCAGGAATTTGGTGGAGAGTACATATTAGAAAATTTAAGAGATGATACATATAAAGAATTTATTGAAGATGAAGGATTTAAATTTGTAAGTAAAAATAAAATTGAAAGTGTATATAGACTATCTAAAAAGAATTTTTTATCTAAAAATGTTTTAAAAACTAGAAAAATAGGTCTCATGCTATATGATGGGGTAAATCCTAAAAATGTTACAACTATCTTAAGGCTTTTTAAAAGTATAAATGAGATATTAAGTAATGAGATATTTTCAATTACAACATTAGGAGTTAAGGATAAAATAGAGGACGAATCAGGAATTATAACATTTAATGTTAAAGAAAAAATAACTAAAGATTTTAAAAGTGATTTCCAGGTTCTTATAATTCCATCTACAAAGAATATAGAAGTATTTAAGGATGAAGCTATTTTTAATAATATACATGAAATTATAGATGGTTGTGAAATAGTTTTAGCATGTAATGAAGGAGTAATTCCTTTAATTTTAACGAACCTTTTAAGTGGACTTATGGTATCACTTCCAAAGGAATATCAAGAGGAGTTTAAAAAGTATTTATCATCATCAATACTAAGTGATAAAAACATAATAGATAATGGTAAAATAATATTATTTAATGGAAAAGAAGATATAACTTTAGGGTGTTTATACTTAATAAAAAGGTTATGTGGTGAAGATATTTATAAAACATTGCTAGATAATATTTAGTATTTTTTGGGTGAAAGAAGAAGTTAGGGGGAGACTACAATGATATATGTTTTTTTAGAAAATGATAGAAGGGGAAACATAATATTTAAAGCTAAAATAGATGAATACATAAAAGAAAATAAAATGATCAAGAGAATCCTTATGGAAAGCAAATTTTTAAAGAAAGAATCCTTATATAATATTCCTATGAAATTTTTGCTACCTCTTTTAAATAATTTCCCTAAGGAGCATTTAAAAATAGATAGTAAAAGTTTAAATACTTTTTTAGAGTTTTCAGATGAGTATGACGAAAATTTTTATTATATTTATAAAGCAAATTCAAGATATATGAATAAGTGGATAGAAAATGGTTGCCCTAAAATATATAAAACAATTATAAATAAAGAAGATTTATCTATATCTAAAAGTGTAGCCTTTGAAAGAAACCTATAATTATAAATTTTATAAAAGTATAAAAAGGGGCTGTATCAAAATAACTTATCATCTTAGATATGTAGTTTAAACTAAAGTTATCCATGACTACATATTATTGATAATTTGACTTTTGATAAGCCCCTTTTTGTTCTATATATAGTTGTATTTTATTATTTAATATTTTAAAATTTATTATAGATATATTTTAATTGTGGTTACCTGTACAGTAAGTTGTAGGTTCAGTTCCAGATGAAAAAATTTCACTATGAACATCTGGAAGGCATGTAGATGTAGGAAGTAGTCCAGTCTCATCACAAACTGTAACAGAAACTGTACTATTTGGCCCTGTTATTTCTTTATAAGATAACCCTTCATGAGCTGCATTCATTATTTTCCCCCAAAGAGGTGCAGCAACTCTTCCAGCTCCACCATTCATGCTAACAGTATTGTCACCATATCCAATCCAAACTGCTGCTGAGTAATATGGAGTAAGACCTGCAAACCAGTAATCCTTATTACTTGTTGTAGTTCCTGTTTTACCAGAAGTAGGAATATTAGTAACTTTAGCACCTTGTGCTGAATAAGTTAAAGGTTCTTTTAACATATCATAAAGAATATATGCAGTTTCAGCTGAAATAACTTGAGTTGTTTTTGCAGTATTATCTATTAATACATTACCATTTCTATCTAAAACCTTAGTATAAAGGATAGGTTCAGTTTTAACTCCATCATTTCCAAAGGTTCCATAGGCTGCTGCTAGATTAAATACATTACTTCCATCAGGATCTTCAGGATCATTTGTAAATTGTCCAAGTGCTACAGAAGATGCATTTAGTCTAGAATTTTCACCAAAGATTAAATCAAATTTTTCACCATAAGATATAGAATTGTTTAGCCCAACTCTTGTTATAGTTTTTACTGCAACAACGTTACTAGAGATTCTAAGAGCTTGCCTAACAGTTATATTACCATTATAACTTCTACTCTCATTTTGAGGTTGGAAAGATCCATTATATCCAGCCTTTTTTATTTCATCAGAGGTTAAAGGTGAATCACTCATAATACTACTAGCTCCTAATATTTTAAGGTCAATTGCAGGAGCATAAACTGTAAGTGGTTTAGTAGTAGAACCTATTGATTTTAAAGTATCATAAGCTCTATTTAAAGAATACTGAGGCTGATCACCACGACCACCAATTAAGGCTTTAACTTCACCAGTCCTGTAATCCATTATAGAAGCTGCTGCTTGAAGTTTTGGTATTCCATTTTCATCTACAGTTTCAACACCACCTTTAAAAGCTCCTGTATAATTTGAAGAAGTATCTAGGATTTCTTGGACACTATCTTGAAGAGAAGTATCCATAGTTGTATATATTTTTAAGCCCCCATTTGCAATAAGACTTTTTGCTTCGTCTTCAGTATATTTTAAATTTTCCATAAGGTCGTTAATTACTTGGTCAGTAGCAGGTCTTGTAAACCACTCATATTGCATTTCATTGTTAATACTACTTGGAGTAAATTCAAGTAATCCATTATCTAAATCAGATATTCCTTGATTATATTCACTGTCAGTTATATAACCAAGTTCTAACATTTTACCTAAAACCGTTTTAGTCCTTTTTATATAACGGCTAGGGTCTTCTTGATTTGTAGAAGATAAAGCATCATAAGTTGAAGGAGCTTGAGTGATACCAGCAATATAAGCAGATTCTATAAGATTTAGCTCAGATACATCTTTACTAAAAAATCTAACTGAAGCTGCTTGTACACCATAAACATAACCACCTAAAGGTATCGTATTTAAATAAGTAGTTAAAATTTCATCTTTTCCTAACTCTCGTTCAAGACCTAGAGCAAGGTAGGCTTCTTTAATTTTTCTTGTAATTGTACTTTCATCAGTTAAAAGTGTGTTTTTTATCAACTGTTGAGTTAAAGTAGAACCACCATGAAAGGTTGATTTACCTTGTAGTTTAGTTTTTACATTATTAACTACGGCTCCTAGTATTCTCTTCACATCGATTCCCTTATGTTCATAAAACCGTTCATCTTCTATAGATACGTAAGCGTTTTTAAGATTATCAGGAATTTCTGAAGAATCAACAACATAACGTTGACTTCTTGTTACATAGTTAGTTACGAAGTTTCCTTCATCATCATATAAAGTTGTTGTTTCAGTAGGTTCTAAAATAGCCTCTACATCAAGGGCTGGTGCACTTTTAATTACTGCAAAAGCATAGCCACTAATAGATGTAATTAAGATAATAATGACAATTGAAAACACCAAAAGAATTTTTTTAAATATTTTTTTGAATTTGGCGTCTTTCTTTACAAAAGTACTATTTTTTTCAGACATAATTCCTCCTAAGTTTTGTTTTGCAACAAATACCCTTAATAACAAAAATATAAAAAATAACCATATATAATAATATATACTATTATAGCATAATAATTATATGAGTAAATAAAATTTTACATAACAAAATTGTGATTTATTAGAAGTCTAGGGAGGTGAGGCATGTATAATAGAGTACCTAGAAACAATAAAAAAAAGTTTAAAAAATTAAAGGTAAAGCTCTTTATAATACTAATAATATCTATGTTTGGATTTACATTTTATTATATGGACAAAACTCTAACTCCAGCTATTATTCTTGTTGCAGATTCAGAGATGAGAGCTAGAACACTAGACATAATAAATACTAATATAGAAGATATATATGAGGAGGAGTTTCAAGACAGTGATTTAGTAACAGTGGAAAAAGATTCTAATGATAAAATAGTTATGGTAAGGGCAGATACAGTAAAGCTAAATACTTTAGCTACAAAAATTTCTTTAATAAGTCAAGAAAAATTAATTGATATGGGGAAGATTGGTTTTAAAATTCCTTTAGGTTATGTTAGTAAAAGTTCAATTTTAACTTATTTAGGACCAGATATTATAGTTAAGATGAGACCTATAGGTAGAGTAGAAGTAGCTTATGAATCAGTATTTGAATCAGCTGGTATAAATCAAACAAGACTTAAAATTTATATGAAAGTAAAAACTACTATGCAAATAATATTGCCTTTTGAAAGTCGTGAGTTAGAAATAATAAATGATATTCCTGTAAGCGAAACTATAATAGTTGGAGAGATTCCACAAACCATTTTAGGTACAGGTGTTTTAGGAGATAAATAAAAAAATAGCAAATCTAAACTTTAGAAATGCTATTTTTAAGAGTTTTATTTTTCCCAATTAAATATGTAAGGGACATTTCTATAATAATCGCCGTAGTTTAATCCATATCCAACAACGAATAAATCTTCAATGGTAAAGCAGCAATAATCAGGAGTTAAGTCAACTTTTCTTCTAGAAGGTTTGTCTAAAAGTGTGCAAGTCTTAACTGATTTTGCTCCAAGTTTTTTAACATGATTTACTATAAATTCCATAGTATAACCTGTATCCATAATATCGTCAACGATAAGAACATCTAATCCTTCAATATTGTCAGGTATATCATTTATTATTTTTATAGTACCAGAACTTTCTTCTGAGGCACCATAGCTAGATGTTGTCATAAAACCTATTTTAGTTTTAGTATCAATTGCTCTAACTAAATCTGCTGCAAATATAAAGCTCCCTCTTAATAAAGATAGAACATAAAGATTTTTATCCTTATAGTCATTAGTTAATATTTCTCCCATTTTACTTATTTGAGTTTTTATTTGTTCTTCACTAAGTAAAATATTTCTGTTTTTATCTTCCATTTTATCCTCCTTAGAAAATAGCCAGTCTTGTTTACAATATTGTATTTATAGTATAAAATTAAATGAAAATTGTCAAGAATATATAGTAAGAATACGAGGTGACAAGAGAATGATATATGGAAATATAGATGGAATAAAAGATAGTGTTTTAAAGGAATTAGAAAACATATACGATATGATAGTTCCAAAATATACTGTGTGTACTGTAGAAATAATAGATATAATAAGTAGAATTTCTTCTAATATAGAAAAAGAAGTAAGTGTTGGAATAGATAGAAAAGGAAAGATTGTAAGTGTAGCTATTGGAGATTCTAGTAGTGTAGAGATACCAATAATAAATATAAATGAAAAAAAACTTTCAGGAATTAGAGTGGTTCATACCCATCCAAATGGAATAGCAAACCTTTCAGCCTTAGATTTATCAGCTCTTTTAAAGTTAAAACTAGACTCTATAATGGCAGTTGGTATTATAGAAGGCAATATAACAGAGGTTTCTTTAGGATTTTGCTACGTTAATGATAATACATTAGTTGCAGAGGAATATCCAAATTTATCTCTAGATGAAAGTTTAGCCTTAAATATATTAGATAAAATACAACATATAGAAAGTCTAATAAAGCAAAATGATGTAGTTGAAGATAATAGTGAAAAGGCCATTTTAGTTGGAACAGATACAGAGGAAAGCTTAATTGAGCTTAAAGAACTTGCCCAGGCTTGTGATATACCAGTTTTAGATAAAGTTTTTCAAAATAGAAATAAAATAGATCCAGCTTTTTATATAGGAAAAGGAAAAGTTTTAGAAATTGCAAGTCTTAGACAAAAGCTAAGAGCTAATCTTATAATTTTTGATGATGAACTTTCAGGGTCTCAAGTTAGAAACTTAGAAGCTGCTCTTGGAGTAAAAGTTATAGACAGGACTACATTAATCCTTGAGATATTTGCAAGAAGAGCAAAAACTAGAGAAGCTAAAATACAAGTAGAGCTAGCTCAGCTTAAATATAGATCATCAAGGCTTATGGGACTTGGAACAGTTTTATCAAGAACAGGTGGTGGAATTGGAACAAGAGGACCTGGAGAAAAGAAGTTAGAAACAGATAGACGTCATATAAGAGAAACAATATATGACCTTCAACAACAATTAAAAAAGATTAAAAAGACAAGGGAAGTTCAGAGGGAAAAAAGAACAAAGGAAAATATTCCTCAAGTATCCTTAGTAGGGTACACAAATGCAGGAAAATCAACTCTTAGAAATACTTTATGTGATATGGCATCATCTAAAGATATTCAAGGAAAAGAGAAAGTATTTGAAGCTAACATGCTTTTTGCAACATTAGATACTACAACTAGAGCAATTAATCTTTTAGATAATAGGCTTATAACATTAACAGATACAGTTGGATTTGTAAATAAACTTCCTCATGAACTTGTGGAAGCCTTTAAATCAACTTTAGAAGAAGTAATTTTCTCAGACCTTTTATGTCATGTAGTAGATGTTTCAGCAGATAACTTTAGAGAACAAATAGAGTCTGTTGAAGGAGTTTTATTGGAACTTGGAGCTTTAGATAAAGCTAAAATGTTACTTTTAAATAAAATAGATTTAATAGACTCAGAAGCTTTAGAAGAAATAAAAGAAGAGTATTCAAGTAAATATAAAGTTTTAGAAATATCAGCAAGAGAGAGAATAAATTTAGATAAGATTTTAAAACTAATTGCAAAAGAACTTCCATATACTTTAAAAACTATAGAGTACTTAATTCCATATAGTAATCAACAAACAGTAGCTTTTTTACACAGAAATGCTAAAGTTTTAGAAGAAGATTATAGGGATGAGGGAACCTATGTAAAAGCAGATGTAGATGATGAAGTTTTAAATAAATGCAAAGAATTTGAAATTTAAAAGACTATGGGCTTAAAACAATTTTTGTTTTAGGCCATTTATTTTTCATAGTAATATTACAATATTTTTATGAAGTTATTTTAAATTATGGAGCATTTAAAAATACAAACAAAGTAAGTGCTTTTTAAGTTAGTGAAATTTATTTAATTTTAGTAGTTATTTAAAACAGTTGTCCATAAAAGCTTGGGATAATATAATATAAATACAAAGGAAAAGTCTATTAAAACAATAGTTATTCTAGTAAAATAATTATAAAAAAAGTTAGCGTGGAATATAAAAGGGGTTTTTCTATGGATAAATATAATTTGAAATTTTCAGAGGATGGATTTAAGTATATTGATATTTATAATAAAATTAAAGAATTAATTGATGAAAATAAATTAAAAGATGGAGAAAAGTTACCTACTATAAGAGAATTATCAAAATATTTAAGAGTAAATAAAATAACTATAATAAATACTTATAAAAAACTTGAGCAAGAAGGTTATGTTAGACAAGTTCAGGGAAGTGGAACTTATGTGAAAAAGAGGACATCTTCTCAAAACTTTAAAAAGGATTATAATGAAATACTTAGAAAAATAACATCTCTAAACTCAAAAGAATGGATTGACTTTACAGGAGAAATTACAAGTGCTAGTTTCTTTAAAATAGAAAGGCTTAGAGATGTTTTAAATGATGTCTTAAATCGTGATGGCGTAGAAGCTTTAATGTATAATGATAGTTTAGGATATAAAAGTTTAAGAGAGAGTATAAGTTTAAACTTTTGGGAAAATAAAATAGACCCAGATGAGATTTTAATAATATCAGGGGCACAGCAAGGAATAGATATTACAGCTAAAACCTTAATTCATGTAAATGATAGTGTTTTAGTTGAAAAACCAACTCATGGGGGAGCCCTTGGGGTTTTTAAGCTAAGAAGAGCTAATATTTTAGAGGTTCCTATTCTAAATGATGGAGCAGATTTAGATTGTTTTGAAAGGATTTTAAAAAAGAATAAAATAAAATGTTTTTATACAATGAGTTATTTTCAAAATCCAACAGGGATTAGCTATTCTATGGAGAAAAAGAAAAAGATAATAGAATTAGCTTATAAATATGATTTTTATATAATAGAGGATGATTATTTATCAGAGCTTGTTTATGATGAAAATATAGAGTATTGTCCTTATAGAAAGTTAGATCAAAATAGAGTTATTTATATAAAGAGTTTTTCAAAAACATTTTTACCAGGGGTTAGAATAGGGTATTTAATAGCACCTACAAACCTTTGCGAAACTATTCAAAACTCTAAGGTAACTACAGATATTGCAACATCTAGCCTTATGCAAAGAGCATTAGAAAAATATATATCCACAGGTTTTTTTATAGACCATATAAAATGTTTAAATAGTGAGTATTCAAAAAGATATAATTATATAGTAAAGCTTATAAAAGAAAAGTTAGGTGATTTAGTAACCTTTAATGAGCCAAAGGGTGGTTTAAATATATTTTTAAATATAAAAGAAGATGTAGATATAACATCTAGAGAATTATTTTATAAGTTAAAAGATAAAAATACAATAATAACTCCAGGAGAAGTCTTTTATAATAATTTTAAAGATGGGGAAAAAAGCTTTAGAATAGGATTTTCTCAAACAGATTACAAAAGTATAGATAAAGGAATAGAAAATATATATAAAGCATTAACAGAAAGGTAGGTTTTAAATGGATTATATAACAGTTAAAAAGACTACAAGTGATAGTTTTGAAGAGAAAAAGTCAGAGTTTATAGGATATATAAAAAGAGTTACAACAGAAGAGGAAGCTAAAGAATTTGTATCTGAAATAAAGTCTAAGCATAAAGATGCAAGACATAACTGCTGGGCTTATATGATTGGGCAAAATAAAAATATCCAAAGATATAGTGATGATGGAGAGCCACAAGGAACAGCAGGAATTCCAATTTTAGAAGTTATAAAGAAAAATGATTTAACAGACTGCGTCGTTGTTGTTACTAGATATTTTGGAGGAATACTTTTAGGAGCATCTGGCCTTACTAGAGCCTATACAAAGGGAGCTGTTATTGCAATAAATGCATCAGGAACAGTAAAAAAGGTTTTAGGACTTAGAGTGTCCATTGATGTTGACTATGACCTTTATGGAAAAATACAGTACCTATGTGGAGAAAATAATTGGCACATAGAAGATACTGAGTTTACTGATAAGGTTAAGATATATATTTTAGCTGAAAAAAGTGAGTCAGAAAATATAAAGTTACAAATAACAGAATCAACTAATGGTAAAGCTAATATAACTTTTGATAGAGAAAATATTTACTTTAAAGAGGATAACAGATTATACCTAAATCTTGATTAGGCCTTAAGTTGAAGCCTTAAATGTACTATGTTATAATAATAAATAGCGTTAATTTTTAGAATAAAGTTTTACTTTATGTATTTTTACATAAATATTAGGAGGGATTTACAAATGTCAGGACATTCAAAATGGCATAATATACAAGCAAAAAAAGGAAAAGTAGATGCTAAAAGAGGAAAAATCTTTACTAAAATAGGTAAAGAAATAGCAATGGCAATAAAACAAGGTGGAGCTAATCTAGATGCAAACTCTAAATTAAGAGACGTTGTTGCTAAAGCTAAAGCTGCAAACATGCCAAATGATAACATACAAAGAGCATTAAAAAAAGGTGCTGGTGAAGCAGATTCTGTAAACTACGAAGAAATAGTTTATGAAGGATATGGCCCATCAGGAGTTGCTGTTATAGTTGAAACATTAACAGATAACAAAAATAGATCAGCAGGTAACGTTAGATCAGCCTTTACAAAAGGTGGCGGAAACATGGGGACTTCAGGTTGCGTAGGATTCATGTTCCAAGAAAAAGGAGAAATCATCATTGAAAAAGGTGATTTAGACGAAGAAGAAGTAATGATGATGGCTCTTGAAGCTGGTGCAGAAGACTTCAACGCTGATGAAGAAGAAGTATTTGTTATAACAACTACTCCAGAGGACTTTGGAAGTGTTAGAGAAGCTTTAGAAGCTAATGGACTTGAATTCTTAGAAGCAGACGTAAAAATGATTCCAAATTTATATACTGCAATAAGTGAAGAGGACGCTAAGAAGTTCCAAAAGATGTTAAACTTACTTGAAGATGATGATGATGTTCAAGAAGTTTACCATAATGCTGAATTCCCTGAAGGATGGGAAGAATAATACTTTAATTCTAGATAAATTAAAATTTATATAAAGATTATTTAAATCCACTTTTCAAAGTAGAAATATTTTAAAAGGTGGATTTTGTTTTTAAGTATAAACTAGTATTTATACTTTATTGATAAAAAATACCACCTATGATATTATTTTAAATAAGATGTAACTTTAAATCATATAATA
>JAUNBX010000001.1:20479-43444 GCA_030526875.1 Clostridium perfringens | reverse complement strand
AAGATTTTTGGTGAAATATTAAGTGGTATTAGTCGTGCTTTTGGAAACTACATAAGTGATGATGAAGCTGAGATGTTTTTAGTTAAGTGGGAAGATTCTCTTAAAGAGCACGAAGAAAAAGCAAAGTAGAATAAGGTGGAGGTTTGGATTTTGTTGTCTAAGCCTCTTTATTAATTTTAATTAAAATGAATATAAATATTTTTTTATGTCAATAATCACCAATAAGAGGTGATTTTCATGAAGTTTAAAATTAATAAAAAAAATATGGTTTTATTATCTGTAGCTTTAGGACTTTTAGTTTTTGCAGGAAGCTATATGGTATCTTACTTTTATAATAAAGAAAAAATATCCAAAACAAATGCTGTTATAGAAGGTGAAAAATCTTCCTTAGAATTAGAAGATGATTATAAGATTGTACTTACAAAGAGGACTATTAGTGATGAGATTATAGTTGAAAGGGATATTGAAGTTAAAGAGGTTAAAAAAGAATTAAATGTTAAAGAGCTAAATGTAGAGCAAGTTGTAGAGCTTTATAAGGGAAAAGGATACTCTGTAGCTTCAACTGATGATTATCAAATGGTTTTTGAAAGAGCAGTGGGAACTTTAGAACCTAATAAGTACTATATAGGGGATAAGGATGGATATATAGCTATTTACAAAAGTGATATGAATGGAATCCCAGTTATAGAAAGTGAAGATGACATAACGGAAAGAGAAGTAAGTCTTTTAATGGAAATAGACCAAAATATGATTAGAAACTATGAAATGGTTTTTGATACAAAAGAAGAGTGCGAAGAAGCTTTAAGTAATTTTATAAGTTAAAAAGGAAAGGATTTAGATTCTTTCCTTTTTAATTTTACATTATGTTTTAGGATATATATATTATTATTAATTTTAAAAACTATTAAAATTAACAATAATTTTAGAAGCTATCATAGCCTTTAAATTATTGATAATATAATATGTTCGTGTTAAAGTATAATATAGATTTTAAAAAATCTTCATAATTAATTTTTATGATTTATAAGAATTTTATTATGAAGTGGGGGAGTTTTTGTGTACGAATATATTAAGGGTTACTTTAAAGGCATAAATAAAGATTATATAATTATAGAAAACAATAATATAGGATACAAAGTATTTACTTCAGGAAACAGTATGGCGAATATGCCAAAGGTTGATGAAGAAGTATTTATATATTTAGAACAAATAGTTAGAGAGGACTTTTTAGGGCTCTATGGTTTTACAACTAAAGAAGAACTTGAAATGTTTAAAATGCTTCTTTCAATAAATGGAGTTGGTGCAAAGGCTGCACTGTCAATGCTTTCAATAAGTAGTGTAAACAATCTTAAATACGCTATAATGATTGGTGATGAAAAGCACATAACAAGGGCTCCTGGAATAGGAAAGAAAACTGCTCAAAGAATTATTTTAGAACTTAAAGATAAGTTTAAGTCAGATGATCTAGTAAAGGGTGACTTAGATGATATAGGAGTTACTGCTGTTAGTGGAAATAACAATGTAATTGAAGCACTAGGTGCATTACTTGCTTTAGGTTATACAGAAAAGGAAGCTGAAAATGCTCTTAAGAATATGGATAAAGCATTACCACTTGAAAGTATTATTAAGGAAGCATTAAAAATACTTATGGGTTAGGAGGTTAAAAAATGGATGATAGAATAGTAACCTCAACTGAAACTGAGTTTGATTCAATTAATGAATATAGCTTAAGACCAGAAAAGTTAAATGAATATATAGGTCAAGATAAAATAAAAGAGAGATTAAATGTATTTATAAAGGCTGCCCAAAACAGAGGAGAAGCCTTAGACCATGTAATTTTATATGGTCCTCCAGGTCTTGGGAAAACAACATTAGCAAATATAATTGCTAATGAAATGGGTGGAAATTTAAAAATAACATCAGGTCCTGCCATAGAAAGAGCAGGAGACTTAGCAGCTATTTTAACTACATTAAACAATAATGATGTTTTATTTATAGATGAGATTCATAGATTAAACAGAAGTGTTGAAGAAATATTATATCCTGCTATGGAAGACTATGTGTTAGATATAATAATAGGAAAAGGTGCATCTAGTAAATCTATAAGACTAGACTTACCTAAATTTACTTTAATAGGAGCAACAACTAGAGTTGGAATGTTAAGTTCTCCCCTTAGAGATAGATTTGGTGTTCTTTGTTCTATGGAGTATTATACAGAAGAACAGCTTAAAGAGATAATAGTTAGAAGTGCTAGGATTTTAGGGTGTGATATAACTGAAGAAGGTGCTTTTGAGATAGCAAAAAGGTCTAGAGGAACTCCTAGAATTGCTAATAGACTTTTAAAAAGAGTTAGAGATTATGCAGAAGTAATGTTTAACAATGAAATAACAATAGATGCTTCTAAAAAGGCTTTAGAAATGCTAGAGGTAGATGGAGAAGGTTTTGATAGATTAGATAATAAGATATTAGAAACTATAATAGATAACTTTAATGGTGGCCCTGTTGGTCTTGAAACTTTAGCTTATTTTGTAGGTGAAGAGTTAGATACTATTGAAGATGTTTATGAGCCATATCTTCTTCAAAAAGCTTTTATTATAAGAACTCCAAGGGGAAGAGTTGCCACTGATAAGGCATATAAGCATTTAGGAAGAAGCAGAGGAAAAGAAAGTTCAAAACAAGTTGGATTGTTTGAATAATATTTAGAGAAGGTGAATTTTATGCAAGTAAGCGATTTTGATTTTTATTTACCAGAAGAATTAATTGCACAACATCCTTTAAAGGAGAGAGATTCTTCAAGGTTTATGGTGTTAGATAGAAACACTGGCGAAGTAGAACACAAAGTATTTCATGATGTTTTAGATTATTTAGTGCCAGGAGATACTATAGTTTTAAATAATACTAGAGTAATGCCTGCTAGATTAATTGGAGAAAAAGAAGAGACAGGTGGAAAGATTGAGTTTCTTCTTTTAAAGAGAATAGAAGGGGACAAGTGGGAATGTCTTGCAAAGCCAGGTAAAAAGGCTAAGATAGGAGCTACTTTTACTTTTGGAGAAGGTAAGCTTAAAGCTATAGTTAGAGAAATTGGCTTAGAAGGAAATAGGGTAATAGAGTTTATTTATAAAGGTATTTTCGAGGAAATATTAGATGAACTTGGACAAATGCCTCTTCCTCCATATATCCATGAAAAACTAGATGATAAAGAGAGATATCAAACAGTTTATTCAAAGGAGAAAGGGTCAGCTGCAGCACCAACTGCTGGACTTCATTTTACAGAAGATCTTTTACAAAAAATAAGAGAAAAAGGTGTGAATATAGCCTTTGTAACACTTCATGTTGGTCTTGGAACATTTAGACCAGTAAAGGTTGACTCTATTGATGATCATATAATGCATTCTGAGTATTATGAATTAGACGAGGAAAATGCAAAAATAATAAATGATACAAAGGAAAGAGGACATAGAGTTATTGCAGTTGGAACAACATCTACAAGAACTTTAGAAACAATAGGAAGTAAAGAGGGAAGAGTAAAGGCCCAAAGTGGATGGACAGATATATTTATATTCCCAGGATATAAGTTTAATATAGTAGATTCACTTATAACAAACTTCCATCTTCCAGAATCAACCCTTATAATGCTTGTTTCTGCCCTAGCTGGAAAAGAAAATATAATGAATGCTTATAAAAAAGCTGTAGAAGAAAAGTATAGATTTTTCTCTTTTGGAGATTCAATGTTTATAAAATAATAATGATATAAATATTAGATAAAATAAGAAAAGGACGTGAATTTTAAATTGGCAATAAAAAGATATACACTTCTTAAAAAAGATGGTAAAGCAAGAAGAGGTCAGTTTGTAACTCCTCATGGAACTATTCAAACTCCTGTATTTATGAATGTAGGAACTTTAGCTGCAATAAAAGGTGCAGTTTCATCTATGGATTTAAAAGAAATAGGATGTCAAGTAGAGCTATCTAACACATATCACCTTCATTTAAGACCAACAGATAAAGTTGTTAAAGAATTAGGTGGACTTCATGAATTTATGAATTGGGATAGACCAATCCTTACAGATTCAGGTGGATTCCAAGTATTTTCTTTAGCTTCTATGAGAAAGATAAAGGAAGAAGGGGTTTACTTTAACTCTCATATAGATGGAAGAAAAATCTTTATGGGACCTGAAGAAAGTATGCAGATTCAAAGTAACTTAGCTTCAACTATAGCTATGGCTTTTGACGAATGTATAGAAAACCCAGCACCTAGAGAATATGTAATAAACTCAGTAAATAGAACAACAAGATGGCTTGAAAGATGTAAAAAAGAGATGGATAGGCTAAACTCTTTAGACACTACTATAAATAAAGAACAAATGTTATTTGGAATAAATCAAGGTGGTGTTTATGAGGATATAAGAATAGAACATGCTAAGGAAATTACAAAAATGGACTTAGATGGATATGCTATAGGTGGATTAGCAGTTGGTGAAAGCCACGAAGATATGTATAGAATAATAGATGCAGTTGTACCACATCTTCCAGAAGATAAACCAATATATTTAATGGGTGTTGGAACTCCTGAAAATATATTAGAAGCAGTTGCAAGGGGAGTAGATTTCTTTGACTGTGTTTTACCTGCAAGAAATGGAAGGCATGGACATTTATTCACAAGTCATGGTAAAATAAATCTTATGAACGCAAAGTTTGAGCTAGATAAAAGACCAATAGATGAAAATTGTCAATGTCCAGCTTGCAAAAACTATACAAGAGCATATATTAGGCATTTATTTAAAGCTAAGGAAATGCTAGCAATGAGGTTATGTGTTCTTCACAATCTATATTTCTATAATAAGCTAATGGAAGATATAAGAGCTGCAATAGACGGTGATTATTTTGAAGAGTTTAAAGCTAAAAAATTAGAAGAGTGGAGCGGAAGAGCTTAACATATTTTTAAACATTTAAGGAGGAAGCAATAATGGGCATGTTAACAACTATAGGGCCTTTTATACTTATGTTCATTGTATTCTATTTTATCTTAATAGTTCCAGAGAAGAAGAGAAAAAAGAAATACAGTGCAATGTTAAATGAATTACAAGCTAACGATAAGATTATAACTAGAGGCGGAATAATTGGGAAAATAGTAAAAGTAACTGATGAAAGTGTTGTTATTGAAACAAGTTCAGATAGAACAAAATTAGAAATAACTAAACAAGCAATTGGTACAAGAGTTGAAAAATAATCTTCTAAAGTCTTCTTTATTTTAAAGGAGACTTTTTCCCTTAAACTTTTTAAAATCTATTTATAAAGTTTATTTAAGATCTCCTTGTATAGAAAATAGTTTTATATGTATTTAAAGTTAAGTGAATTTCTATTTTCAATAAAAATTAATGTAATAATATTCATTTAAAGGATGTATTATATGGTAATGGGTAATAGTTAAAAAAAACTTTGAAAAAAATATAGTACATGCTATAATGTAAAAGTATAGTTAGGAAATGGAGGAATGTTTAATGAAACGTATTAAAACAATAAACAAGTCAAGCCTAAAGAAAAGCTTATGCAAACCAGCAGATTGCAGAGAATGTGCAAACTCATGTCAATCAGCTTGTAAAACATCAGCTACAGTAGCAAACTTAGCTTGTGAAAATTAATTATAAATAGTATTAGACGTTGGCAGCAACTTATAGTTGCTGCCATAATTTTAGTTTAGGAGGAAAAAATAATGGCTTTAGTTCATAAATTTATTCAAGATGGCGATTATTATTTAATAGATGTAAATTCAGGAAGTGTTCATATAATAGATGAACTTATATACAATATGATAGGTGAGGATAGCTTACTAGATAAAGAGTTAGTAATTTCAAACCTTAAGGATAAATGGTCAAAGGAAGAAATAGAAGAAGCTTATGATGAGTTGTTAGACCTTGTAAAAGAAGAAATTCTTTATTCAAAAGATCTATACGAAGAAATAGCTATGGCAGGGGATGACTCAGAGTCTTACATAAAAGCTCTTTGTTTAAATGTTGTTCATGACTGTAATTTAAGATGTAAATATTGTTTTGCAGATGAAGGTGAGTATAAAGGATGTAGAAAACCTATGAGTGCTGAGATTGGTAAAAAAGCAATAGATTATGTCTTGGAAAATTCAGGGAGTATAAAAAACATAGAGGTTGATTTATTTGGTGGAGAACCGTTAATGGTATTTGATACTATTAAAGAAATAGTGGACTATGCAAAACAAAGAGACAAACTTTATAATAAAAATATAAGATTTACTATGACAACTAATGCTACATTATTAAGTGATGAGATAGTTGACTATATTGATAAAAATATGGGGAATATAATTTTATCAATAGATGGAAGAAAAGAAGTTAATGATAATGTAAGAATAAGAGTTGATGGAACAGGTTGTTATGATAGAATCCTTCCAAATATAAAGAAAATGGTAGATAGAAGAGATCCATCAAAACAATATTATGCAAGAGGAACATTTACAAGAAATAATACAGATTTTTATGAAGATGTTATGGCACTTGCAAATGAAGGATTTAAAGAAATATCAATAGAACCTGTTGTTCTTCCAGATAGTCATAATCTTTCTATAAGAAGAGAAGACCTTCCAAAAATATATGAACAATATAATAAATTATATAAAGAAATGGTAAGACGTGCAGAGGAAAATGATAATCCATTTAAATTCTATCACTTTAACATAGACTTAAATGGTGGACCTTGTGTATACAAAAGAATAGCAGGATGTGGAGCAGGTCATGAATATGTGGCTATAACTCCAGATGGAGATATTTATCCATGTCATCAATTTGTAGGTAATGAAGAATTCCTAATGGGAAATATTAATGATGGTATAAAAAATAAAGACCTTTCTAAAGAGTTTAAGAAGGCTCACATATATAACAAGCCTAGATGTAAAGAGTGTTGGGCAAGATTCTACTGTAGTGGAGGATGTCAAGCTAACAACTTTAACTTTAATGGAGATATCCATGTTCCATATGAAATAGGATGTGAAATGCAAAAGAAAAGAATAGAATGTGCTATAGCCCTTAAAGCTAAAACTATGTAGTTTTGTATATTTAAATTTATTGCCACATATTGCTATGTGGCAATAAATGAAATATAATTTACAGTATACATAATATATACAGAAAAGATATATTATGTATACAAATTACAAAGGGGGATAAGGATGAAAACAAAAGTAACGGCTCTTACGGTATTTATCATCTCCATAGCAATAATAGTATTTCTAGCTTTTGCAGGTTTTAAGGGTTTTGAAATAAACGGATATCAGTTTAAAACTTTTAATGACATGATTACCAAAGGTCTTGATCTTCAAGGCGGTGTGTCAGTTACCATGCAATTAGAAGGAGATAAGATAACATCTACAGAGCTTGAGCAAACTCAACAACTTTTATCATTAAGAGTAAATAAGGTAGGTGTATCAAATACATCAGTTACCACTGAAGGAAATGATAAGGTTATAGTTAATATTCCTGGAGATTATGATTCAAATTCAATTTTAGATACCTTAACTACAACGGGAACATTAGAATTTGTAGCTCCAGATGGAGGTGTAATATTAACAGGTTCAGATGTAAGTAGTGCTAGTGTATATACAAATAGTAATGGAGAACCGGTTATATCACTTAAACTAAATTCAGATGGTACAACTAAATTTGCAGATGCTACTAAAGAGTATCTAGGACAAAGAATAGCAATTGAAATGGATGGTGAAGTTTTAACAGATCCTACAGTTCAATCAGTTATAAGTGATGGTCAGGCTACTATAACAGGAAGTACATCACTTGCAGAGGCTAAAAAAGTTGCAGATATTATAAATGCAGGGGCACTTCCAGTTCCAGTTAAAGTAGTTTCAGTAGAAACAATAGGAGCACAGCTTGGTGCATCAGCCCTTCCAGATGCTATGAAAGCAGGAGCAATAGGTGTACTCTTAATATTCTTATTTATGATATTAAACTATAGGTGGGCAGGATTTGTATCAGCTATGGCTCTTAGTGTATTTATATTATTAGTCCTTTATGCTTATGTTGCTGTGGGAGTTGTTTTATCACTTCCAGGAATAGCAGGACTTCTTTTAACAATAGGTATGGCAGTTGATGCTAATGTCTTAATATTTGAGAGAATAAAAGAAGAGCTAAGGCAGGGACGAAGTGTAAGTGCATCAGTAAAGCTTGGGTTCCATAATGCTTTAAGTTCAATAATAGATTCAAATGTAACAACACTTATTGTAGCTGTTGTTTTATATTACTTTGGTTCAGGAGAGGTGCAAGGATTTGCACTAACACTACTTATAGGTGTGCTTATAAGTATGTTTACAGCTATAATAATAACTAGATTCTTTATGAATTTAGCTGTTGATTCAAAGTTATTTAGCAAACCTTCAATGTTCGGAAGAATAAAAAGGAGGGATGAGGATAATGATTAAGATAGTAGAGCGTAAGAAAATTTGGTTTTCAATATCAATTATAGTGATTATTATAGGATTCCTGTTTATGGCAACAAGAGGTCTTAATATAGGAATAGATTTTCAAGGCGGAACTGAAATAACAATGAATTTTGGTCATGAGTTTAATAAAGCTGAAGTTGATAATATAATCTATAAATATAGTCCAGATGCTATAACAACTACTGCTAATAATGGTACAGAACTTGATATAAAAGCAACAGATTTTTCAACAGAAAAAACTGATGCAATGATTAAGGAACTTGAAAGTACTTATAACTTATCAAGTGATGCCTTAATTTCACAAAATGAAATAGGCCCATCAATTGGGCAACAACTAACAAGGGGTGCAATAATAGCTTTAGCTATAGCTGTTATTTGTATGCTTATTTATGTTGCTATAAGATTTGAAGTAGCCTACGGAGTATCTGCAATTATTGCACTTGCTCATGATGCATTAATTACTATAAGTATTTATGCAATATTTAATATTCCAATTAATACACCATTTATTGCAGCTATTTTAACTGTAATTGGGTATTCAGTAAATGATACTATAGTTATATTTGATAGGATAAGAGAAAATCGTAGGAAAATGAAAGGTTCAAGTTTTAATGATATAGCAAATAAGAGTTTATCTCAAACTATGTCAAGATCAATAAATACAACAATTACTACTTTAATTACAATAGTAGCTATGTATATACTTGTTCCATCAATTAGAGATTTTGCTTTTCCTTTGATAATTGGTATAGTATCAGGAGGATGTTCATCAATATTTATAGCAACTCCTATGTGGTGCCTAATTAAAAACAGAAAATCTAATAAGAAAATTAAAAAAGCATAAATAAAAAACTACCTTTTATTGAATTAAAAGGTGGTTTTTTTAATTTAAGTTGGAAAATTAACTGAAAAATAAATAGAAATATTAAATTATTAAGATAAAAAGCTATAATTTTGTAAAAATATTTGTAAAATACTTAGTTTTAAATTATAATATATTTGTTTTCTAAAATTTATGGAGGGGTTAATCATGCGAAAGGCTTGGGAGAGTATTTATTGCCCAAATTACATATCGGGATACAATCCATTTAACGTAAAAAATATGAATAAAGCCATAGAACGATTAGTTACTGCCATAAATAACAGGGAAAAAATTGTTATATATGGTGGATGCGACGTAGATTCAATATGTGGCATATCATCCCTATTATTAATATTAAAATATTTAAATGCTGATGTAGAATATTGTGTTAGCTCTAAAGTTGGAGATAATTATGATATAGATAATAATATAATAGAAAATTATATATCTTTTTTAGGAGCTGAAGTTTTAATCACAGTAGGTTGTGGTTTGCTTGGAAAAGAGCAAGAGCTTCTTTGCAAAAGTTTAGGTATAGATTTAATTATAACAGAAAATAAACAGGTCAAGTCAAATTATAATTCAATATATATAAATCCTAGTGAAAAGAATTGTTTTTATAGGTATAAAGATTTATCTAAAAGTGGCGTAATTTTTAAGCTTATGCAGGGAATAGCCATATATTATAACATGAAAAGCATAAACAAGTACTTAGACTTAATACTAATAGGAAGCATGTCTGAAAATATTAATGATGTGGGAGAAAATAAGGTAATATTAAAAGAAGGCGTAAAATACCTTGAAAATACAAATAGTGTAGGATTAAAAGCTATAAAATCTTTTCATGGGATTAAAGAATTAAAAAGAGAAAACATTAATAAAATGATAGAGGAAATAACTCCTGCAGATGGGGCTGTTTGTAAAAAGGACAATGCTAAAATAATAGTAGAGCTTTTAACCACAAATGATGAGGATAGAGCAGAGCAAATAACTAAGTATCTTTACAATGAAAAAAAAAGGTGATTATTATAGATGAAAATCTATATAAATTTGGAGGTAAAAATGGATTTAAGAGAAAAAGTTAGAGTAATAGAAGATTTTCCAAAGGAAGGAATAAGTTTTAAAGACATTACAACATTAATAAGTGATGGAGAAGCTTTAAGAGAGTCAGTTGATAAAATAGCTGAATTTTTTAAAGATAAAAATGTAGATCTTGTAGTTGGACCAGAAGCTAGAGGATTTATTTTTGGTGTTCCAGTAGCTTACGCACTAGGAGCAGGTTTTATTCCTGTTAGAAAACCAGGAAAGCTTCCAGCAGACACTGTAAAGGTTGAATACGACTTAGAATATGGAAGTGACGTGTTAGAAATACACAAAGATGCAATAAAAAAAGGTGCTAGAGTTGCGATTGTTGATGATTTACTTGCAACAGGGGGAACAATAGCTGCTGTAACTAAACTTGTTGAACAAGTTGGTGGAGAAGTTGTAGGCTTATCTTTTGCAATAGAACTTATGGATCTTAAGGGAAGAGAAAAGCTTAAAGATTACGAAGTTATGTCATTATTAGAGTATGATGTTTAATATTGTTGAAAATATAAAACTATTATAATATAATTAGATAAAATGGCTGGTTAAATAACCAGCCATTGACTTTATTTAAATGCCAAGATAGAGATTAAAATATTGAAAAGGGAGAATCATCTAAATGCTGGAGAATTTGATATCTAAAATAAAAACTAGTGGCAATAATATAGATGTTGATATGGTAAAAAAAGCTTATAACTTAGCTTTTGAGGCCCATAACGATCAAAAGAGAGAATCTGGAGAACCATATATAATCCACCCAGTTAGTGTAGCTACTATTTTAACTGAAATGGGAATGGATACAAACACTATTGTAGCTGGATTACTCCATGATGTTATTGAAGATACAGATTATACCTATGATGATATTGCTAAAATATTTAATAAAGAAATAGCAAATTTAGTAGATGGAGTAACTAAAATAAACAAAATAAAATACAAAACAAAAGAAGAACAACAAGCTGATAATGTAAGAAAAATGCTTTTAGCTATGGCTCAAGACATAAGAGTTATAATAATAAAACTTGCAGATAGACTTCACAATATGAGAACATTAAAATTTATGTCTCCTGAAAAACAAAAGCAAAAAGCTCAAGAAACCTTAGATATTTATGCTCCAATTGCCCACAGACTTGGTATGTCTAGAGTTAAATGGGAACTTGAAGATTTATGTTTAAGATATTTACATCCAGAGGAATATTATAATCTAGTTAAAGACATTGCAGAAAAGCGAGTTGAAAGAGAAAAGTATATTTCATACATTATAGAGGAACTTAAGCAAAAGTTAAAGTCTGCTAATATAGAGTGCGACATAGAGGGAAGACCTAAGCATTTTTATAGTATATACAGGAAAATGGTAGATAAAAATAAAAGTATAGAGCAGATTTTTGACTTAACAGCTATAAGAATATTAGTTGAAACAGTAAAGGATTGTTATGAGGCATTAGGGATAGTCCATACAATATATAAACCAATACCAGGAAGATTTAAGGATTATATAGCTATGCCAAAGCCTAATATGTATCAGTCACTTCACACAACTGTAATAGGTGAACAAGGAAAAACCTTTGAAATACAAATTAGAACTTTTGAAATGCATGCAACAGCAGAGTATGGTATTGCAGCTCACTGGAAATATAAGCAAGGTATAAGTTCTAATGATAAAGATGAGAGAGAAGAAAAGAAACAAGGGAAAGAAGTAACAATAGCTAATAAATTAAGTTGGCTAAAAGAAATATTAGAGTGGCAAAAAGAAGCTTCAGATGCAGAAGAATTTATGGAAGGGTTTAAGCTAGATTTATTCTCTGATGAAATATTTGTATTTACACCTAAGGGTGTTGTTTTAAGTCTTCCTGCAGGAGCTACACCTATAGATTTTGCTTACAAAATACATACAGATATAGGCAATAGATGTGTTGGTGCTAAAGCCAACGGCAAGATGGTAACTTTAGATTACAAGCTGAAAACTGGTGATATAGTAGAAATACTAACAACCTCAGTTCCTAAAGGCCCTAGTATGGATTGGCTTGGAATTGCAAAAAGCAATCAGGCTAGATCTAAGATAAAGCAGTGGTTTAAAAAGGCTAAGAGAGAAGAAAATATTGAAAAAGGAAAAGACTATATAGAAAAAGAGTGTAAAAAACAATCAGTTAATTTTTCTGATATATGCAAAGGTGAAAAATACGAAAAAATATGTAAAAAGTATCACCTAAATTCCTTAGATGATTTATATGCAAATGTTGGTGAAGGTGTTGTAACAGCTTCAGTAATAATTTTAAAACTTAGAGGTGAAAGTACTACTCAAGACAAGGTAGCTTCAAGTGAGAAGGTAAACAAAGATATTGAAGAACAAATATCAAAGATGGAAAGAAGTAATATTAGCAACAAGGCAGGAGATAATGGGGTAACAGTAAAGGGTCTTAGTAATATAATGGTAAGATTTGCAAGATGCTGTAATCCTGTTCCTGGAGACGAAATTGTAGGTTATGTTACAAAGGGAAGAGGAGTATCAATTCATAGGAAGGATTGTAGTAACTTTAAAAATGTAGTTGAAAAACAAAAGGAAAAAGTAGTTGAAGTTAGTTGGGGAAAGGCTAAGGGGACAGCATATGTTGCAGAGTTACAGGTAAAAGCTGAGGATAAATTAGGTCTTTTATCAGAAGTTATGGTTATAATAACTCAAGCAGGGCTTCCGTTAGTTTCTTTAAATGCAAAAACTGATAAAACTGATACTGCAAATATTAATATTCAAGTGAAAATTGATAGTATAGAAGAGTTAAAATCTCTTATTAAAAAAATTAAGAATTTAAAGGGAATATTAGATGTTTATAGAGTAAATAATTAGATAAATAATTTTAGGAGGGTTTAAATTATGATGATAAAGACAGTTATAGCTGGTGTATATGATGAAAATTGTTATATAGCAATGGATGATACAACAAAGGAAGCCGTAGTTATGGATCCTGGTGGAAATGCTGATTTAATAATAGATGCAATAGAAAAAATGGGAGCAAAACCTAAATTTATTTTATTAACTCACGGACATTTTGATCATGTAGGTGCAGTAGATGAGTTAAAACAAAAATATAATATAGAGTTTTTCATATCAGAAGAAGATGAAAAGATGATTGAAAAAAAGGAATCAGCTTTTGGTCCTTTAGATAAAGCAGATGGATATATAGAAGATGGCTCTATATTTAAAATAGGAGAAACAGAGATAAAATGTATAAAAACTCCTGGTCATACTCCAGGTGGAACATGTTTTCTTATAGAAGATAATTTATTTTCAGGAGATACTTTATTTAGAGAATCAATAGGAAGAAGTGATTTCCCAGGTGGAAACTTTAGTCAGCTTATAGATGGAATAAAAACTAAGCTTATGACTTTATCAGATGACATAACTGTTTACCCAGGTCATAATGGTTCATCAAGTATTGGTCACGAAAGATTAAATAATCCATTTTTAACAGGAGATATGTATGCATATTAATATTTACTTAGATGACCTTAATTATAGATATGATGTATATCAAATGTTTAATATCTTTTATACATTCTATGAATTAAAGTTTGTAAATGAAGAAGATATGTGGGACTATAAAGTTGAAATAAAAGAAGACTTTATAAGAGTATCATCAAAAAATGATTCGCACAGTGATAAAGTAATAAAAGAAGATAACTTTAAAGAGCAATTAAAGAGATGTATTTTTAACTTTTTAACTGCAAAATTAAAAGACTTTTATCCATGGGGAATATTAGTTGGAATAAGACCTAGCAAAATAGCTTTAAAGGAATTAAATAATGGAAAATCAGAAGAAGAAGTTATAAATTATTTTGATAACAATTATTTAGTTAAAAGGGAAAAGGCAAAACTTTGTATAGATGTTGCAAAGCGTGAAAAAGAATTTGTAAATACAGATGAAAAAACAATTAGCATATACTTAGGAATGGCTTTTTGCCCAACGAGATGTCTTTATTGTTCCTTTGCAGCAAATCCAATACAAGGAAAGCTTAAAAAAGAAGTTAATAATTATATAAAGGCTTTAAAGACAGAAATTAAAGCTATAAATAATTATGTAAGAGAAAAAGATTTAAAAATAGAAACAGTTTATTTTGGTGGGGGAACTCCAACATCAGTAGATAATGAACAGTTTGAACATTTAATGAAAGATATATATAATAGTTTTGTAGAGGATAAAAATTTAAAAGAGTTTACAGTAGAATGTGGAAGACCAGATTCTATAACTAAAGAAAAGCTAGAAACAATGAAAAAGTATAATGTTTCTAGAATATCTATAAATCCTCAAACAATGAATGATAAAACTTTAAAATCTATAGGAAGAAATCATAGTGTAGAAGATGTAATTGATAAGTTTAATTTAGCTAGAAATTTAGGCTTTGATAATATAAATATGGATATAATAATAGGACTTCCAAATGAAGGGATAGAAGAAGTTAAAAATACTTGTGATTTAATAAAAAAATTAAGTCCAGATAGTCTAACTGTTCATGGAATGTCTATTAAAAGGGCCTCAAGGCTTTATGAGAATCTTGTTCTAAATGAAAGTATAAAGATTGAAAGTCAAGAAAATTTAAACACTATGTATGAAATGAGTAAAACTTTAGCTAAAGAGTTAAATATGGAACCTTATTATATGTATAGGCAAAAAAATATGGTAGGCAATATGGAAAATGTAGGTTTTTCAGTTTTGGGAAAAGAATCTATATATAATATACAAATGATAGAAGATAGTGAAAGTATAATAGCATTAGGTGCAGATGCTGTTTCTAAGGTTGTTTACTTAACAGAAGGAAAAAATCGTATAGAAAGATTTGCCAACATCAAAGATGTTAAAGAATATATAAGTAGAATAGATGATATGGTTAAAGGTAAGATAGATTTACTAAATACCTTATATAAATAAATTTAGGAGGTAGTTTATGGCAATTCAAGGTCAAAAGGGAACAAAGGATATGCTGCCAAGTGAGGCTTATAAATGGGATTATATAACAGATAAATTAAAACAAATATCAAGAGAGTATGGCATACGTGAAATAAGAACACCTATGTTTGAAGCTACAGAGCTTTTTAAAAGAGGTGTAGGTGAAACTACTGATGTTGTTCAAAAAGAAATGTATACTTTTGAAGATAAAGGTGGAAGAAGTATAACACTAAAGCCAGAAGGAACTGCACCTGCTGTTAGATCTTTTATAGAAAATAGTTTATATGCAGATGCACAACCTACAAAGATGTTTTATTTTACTGATTGCTTTAGATATGAAAAAATGCAAAAAGGTAGATATAGACAATTCCATCAATATGGTATTGAAGTTTTTGGATCTCAAGAACCTTCAATAGATGCTGAAATTATATCTTTAGTTATGAGAGCTTTAGATGAATTTGGAATAAAAGATATATCACTTAATATAAATAGCTTAGGTTGCCCAAGTTGTAGAGCAAAATATAATGAAGCATTAAAAGAATACTTAAAGACAAACTATGATAATTTATGTGAAACTTGTAAAACAAGATTTGAAAAAAATCCTATGAGAATAATAGATTGTAAAAATGAATCTTGTAAGAAAATAGTTAAAAATGCACCAACTATATTAGATTTTATTTGTGAAGAATGTACAGATCACTTTGAAAAGCTTAAAAGCTATTTAGACGTTATGGAGATTGGTTATACTATAGACCCTCAAATAGTAAGAGGATTAGACTACTATAGCAAAACTGTTTTTGAAGTTATAAAAGATGGTTTAACAATCTGTGGTGGTGGAAGATATGACTACCTAGTTGAAGAAATAGGAGGACCTAAAACTCCTGCTATGGGATTTGGATTAGGTTTAGAAAGACTTCTTTTAACTTTAGAACAAGAAGGAATAGAAATAAAAGAGCCTAATAGATGCGATTTGTTTATAGGTTCTATGGGGGAAACTGCAAAGCTTAAATCTATGAAACTTGCTTTTGATTTAAGAAAAGAAGGTATAAAGGTTGATGTAGACCACTTAGGTAAAAGTATAAAGGCTCAAATGAAATACGCAAATAAAATAGGTGCTAAGTTTACATTTGTAATTGGAGATTCTGAAATAGAAGAAAACAAAGTTAAGATTAAGAGAATGAGCGATGGAGAACAATTCGAAGTTGCTTTAGATAATATAAAAAATATAGCAAATATATGTAGATAAAATAGGAGGACTTAAAAATGGGTGAAGCTTTAAATGGACTAAAGCGTAGCATCATGTGTGGTGAGGCTAGAGAAAGTCATATAGGACAAAAAGTAACTGTAATGGGTTGGGTTCAAAGAAATAGAAATCTTGGAGGTCTTCAATTCTTAGATTTAAGAGATAGAGAAGGAATACTTCAAATAGTTTTTAAAGATACTTTAAGTGAAGAAATATTAGCTAAGGCTAAACAAATAAGACCAGAATACTGTATAGCAGTAACTGGAGAAATAGCTAAAAGAGAGTCAGTAAATAACAATATACCAACTGGTATGGTAGAACTTATTGCAGAAAGTGTTAAAATTCTATCTGAGTCAGAAACTCCTCCAATATACATAAAGGAAGACTTAGATGCAGCAGAAAATATAAGATTAAAATATAGATATCTAGACTTAAGAAGACCAGATATGCAAAAGATATTCCAAATAAGAAGTAAAACTACTAAGGCTATTAGAGATTACTTAGAAGAAAATAATTTCTTAGATATCGAAACTCCAGTACTTGGAAAGTCAACTCCAGAAGGAGCTAGAGATTATTTAGTTCCATCAAGAAATTTCCAAGGAAAATTTTACGCACTTCCACAATCACCTCAATTATATAAACAGTTATTAATGATGTCTGGATTCGATAGATATTATCAAATTGCTAAATGTTTTAGAGATGAGGATTTAAGAGCTAATAGACAACCAGAATTTACTCAAGTAGATATGGAATTAAGCTTTGTTGAAGAAGATGACATAATGGCACTTAATGAAGGATTAATTGCTCATGTATTTAAAAAAGTAGCAGGAGTAGATGTTAAACTTCCTATTAAGAGAATGGCCTTTAAAGATGCTATGGAAAGATATGGAAGTGATAAACCAGATTTAAGATTTGGAATGGAAATTACAAATATAACAGAAGATGTTAAGGATATGGATTTTGTAGTATTTAAATCTGCAATAGAAAATGGCGGAAGCGTTAGAGCACTATGCTTAGAAGGTGGGGCTTCTCTTGGAAGAAAGCAACTTGATAAATTAGGTGAATTTGTTAAGACTTATAAAGCCAAAGGTCTTGCATGGATGCAACTTAAAGAAGAAGGAATGAAATCTTCAATAGCTAAATTCTTAACTGATGATGTTACAAATGCAATAATTAAAACAATGAATGCTAAGACAGGAGATGCTATTTTAATAGTAGCAGATAAAGATTCTGTAGTTCTACCAAGTTTAGGTGCATTAAGATTACACTTAGCTAAAGAATGTGATTTAATTAAGGATAAAAATGAATTTAACTTTACATGGGTTACAGAGTTCCCATTCTTTGAATATAGTGAAGAAGAAGAGAGATTTAAAGCTTGTCACCATCCATTTACAGCACCTATGGATGAAGATTTAGAGTTTGTTGAGTCTGATCCAGCTAGAGTAAGAGCTAAAGCTTATGACTTAGTATTAAATGGTGAAGAACTAGGTGGAGGTTCAATTAGAATCCACGATACAAAAATACAAGAAAGAATGCTTAAAGCTTTAGGATTTACTAAAGAAAGAGCATGGGAATCATTTGGATTCTTATTACAAGCATTAACATTTGGAGCACCACCACATGGTGGATTAGCTTTTGGTTTAGATAGAATGATAATGTTCCTTGCAGGAACTGAAAACATCAAAGATGTTATAGCATTCCCTAAAAATCAAAATGCATTCTGTTATTTAACTGAAGCTCCAAACGTAGTTGAAGAAAAACAATTAGAGGAACTTGGAATCAAGGTTTCAGTAAATATAGAAGAAACAACAGAAGAATAATAAAAAAAAGACCGAGATTATTTAATCTTGGTCTTTTTCCATAGAAACAGCCTCCTCACCAATGATAGTAGTAGAGGAAGTATTATTATTTTTAGTAGTTATTATGATTTCATCAAGGTTATTGTCTAAATTTACAGTGGAGTTATCTAACGCTTTTCTTCTAGGTTTTAATATAAGCTTAGTTACAGAAGATACAAAAATAACACCAAGAGCTAATGCGCCAGCTGATAAAAGTGTTGAGGAAGCTTTGTCCCATGTAGCTACTGCGTTGCCATGAATAGCCTCATACATTGTATAATACATACCACCACCAGGAACTAGTGGTATAAGAGCACATACTACAATGGTTGTTACAGGAGTTTTTAATATTCTTGCACAAATTTCAGAATACGTACTAAAAACTAAAGCTGATACAAACATTGATGCAACAACAGAAAATCCAAGTAAAATACCCCCTTCATACATAAACCAACTAATGCCCCCGCCAATACCTGCAAATATAAGATTTTTACCTTTTAT
The DNA here is from genome assembly GCA_030526875.1 of Clostridium perfringens. Taxonomy (GTDB): domain Bacteria; phylum Bacillota; class Clostridia; order Clostridiales; family Clostridiaceae; genus Sarcina; species Sarcina perfringens_A. The sequence goes on along the minus strand of JAUNBX010000001.1, from coordinate 24,498 downwards.
ATTGAAAAGTATTCCAAAACCTATAGTAGCAAAAAATGATGCAATAACTTCAAAAATAAATCTAATAATCATAAAGTACCTCCTAAGGCAATCCATAATGTTAAAACAAGTCCTGTTCCAACGGCTATAGATATGGCAACAAAAAATGCTTCAGCAGCCCTTGTAAGCCCAGAGACTAAATCACCAGCTATAGTATCACGAATAGCATTTGTTATAGCAAGTCCAGGAACTAAAAGCATGATACCTCCAATTATTAGAGTATCTAAATTAGAACCAAAACCAAAAGAATTAAATATTAAAGATATAAAAGCTGCAATAGCGCCCCCAATGCAATTTATAAAAAAGCCATCTATATTAAGTCTAGATGCTTTTTCGGTGAATAATTTTATAGCTATACCAACAAAGAACGCTGCTATAGAATCCATAATATTACCTTTAAAAAGGAAGGCAAAGCAACCAGCTCCTATTGCCGATGATAGTATGGTAATAGCAAAGGAATATCTTTTTATGTTTTGTATCTCATTTAACCTTTCTTGAACTTCACTAAGGGTATAATTATTTTTGTAAAGACTTCTAGAAAGATCATTTACAAGATGTATTTTTTGTAGGTCAATAGTTCTAGTTTTAACTCTTTTAACAAGAGTTGTAGTATTTAAATCTTCATCACTTACAGAAACCATAATTCCTGTGGGGGTTACAAAGCTTTCTGAAAACTCAACTCCAAAGGCTGCACAAAATCTGCAAATAGTTTCTTCAACTCTATAAGTTTCACCGCCACTTTCTAATATGATTTGCCCAGCAAAGGTAGCAATATGCAATATTTTATTTATTTCCATCTTAACACCTCTATAAAGCCTAAAATAATAAATGTATTATAACACAGTAAATATCTTTATTATAGAATAAAGATATAAATTTACATAATAATATATAAATATAATATTGCATATAAAATATAAGTAAATAGTATTAATAATATAATATTAACAAAAATGTTATAAAGAAAGAATTATTTTATGAGTATAATAAAATTAAAAGGGTTGAGGGGTGTTTTTTATGAATTTTGAGAATCTACAAAAAGTAGACCCAGAAGTAAGTGAATTAATTAATGAGGAGGTTAAAAGACAGAGAAATAGTATAGAACTTATAGCTTCAGAAAACTTTACTAGTAAAGCTGTAATGGAAGCTATGGGCTCATATTTAACAAATAAATATGCAGAAGGATATTCAGGGAAAAGATATTATGGTGGTTGTTCTATAGTTGATAAAGTTGAAAATCTTGCAATAAATAGAGCTAAAAAGCTTTTTGGTGCTGAACATGTTAATGTACAACCGCATTCAGGTTCACAAGCTAACATGGCAGTATATTTTTCAGTTTTAGACCATGGAGATACTGTTTTAGGAATGGATTTAAGTAATGGCGGTCATTTAACTCATGGTTCACCTGTAAATTTTTCAGGGAAATTATTTAATTTTATATCCTATGGAGTAAATAAAGAAACAGAGGAATTAGATTATGAAGAGATTAGAAATTTAGCATTACTTCATAAGCCTAAAATGATAGTAGCAGGAGCTAGTGCTTATTCAAGAAAAATAGATTTTAAAAGATTTTCTAAAATTGCAAAGGAAGTTAATGCATATTTAATGGTTGATATGGCTCATATAGCAGGTCTTGTAGCAGCAAATCTTCATGAATCACCAGTGCCTTTTGCAGACTTTGTAACATCTACAACACATAAAACGTTAAGAGGACCAAGAGGTGGCCTTATAATCTGTAAAGAAAAATATGCTAAGCTTCTAGATAAGAATATATTCCCAGGAATTCAGGGAGGGCCTTTAATGCATGTTATAGCAGGAAAGGCAGTTTGTTTTAAAGAAGCTTTACAGCCACAATTTAAGGAATATATGAATCAAGTTGTACTAAATGCAAAGTCATTAGCTAAAGCATTAGAAAAATACGGATTTAAATTAGTTTCAAATGGAACAGATAATCACTTAATATTAGTTGATTTAAATAATAAAAATATAACAGGAAAAGAAGCAGAAAATATATTAGATAGCATAGGAGTAACTTTAAATAAAAATACAGTACCTAATGAAACAAAAAGTCCTTTTGTAACTAGTGGAGTTAGAATAGGTACACCTGCTGTTACAACTAGGGGATTTAAAGAACAAGATATGATAGAAGTTGCAAGTATAATAAATGACGCTATAGAAAACAGAGATAAAGATTTAGAAATGATTAAATTAAGAGTTGAAAAACTTTGTAGTAAATATCCGCTATATTAAAACATATTTAAGATTTTAGAATAGATTAGTTTTTGCTATATAAAGATAAGATTAAATCCTTATTTAGATTCACTGTAAGAGTGTTTTTTAATAAGGATTTTTTATAGTATGAAGATAAATAGTATTAAAAAGTGATTAAGACATAGGTTGTAAAATAAAATTTGCTTTAAGTACATATTTATAATGTATAAATAATTTAAAAGGAAAAATACATGAAATTTATAGATTTTCACTGTGATACAGCCTATATTTTATTTAAGAATAAAGGGAAAACATTAAAAGATAATGATTTAAAAGTTAATGTAGAAAAGCTAAAAAGAGGAAAGGCTTTAGGTCAATTCTTTGCACTTTTTATAGATGATAAAGAAAATAATGATAGTTTTAGAACCTGTCTATCAATGCTTAATAATTTAAAAAGTGAATTAAATAAAAGTAACGGTGATATAAAGATTTGCAGAGGATATAATGACTATAAAGATAATAAGGTAAGTGGAAAAATAAGTGCTTTTTTAACTATTGAAGGTGGGGAGGCAATAAAAGATAATTTAGATAGTATTAATTTTTTTAAAGCACAGGGAGTATCTCTTATAACTCTTACTTGGAATTATGAAAATAATATAGGATATCCTAATTATAAATACACATATAAAGATAGAGGACTTAAAAAATTTGGCTTAGAAGCTATTGAAAGAATGAATGATTTAGGTATTATAATAGATGTATCACATTTATCAGATGGTGGTTTTTATGATGTATTAAAATATTCAAAAAAACCCTTTGTAGCTTCCCACTCTAATTCAAGGTTTATAACAAATCATAGTAGAAATTTAACTGATGATATGATTAAAAAGTTAAGTAATAAAGGTGGGGTTTTAGGAATAAATTTTTGCAGTTCATTTTTAGGAGAAAGTAAAATAGCAAAGGTAGATGATATGGTAAAACATATAAGGTATATAAGAAATATAGGAGGGGTAGAGTGTATTTCATTAGGGACAGATTTTGATGGTATTGAAAATGAGGTTGAAATAAAAGATTCAAGTGAAATGGAGAAACTATATTACTCTTTAGAAAAGGAAAGGTTTACTATGGATGAAATTGAAAAAATATTTTATAAAAATACAGAAAGAATAATAAAAGATATTCTTTAACATTTAGGAGGAAGCATGAATAATTTATCAGGAAAAGTAGCTTATGTAACAGGAAGTTCTAAAGGGATTGGACAGGGAATAGCAATAGAACTTGGAAAATTAGGAGCAAGTGTTATAGTTGGGTTTAATGGTGATGAAAATGGGGCAAAAGATACATTAAATAAAATAAAAGAAAATGGTGGTTATGGGGTTGTTTTAAAGGGTGATATATCTAAAAATGAAGATATAATAAAAATAAAAGGTTTTATAGAAAAGAACTTTGGAAAGTTAGATATACTTATAAATAATGCTGGAATATCAAATATAGGATTATTTATGGATTATTCTTTAGATGATATTGAAAGCCTTATAAATACAAATTTAATAGGAACTATGAAAATAACAAATGCTTTATTTAATTTAATAAGAAAAGGAAAAGATTCTTCTATTATAAATATATCTTCTATATGGGGAGATGTAGGGGCATCTTGCGAAGTTTTATACTCAGCATCAAAGGGCGGGATAAATGCTTTTACAAAGGCTTTAGCTAAGGAAATTGCACCATTTGGGATAAGGGTAAATGCAGTAGCACCAGGAGTTATA
>JAUNBX010000001.1:0-20379 GCA_030526875.1 Clostridium perfringens | reverse complement strand
AATATTTTTTACAATAGATAATCCAAGACCAAAGCTTTTACTAACTCTAGTTCTAGATGAATCACCTCTATAAAACTGTGTCCATATTTCAGAAAGTTCTTTTTCATCTATATAAGCTCCTGTATTTTCTATTGAGAAATTAATAATAGAGTTTTCTTCTGAAATATCAACAATTATTTTGTTTCCCGCAGGTGAATATTTTATAGCGTTAGTAAGAAAGTTTGTTATGACTTGTTCTATTTTAAATTCATCTGCTATAACTAAATAATTAGAATTTATGTTAGTTATAATTTCTAAATTATTATTATTTATATCTACAGAGTTTTTAGTTATTATACTTTGAGTTAACTTACTTAATGAAAAGGATGATAATAAAATATCACTTTTACCATTTTCAAGTTTAGAAAGTTCTAACATATCCATAACAAGTTTATCCATCTTTTTGGCTTCATCTATTATTATATCTAGATAAATATCCCTAGATTCATCATCTGCAATACCATCTTTAATGCCTTCTGCATATCCTGAAATTATTCCAATAGGAGTTTTAAGTTCATGAGATACCCCAGCTATAAAATCTTTTCTAAGTTTTTCAAGATGTCTTTCTTTTTCAACTTCTTCTTTGAGTTTTGCATTTTTAATTTTTAAATCCTCTAAAGCATTATAGAGGTTTTGAGACAAAAAGTTTAGTGTTTTAGCTAGACTTCCAATTTCATCATCTCGATTAACAGTACATTTTTCAGAAAAATCTAAAGCGCTTAGTTTTTTAGCAGTTTTATTTATACTAATTAAAGGCTTTGATATAAGATCTGAATAAATATATGAAAGTATAAGACCAAGGGCTATAACTACAATTCCTATATATTTATAAAAATCTTGGATAACTTGAGTAGCTTCAGTAATATTTTGAAAAGATGTAACTGCAATTACTATGTAACTTTTACCATCAGATGTTGTAAAAGGAGACATACAAACTATATATTTTGAGTTAAAACTTGAGCTATCTAAAACTGTTGTAAAAACTTCATTAGAACTAAGTACAGATTTTTCATAATAAGGATCATTATATAACTGATTAAATATTTTATTTAGCGTTATAGTTATTTCAGAATCAGAGTTTGTAGGATTTGCTATATATTTTACTGTGCCATCTGTAGAGTAAATTGCGATTTTAGCATTGTTTTGAAACTCAAAATTGTTAAGGGCAGTATATAGGGATGATGAATCACTTATATCACTAGCATAGTCTGAAACAAAAGATTTAACACTAGAGGCTAAATTTGCGCTTTTACTATTTAAATAAAACTTTTGGAAAAATATTATTTGAAAGAACATAGTAAATATAATAAGAAATAGTATAGTTCCAAAACTGATTAAAAAAAGCCTTTTAGAAATACTTTTTTTCATAGTTATTTCACCTCAAATTTATATCCACTTCCTCTAACTGTAGCTATATAATTTGCTTTATCTAATAGTTTTTCTCGTAATCTTTTAATGTTAGTATCAACAGTTCTTATGTCTCCATAATAGTCAAAACCCCAAACATTATCTAAAATTTTGTCCCTTGAAAGGGCAATTCCTTCATTAGAAGTTAAATATATAAGAAGGTCATATTCTTTTGGTGATAGATATATCTCATTGTTATCTATAGTTACTTCATGGGATGATTTATTTATTTTAAGTCCATTATACTCAGAAATATTTAAGTCTTTAGGTGTGTTAGCTCTTTTAAGAAGGGCTTTAACCTTAGCAACTAAAACTTTAGTACTAAAAGGCTTAGTTATATAATCATCAGCACCAATTTCATAACCAAATAATTTATCTTCTTCTTGACTTTTAGCTGTTAAAAGTATTACAGGTACACTAGAAACTTTTCTTATAGCTTTACAAACATTAAAACCATCTAATTTTGGCATCATAACATCTAAAACCACTAAATTTATGTTGTTTTGAGAGAATATATTTAAAGCTTCTTCTCCATCTGAGGCTTCAAGAACAGTAAAGCCATCTTTTTTTAAATAATCTCTAAGTAAAAATCTAAGTCTTACTTCATCTTCAACGATCAATATAGTATCATTCATATAACACACCTCTAAAATCTTATTATTGCTTTTATTGCAACTATTATTATACAATGAAAATTAGAATTTATATAATATTTTAGGAGTGTTTTAATGAATAAATTAAGTTTAGATAAAAATATTACAAAATTACCAAATGGTATAAAAGTAGTTACTATAAAAAAAGATACTATGTTAGTTGCTATAAATGTTGCTATAGAAATAGGTTCTCTATATGAAAAAGATACAGAAAGAGGAATGTGTCATTTTATAGAACATATGATGTTTAAAGGGACTAAGACAAGAAATAATGAGGTTTTAAATGAAGAATTAGAATCATTAGGGGGAGAGTATAACGCATACACAGATTACACATCTACAGTTTATTCAATAAATTGTATAAATGAAGAAATACAAAATGCTGTAATGCTCCTATCTGATATGATGATTAATTCTACATTTCCAGAAAGTGAAATAGAAAGAGAAAAAGGTGTAGTAATAGCGGAGATTAAATCTAGTAGAGATGATGTGGAAGAATTTAGTTTAAATAGAGTTAATGAAATAGGATTTTCTAAATCACCTTTAAGATATGATGTAGCAGGAACAGAAAAAACAGTAGAAAAATTCACAAGAGATGATATAATTAACTTTTATAATAACTATTATACACCAGATAATTGTACAATAGTTATTGTTAGTTCTCTTAACCATAGTGAAATGTTAAATATGATTTTAGAGAATTTTAAAGCTTGGGAAGGTCAATGTCATAAAAAGATAGAAATTATAAAAGAGAAAAATAAGGAAGTAGTAGAAACCACTCATAAAAAACATATAGAACAAAGCACAATAGCCTATCTTTATTCATTAGTAGATATAAAAAAAGAAGATGAATTACCTCTTAAAATATTAAGTCATAAACTAGGAGATAGTGATAATTCAATACTTTTTAGAGAACTTCGTGAAAAAAGAGGTTTAGCTTATGATGTATATAGTTATTTAGATATAGGTCATGATGTTAATATAATGAATATATTTGCTGCAGTATCTAGAGAAGATTTAAAAGAAAGCAAAAATATAATAGATGAAGCTATTTTAAATATAAAAAATGAGATTATAGATTTTGATAATAAATCATTAGAAATAATAAAAAAGATTCATAGAACAGCTGTTATATCAATGCTTGAAGATTATAGTGATTTATGTAGTTACGCGTTAAATCAAGTTTTAGAAGGAGAAGATTTAAAAGACCTTGAAAAGAGCATAGAAGAGTTAGATAAGATAACAAAGGAAGATATATATAGGGTTTGTAGGACTTATTTAAATAATCCTACAGTTCATATATTAAAATCTGAAAGGTAGATTTTTATGGGAAAAATTACAAAGATAGAGGCCCAAAAAAGAAATAAAGATAGAGTAAATGTCTATATAGACCATGAATTTTCGTTTCCTTGTGATGCAGAGTTTATATATAGATTAGGAATTAAAATTAATGATTCCTTAAACAAAGAGGATATAGATGTTATTTTAAGAGAGGATGAACTTAAAAAATGTAAAAATTCAGCACTTAAAATAATAGAAAAATCATATAAAAGTAAAAAAGAGATGTATGATAAACTCTTAGGAAAAGGATTTTCAGATGATATAATAAACAAAACTTTAGAGTTTTTAGAGGAGTATAAGTTTATAGATGATAGTAAGTATGTAAACTTATATATTAAGGATAAAATTAAAAATCAAGGAAGAAATAAGATTAAATATTCTTTAATTAGAAAAGGCGTAAATCAAGAGATTATAGAAGAAACTCTTGAAGATGTTGATAAAGATTATGAAAAAGAACAAGCGTTATTACTAGCGTCAAAAAGATATGAAATATTAAAAAAGAGAGAAAATGATGAGTATAAATTATCCCAAAAACTTTTTAGATTTTTAGCCTCAAAGGGATATGATTTTCAGTGTTGTAGTGAAGTTATAAAAAAGGTTGTTAAAGAACAAGATATTTTGGAGTAGAAAATATGGAATTAATTATATGTGTATTATCAGTTATTTTGTTTATAGTTATTTTGTTTATGGAGTATCATAGAAAGTTTAATATAACTAGAATAAGAAGAAGTATAATAGAGGCAGGAAACTATCTTTGTATATTCTTATCATTGGTATTATCCTATACGGCAATGACTCATATTAAGGAATTTGGGCAGGTAATATCTTTATGTTTAGTTAGTCTAATAGATTTAGTAAATGATTATACTTATTTTCCTACAATATTTGCAATGATAGTATTTTTCTTAATAGCTATAGTTATTTATATTATACTTAGAATAATACTTGCATTGTTAGTTAAATTGATTTTAAACCCTATTTTAAGAAGAATTAATAATTCTCAAGTAAATAAACCAGAAAAATCTAAAAGATTAACAGGGGTGTTTTTAAGCCTTCCAAGGGCTGCATTTTATATGTGCCTGATTTTTCTTATATTAAATATTACAGTAAAGAACTTTTAAATTTAAAATATAATCAACATATAAATAATAAATAAAATACTTAAGAATACTAAAGGGCTGTTTTAAAAATTAAACAGCTCTTTAACTTTATTCTTTTTTAATTTTTGATGCTATAAGCTTTATAGCCCTCTCACAATCCCCATCGCTATGATCTAAAGCCCAAGCAAGGTTGAAAAATCTAAGGGCTTTTATATCATCTTTAAGCATTGAATAACAATAGGCTATATTAAAGAAGTATTTAGAGTCCTTATGGATTTCTAAAGCTTTATTAATCATATCTATGGCTTTTAAATAATTCTTTAGCTTTATATAACAAACACCAGAATTATAATAGGAATGATATTCACAGTCTTTATTTTCAATAGCTTTTTTATAATAAGATAATGCTTCTTTATAATTTTCATTATTGTAAAACTCATTACCCTTTGAAAAATAACTCATTATATACTCCTCCGAAACAAATGTTATATTAAAATTATTATCACTTTTAAATATAATATACACTTATACTAATCTTTAATTTAGGAATGTTTTCAATAAATATAATTTAAAACATAACCTATCTTGACAATAAAAATATTATATTATAATATAAACTGTAAATAATATAGAAAAACTGTGATAAAGAGGAGTAAAAATAGGAAGAGTTTTAAGAGAGAAAAACCCATAGGCTGTAAGGTTTTTTATACTTGATATTTTGAAGTAGCTTTTGAGTTTCTTTAGTGAAAAGTAAAAAGTAGCTAAAGACGGCTTTAACTTAGTCGTTATTAATTTAAGTGTCCTTAAAATATTTTAAGGAAAAAAAGGTGGTACCGCGAATCTTCGTCCTTTTATGGATGAGGGTTTTTTTATTTTATTTGAAAATAAACATAAATTTAAGGAGGAAATAACATAATGGAAGATAAAAATATTTCTACAACCTATAACCCAAAAGAATTTGAGGAGAGATTATATAATGTTTGGCAAGAAAAAAAATACTTCACACCAGAAGTTGATAAAAGTAAAAAGCCTTATACAATAATAATGCCGCCACCAAATATAACAGGAAAACTTCACTTAGGTCATGCCCTTGATAATACTCTACAAGATATGCTTATAAGATTTAAAAGAATGCAAGGATATTGTACTTTATGGCTTCCAGGAGAAGACCATGCATCTATTGCAACAGAAGTTAAAGTTGAAAATGAACTTTTAAAACAAGGTCTTAACAAAAAAGAAATGGGAAGAGAAGCATTCTTAGAAAAAGTTTGGGAATGGACTGATGAATATAGAGATAAAATAAGAGAGCAACTTAAAAAGGTTGGTGTTTCAGCTGACTTTACAAGAGAAGCTTTCACTATGGATGAAAACTTAAGTAAAGCTGTAAAACATGTATTTGTTAAGCTTTATAATGAAGGGCTTATATACCAAGGAAACAGAATAACTAACTGGTGTCCTAAATGCCAAACAGCTTTATCTGATGCTGAAATAGAGTATGAAGAAAAAGAAGGAAGCTTTTGGCATATAAAATATCCAGTTGTAGGCTCAGATGAATTTTTAGAAATTGCAACAACTAGACCAGAAACACTTTTAGGGGATACTGCTGTTGCTGTAAATCCTAATGATGAAAGATACAAACACTTAGTTGGAAAGATGTTAAAACTTCCTCTAACAGATAGAGAAATACCAGTTGTAGCTGATGATTATGTTGATTTAGAATTTGGAACTGGTGCAGTTAAAATAACACCTGCCCATGACCCTAACGATTTCCAAGTAGGTTTAAGACATAACTTAAAACAAATAAGAGTTATGGATGATGCTGGAGTTATAAATGAATTAGGTGGAAAATATCAAGGTTTAGACAGATATGAAGCAAGAAAAGCTATGGTTTCTGACTTAGAAGCACAAGGATTACTTGTTAAAATAAAGCCTCACACTCATAACGTTGGAACTCATGACAGATGTAGCACAGTTGTTGAGCCTATAATATCAAAACAATGGTATGTAAAGATGGAATCTTTAGCAAAACCAGCTGTTGAAGTTGTTAAAAATAAAAAGACTAAATTTGTTCCTGAAAGATTTGAAAAGACATACTTTAACTGGATGGAAAACATTCAAGATTGGTGTATATCAAGACAACTATGGTGGGGACACAGAATACCAGTTTACTACTGTGAGGATTGTGGTGAAATAATGGTATCAGTAGATGATGTAACTAAATGTACAAAATGTGGCTCAACTAAAATAGAACAAGAAACGGATGTTTTAGATACATGGTTTAGTTCTGCTCTATGGCCATTTTCAACTCTTGGTTGGCCAGATAAAACAGAGGATTTAGAATATTTTTATCCAACATCAACTCTAGTTACAGGATATGATATTATATTCTTCTGGGTTGCAAGAATGATATTCTCAGGAATACACAACATGGGAGAAACTCCATTTGATACTGTATTAATTCACGGTATTATAAGAGATTCTCAAGGAAGAAAAATGAGTAAATCTTTAGGAAATGGTGTAGACCCACTAGAAGTTATAGATGAATATGGTGCAGATGCCTTAAGATTTATGTTAGTTACAGGAAATGCTCCAGGAAATGATATAAGATATATCCCAGAAAGAGTAGAATCTGCTAGAAACTTTGCAAATAAGATTTGGAATGCTTCAAGATTTGTTATGATGAACCTAGATAGAGATCTTATGAACAAATACAAAGATTCTAAAAATTATAGCTTAGCTGATAGATGGATTTTATCAAGAATGAATGGTTTAGTAAAAGAAGTTACTGAAAACATGGAAAAATATGAACTTGGAATAGCACTTCAAAAGGTTCATGATTTCCTATGGACAGAATTTTGTGATTACTATATAGAACTTGTTAAACCAGTTTTATATGGAGAAGATGAAAAGTCAAAGGGAATAGTATTTAATGTTTTATACAAAGTTTTAAATACTGGTCTTAAGCTTTTACACCCTGTAATGCCATTTATAACAGAAGAGATATACACTCACTTAAGCACAGAAACTGAATCAATAACAATAGCTTCTTGGCCAGAATATGAAGAAGATTTAGTAAATGAAAAATCTGAAAAAGATATGGAATTTATAATGGAAGCTATAAAAGCTTTAAGAAATTTAAGAGCTTCAATGAACGTTCCACCATCTAGAAAAGCTAAAATAATAGCGTATACTTCAGAAGAAGCAAAGGATGCATTTATAAATGGTGCAGCTTATCTTGAAAAGTTAGCTTCAGCATCTGAGGTAACATTTATAGATAACAAAGATAACTTACCTGAAAACTTAGTTTCAGTAGTTGTTAAAGGTGGAGAATTATTCTTACCACTTTTAGACCTTGTTGATAGAGAAAAAGAACTTGAAAGATTAAACAAGGAAAAAGATAGGTTGGAAAAAGAAATAGATAGAGTAGAGAAAAAGCTTTCAAATGAGAGATTTGTAAGTAAAGCACCAGAAGCTGTTGTAAATGAAGAAAAAGCTAAGGGTGAAAAATATAAAGAAATGTTAACTGCTGTTTTAGAGAGAATAGATGCCTTAAAATAGTGTTTTAAATAAAAAATTCTGTCTTAAAGCTTATTAATTTTAGATATGATAAAGATTAATTTAATATTATAAAAAAATTATTACATTCTTATAGAATTAATATGGTGTTAAGGCATAAGTAGAAGTATAAAGGAGTTCCCTACATCTTTTAAAGGTGTAGGGAAATTTTATAGGAGGATTAAATTTATGAATTATAGTGAAGCTATGGAGTATATTAAAAATACAGCTAAGTTTGGAATGAACTTTGGCTTAGAGAGAGTTTTAAAGATACTTGAGTATTTAGATAATCCACAAGATAAAATAAAATGCATTCATGTAGGTGGAACTAATGGTAAAGGTTCAACTACAGCTATGATTTCTTCAATTTTAAGAGAAGAGGGGTATAAAGTAGGAATGTATACTTCTCCTTACTTAGAAGAGTTTGAAGAGAGAATTCAGGTAAATGGTGAAAATATAAAAAAGGATGAGTTAGCATCTATAGTATCAGAGATTAAAGGTGCTATATCAAAGGTTGATGTTTTAAAGTTTGGAGCTCCAACACAGTTTGAAATAATAACAGCTTTAATGTTTTATTATTTTGCTAAAGAAAAAGTAGATTATGCAGTTATTGAAGTTGGACTTGGTGGAAGATTAGATGCTACTAATATTATAAATCCAATTTTAGTGGTTTTAACGTCTATAAGCTTTGACCACATGAATATACTTGGAAATACCCTAAAGGAGATTGCAGGAGAAAAAGCAGGAATTATAAAGAAGAACTGCACAGTTGTATCTTATCCTCAAGAGGAAGAGGCTTTAGAAGTTATAAAATCTAAATGTAAAGAATTAAATAACAAGCTAATAGTAGTTAAAAAAGAAAGTATAAAAGACGTTATTATAAATAAAGATAATTTTAAACAAGAAATAGTAATAGAGGTTTCAAAAAATACTTATGATGTAAAAATACCTCTTCTAGGAAGCCATCAAAGTTTAAACTGTGCTGTATGTTTAAATGCAATAAATGCCTTAAGAAATAGTGGAATAACTATTCATGATAATTCCATAAGAAATGGGCTTTTAAAGGTTAAGTGGATTGGTAGAATGGAACCTTTAAAGACCAATCCTTTAGTTGTTATAGATGGTGCTCATAACATAGATGGAATAAAAAAATTAAGAGCGAGCATAGATAAATATTTTAATTATAAAAACCTTATTTTAATAGTTGGAATACTTGGGGATAAACAAGTAAATGAAATGATAAACATTATAACAAGGGATGCTAAAAATGTAATTGTTACAGAACCTCATAATTATAGAGCAGAATCTTCTAGTGTTTTATATGAAAAAATAAGAGAAAAAGGAATAGAGTGCTTTGATATAGAGGATTATGAAGAGGCCTATAAAAAAGCATTATCTTTAGCAAAGGATGATGATTTAATTTTAGTTTGTGGCTCATTATATATGATTGGAGATATGAGAAAAGTTATAAGAAATTATAAATAATAAGGGGATTAGTGTGCTAAAAGTAACTTTGAGTCTAGAATTAAGGTGATAGCCTGTATATCAGCTATTGAAGGACTATGTTTAGTATTATTTATTATAGGATTACTAATAAGTAATAGTCAGTCATTTATATATATATTTATAATATACTTACTTTGCAAAGTTATGGAGAGGTTAATATGGAGATGTCCTAAATGTAAGAGGAAATTGCCTAAAGGTGATACTTCATATATAAAGATATGCTCAAATTGTAGTTACAAGTTGCGTTAATTAATTTAATTTAGTAGAAAAGGATAAGAAGTTTGTGACTTCTTATCTTTTTTTCTTGCCATATTTTAAATCATATTCTTTAGCTATATCAGAGATATTATCAGTATTTGGTGTATAAATTTTATCGTTAAATATAAAATCTTTTAAAGCATTAGAGTTTTCCTCTTTATCTAAAACTAAAACCCAACCTTTAGAAGGATACAATCTTTCTTTAGCAATTGAATCTAATGGAAGTCTAAGTTGCTCTAAAGAAGAGTTTTTAGTATAAATGGAGAGGGTAGTTAGAGAGTAGTTTATGGCATCTCCTATATTTACATTTGTTTTTATATAAGGAAAAAGGTCTTTTACGATTTGAGCAATTTTAATAGGAGAAGCATTTTTAATCTTAGATAATGTTAAGTTAATTAATGTACGTTGTCTAGAACTTCTTTCATACTCACCATCTCCAACTTTCCTAATTCTTGCATAGGACAAAGCTTGATAACCATTTAAAGTGTATGTACCTGAGGAGGAGATTAAATCATTTTGAGACCCACCAGAGTCTAAAATATATTTATTAAGTTCTGAAACTTCATAGTCTTTAATATCTAAAGATATTCCACCTAAAGTATCAACAATTTTTCTAAAACTATTAAAGTTAATAATTACATAATTATCTATCTTTATTCCAAAATTATTTTCTATAGTTTCAATAGTTTTCAAGGGTCCACCATAAGCAAAGGAGTGGTTTAGTTTTTCTTCACCATGGCCATCTATAGACACTAGCATATCCCTTAAAAGAGAAGTGACTTTTAGTTTTTTATTTACGTTATCTATAGTTAAAATCATCATAGAATCAGCCCTAGAATACTCTTCATTAGGTCTAGCATCGCTACTTAATAAAAGTATATTTGAGATACCTAAAACTTCAGTAAAGGGAATATTATCATTAAAATCATTAACTTTAGCCATATCTGTAGTGATATTGTTACTCTTAATTGCATTATGACTAAAAAGAAAGAAAAGTGTAAAGAAAATTAGTGGTAGAAGAAAAAAAATAAAATTAAAGTTTTTTAATTTAATATATTTCATATTTAAAACCTCTAAACAATATTTAATAAAAATTATAAAAGTAATAAGGTGATTTTATAATAAAATAAGGATATTAATATTGTTTTTAAAGAACAGAATAATTATTCAAAAAAACCTCCTATATTTCAAGGAGGTTTTTTTAAGAGTTTATTAAAGCTGTGATTATTTTATTATATATTTCTGAGGAATTTTCTTTCCACTTATTACATAAAAACTTTGCTTCCTCTTTAGATGGAACACTTATTGTAAAATCTATAATTAAAAAATCATTTTCCTTTGCTTTTAAGTTTACTAAAAATGAATTATTGTTATCTATAGTGTAATCAGATGATATACTAAATTCTTTTTTTATGCTTTCTCTTTTGTTATTAACGCAATTATCTATAAATTTTAGCTTATTTGCGGATATTCTATCTTTAAATAGTGATAAAACTCTATCACCTTTTTTAGTTATTGAAATAACTTCCTTAGAATCTTTATCTTCGTATCTAAGGAAATCAGACGTTATAAGTTCTGAAATATATTGTTGTAACATAAAATAATTTATGAAACTATTTTCTAATACAATATCAGTTAATTGAGTATTAGAAATAGGATATTTTATAGATTTTATTATGTGTAAGAGCAACAGCTTATTTTCTGCTAACTCGAAAGTATTATCATACATTTTACTCAGCCTCCATAGATACTTTTGAATAATACTCATATTATAGCATATAACTTTTACTATAATAAAGCTATTTATATTTTAGGTAGGGGTAAATATGAGATTTATAAGGAAAAACAAGATAATAAATATTTTGGTTTTACTTTTAGTTGTGGCATTTTATACGATTTTTAAGTCAAATATAAGTGTTTTTAACAGTGAAACAAAATTAATGCCAATATATAAAGTAGAAACAGAAAATAAGAATATTTCAATAACTTTTGATGTGAACTGGTGCGAAGAGGATTATTTATATGATATTTTAGATGTTTTAGATAAATATGATGTAAAGGCAACATTTTTTATAATGGGAAAGTGGGTAGTTTATCCTGAAGGAAATTTGGAAAAGTTACAAGAAATTTATAATAGAGGCCATGAAGTAGGTAATCATAGCTATATACATCCTAACTTTACTAATATAGATGAATATAGAATAAAGAGTGAGATTCAAAAGACTGAAGATATAATAATGGATGCTATAGGAGTAAAAACAACTCTTTTCAGATTTCCAAGTGGTGCTTTTAATGAAAATTCTATAAATATAGTTAAAGACTTAGGGTATACTCCCATT
This sequence comes from Clostridium perfringens, assembly GCA_030526875.1. Classification (GTDB taxonomy): domain Bacteria; phylum Bacillota; class Clostridia; order Clostridiales; family Clostridiaceae; genus Sarcina; species Sarcina perfringens_A. The sequence goes on along the minus strand of JAUNBX010000001.1, from coordinate 8,181 downwards.
CATTGGAGCTCTGACAGCGTTGATTGGAAAAATATAGGGCTAGATGCTGAATATAATAAAATAATTAAAAGTATAGATAAGGGGGGGATAATGCTTTTCCATAATAATGGGAAATATACTGCTGAAAATTTAGATAAGTTAATTCCTAAACTTAAAGAAGAAGGCTATAATTTTATAAAAGTAGGGGAACTAATAAATAATGATAATTATATTATAGATGAAAACGGGATACAAAGAAATAAATAAAATAATTTCACCTAAACACCTTGAAATGGTTGAGTAAAATGTATTATAATGGAAACAGTAATCGATTTGTATTGCAATAGATAATAAATTAAAAGAACACTTAATTTAATCTTATTTTAAACACTAATGGGGAGAGGGGTTTAAGTTAAAAAATGGAAAATTTAATGAAGAATAATTCAATTCACTTAGAGGGAACTCTATTAACAGGGTTAGAGTTTAGCCACGAAATGTATGGGGAAAAATTTTATACTTTTGATTTGGAGGTTATGAGACTTAGCGATTCAAAAGATATACTGAGTATAACAGTTTCAGATAGACTGATAACTAATATAGATTTAGAGATTGGAACTGAAATAGTAGTAGAGGGGCAACTTAGAAGTTACAATAAATTTGTAGATGGTAGTAATAAACTTATACTTACTGTTTTTGCAAGAGATATACAACCATGTTTAGAAAGAAGCAAAAATCCAAATGAAATATTCTTAGATGGGTATATATGTAAAGAACCTATATATAGAACTACACCATTTGGTAGAGAAATTGCAGATGTGTTATTAGCGGTAAATAGAGCATACAATAAATCAGATTATATTCCTACAATAGCTTGGGGCAGAAACTCAAGATTTTGCCAGACTTTAGACGTAGGTGATAATATAAGAATATGGGGAAGACTTCAAAGTAGAGAATATCAAAAAAAGATTTCAGAAACTGAAGTTATTAAAAAGATTGCTTATGAGGTTTCCATATCTAAAATGGAAAGAGTAGTAGAAGAAGAACAAGAAAATGAGAATAATGAAGAATTTATAATTAGTTAATAAAAAGCTGTAGTATTATAATACTACAGCTTTATGTATTAAATCTATTTTCTTAAATCATCAAGAATTTCTGTTTTTCCTTTTGTTTTATCATCAACAGATTTAATTATTTTAGCTGGTGTTCCTGCAACTACAACTCCTGCTGGTACATCTTCAACAACAACAGAACCTGCTGCAACAACAGAACCTTTACCAATTCTAACACCTTCTAATATAACAGCGTTAGCACCTATTAAAACGTCATCTTCTATAACACATGGGCTTTTGCTAGGTGGTTCTAAAACTCCAGCAACAACTGCCCCAGCCCCTAAGTGAACTCTTTTTCCAAGTTGTCCTCTAGCTCCTACAACAGCGTTCATATCAACCATAGTGCTTTCGCCAATTTCAGCCCCTATATTTATAACAGCACCCATCATTATAACGGCATTTTTGCCGATAGATACTCTATCTCTTATTATAGAACCTGGTTCTATTCTAGCATCAAAGTTTAATAAATCAAGCATTGGAATAGCAGAATTTCTTCTGTCATTTTCTAATCTAAAGCTTTCTATTTTAGATTTATTAGAGTCTAAAAATTCTAAAATTACATCGCTTTCGCCAAATAAAATATAAGAATTGTTACATCCATACCATTCTATTGATTTTAAATCATCTTCAGAAAAAGCTCCTTTAATATAAACTTTTACTGGAGTAGATTTTTTTACTTCTTTAATGAATCTTGCGATTTCATATGGGTCTGTGAAATTATAATCCATAAAACTTACATCCTTTCAAAAACATAATTATAAAATTATTATAAACAAAAATAAACATCAATAAAAGGGTAAATGTAAGAAAGGTGAAAATTTTTGCAAAAGTTTAGTAAAATATGTTCAAAATAAGCTTAATACTGTAAAATATTATTTAAGGAGGGGATAGCAATGGAAAAATTAGAGAAGGGCTATACTCAAATTTATACAGGAAATGGAAAAGGGAAAACAACAGCAGCTATGGGTCTTGGATTTAGAGCTTGTGGAGAGGGAATGACAGTTCACGTTGTGCAATTTTTAAAGTCATTTAAAACAGGAGAATTAGATTCGGCTAAAGCTTTAGGAGAAAATTTTAAAATATACAGATTTGAAACTCCAAAAGGTTTTACTTGGCAACTAAGTGATGAAGAAAAAAAGATACTACAAGAAGAAATAAAAAAAGAGTATGATTTTGCCATGGAAGAACTTAAAAATAGAAAATGTGATATTTTAATATTAGATGAGATAATGGGTGCACTAAATGCAGGTTTTATAAAAGAAGAAGAACTATTAAAACTTATGGATATAAAGCCTTCTAATATGGAGCTTGTTTTAACAGGTAGAAATGTTCCAGAAAAAGTTTTAGAAAAAGCCGATTTAGTAACTGAAATGAAAGAAATAAAGCATTACTATAAACAAGGGGTTAATGCTAGGAAAGGAATTGAATTTTAAAATGAATAAAAATGTTGAATCAATAGAGATATCAGGAATAAGAAAGTTTTTTAATAAGGTTTCTAAATATCCAGATGCAATTTCTTTAACTTTAGGTCAGCCAGATTTTGACGTGCCTCTTAAAGTTAAAGATGCTATAATAAAGGCAATAGAAGATGGAAAATCAAAGTATACGGCAAATGCTGGTATAGTAGAGCTTAGAGAAGAGATATCAAAATTTTTAAAAACTTTAGATATAAATTATAATAAAGATGAGATTATGATAACAGTTGGAGGAAGTGAGGCTCTTTTTTCTGTTCTTATGGGTCTTTTAAACAAAGGTGATAAGGTTTTGGTACCAGCTATAGGTTATCCAGCTTATGAAAGTATTACAAAGATGTTAGATGGAGAAACTGTAGATTATAAATTAAATGATGATTTTACAATAAACATAGATAGTTTAGTAGAAGGTATAAAAAATGGTGGGAAAGTTTTAATACTTTCATACCCAAGCAATCCAACAGGTGCTCTTCTTAGTAAAGAAGACAGAGATAAATTACATAAAGTGATAAAGGAAAATAATATTATAGTAATAAGTGATGAAATATATTCATCATTATGTTTTGAGGATAATTATTATTCAGTAGCTCAATATGAAGATATAAAGGAAAAAATAATATATGTAAGTGGATTTTCAAAAATGTTCTCTATGACAGGGTTAAGACTTGGATTTGTAGCCTGTGACAAAAAGTTTTTAAATGAGTTTATAAAGGTTCATCAATATGGAGTATCTTGTGCTCCATCAATAGTTCAATGGGGAGCTTTAGAAGGCTTAAAGAATTGTTTAGATGATGTAGAAAATATGAAAAACTCTTTTAAAGAAAGAATGGAATATGTTTATGATGAACTTGTAAAAATGGGTTTTGATGTTGTAAAACCAAAGGGAGCATTTTATATATTACCTAGCATAAAGAAGTTTAACATGACATCAGAAGAGTTTTGTGACAGGCTGTTAAGTGAAGGCGGCGTTGCTTGTGTACCAGGAAGTGCCTTTGGAAGGGGAGGAGAAGGGTATATTAGAATTTCTTACTGTTATAGTAAAGAAGCTCTAGAGAAAGCTCTTAAAGCTCTTAAAAGATTTATAGATACATTATAAGAATATAGCTTTAGAGAATATTCTCTAAAGCTATATTTTTTATATTAAAGTTCTATATTTAAAACATCATCCATTGAGTATTTTCCAGCCTTAGTTACAGTAGCCATGTATTCACAGGCCTTAAGAGATCCTATTGCAAAGACATCTCTTGAAATTGCTTTGTGATTAAGTTCTATAACTTCTCCATCACCTGCAAATATAACTTCGTGATCACCTATTATTCCGCCACCTCTTACAGTGTTAACACAGATTTCATTCTTTTCTCTTTTGCCATAGCCTTCTCTTCCATAGATAAGTTTTGTCTCTTCATCTAAAGAATCTTGAATAGTATGAGCTAAGTATAAAGCTGTTCCACTTGGTGAATCAACTTTTTGATTATGGTGTCTTTCAACTAATTCTATGTCAAAATTTTTATATAAAACAGGAGAGATTTTCTTTAAAACTAAGTTAACTAAATTAACCCCTATACTCATATTTGCTGATTTAAATAAAGGTATTTCTTTAGAGCTTTCTTCTATAAATTCTAAGTCCTCTTTAGAGTAGCCTGTAGAACAAAGAATTAGTGGTTTTTTTGTTTGTTTAGAAAACTCAACTAAGCCTTTAAGGGCCTCAGCTCTAGAAAAATCAAGTAAAACATCATAAGGAACATTACATTTATCTATACTAGGAAAGATTGGATAATCTCTTTGGGCACCTGTAAAAGAATCAATGCCAGCTACAATTTCTATATCTTTAAATTTAGTTTTTGCTAACTCTGAGATAGTTCCTCCCATTTTTCCTGAGCAACCGTTTAAAATAACTTTAACCATATTTTTGCCTCGCTTTCTTATATTCACATTTTTACTGTTTGAAATCCTTTAAAACATAATTATATATGTATAAGGATTAATAATTTTAATATAAATTTTTGTTTTAAGATAGTGTTGATTTTAAGCAAAGAAAAGAATGTTTTAATTATTAAAGTTAATTCTTAAGTTTACCTAAAATCAACATTTATAAAAATAGAATAGATTTAATTATAGTAACACTCTATTTTATAAGATTATGATTTTTTAATTCTTGTTTTAAAACTTGTAAATGGGAGTCTTCCATTTCACATAGAGGAAGTCTTAAAGGTCCACAGTTAAATCCCATTAAGTTCGCAGCTGTTTTAACTGGTATTGGATTTGTTTCAATAAATAATGAATTTGCAAGACTTAAATATTTAAGTTGAATATCTAAAGATTCTTTAGCCTTACCATCAAAATATAATTTACACATATCATGAGTTTCTTTAGGAATTACATTTGCTAAAACAGATATAACCCCAGATCCTCCAAGGGATAAAACAGGAAGAATTTGATCATCATTTCCTGAATAGATATCAAAGTCTTTACCTCTGCAAAGAGCTGCCATTTCAGCTACTTGAGATAGATTTCCGCTAGCTTCTTTTATAGCAACAATATTTTTAAATTGTATTAATTCTTTTAAAATATTAGGTGTTATATTCATTCCAGTTCTTGATGGAACGTTATAAAGTATAACAGGGATGTTCACGGCATCATTAACAGCTTTAAAATGAGCAATTAAACCTTTATTTGATGTCTTATTATAGTATGGTGTTATAACTAAAAGTCCATCAACCCCAATACTTTCACACCAAGTACTCATTTCTATAGCAGCCTTTGTATTATTTGATCCTGAACCTGCTATAACAGGAATTCTTTTATTTACAGTATTAACAGTGAACTTTATAGCTTCTTTTCTTTCTTCTAAAGTCATAGTAGAAGCTTCACCAGTTGTTCCACAAATTAGTATAGCATCAGTTTTATTTTCTATATGCCATTCTAATATTTTTTTAAGTTCAGCAAAGTTAACGCCATTTTCATCAAAAGGTGTTAATAAAGCTACACAAGAGCCTTTAAAAATTGACATAATTTTTTCCTCCGTATCTTTTTATTTAATCATAAGTTCTGCAATTTGAATTGCATTAAGTGCTGCACCTTTTCTTATATTATCAGCTACAACCCATATATTTAGCCCATTATCAACACTAAAATCTCTTCTTATTCTTCCTACAAAAACTTCATCATGTCCTGCAAACTCAAGTGGTGTAGGATATTTAAGGTTAGCTGTATCATCATAAACTACAAGACCTTTAGATTCATTAAATAGAGTAAATACATCTTTAAGTTCAAAATCAGTGTTAAGTTCTATATTAATACTTTCACTGTGAGCATTTAAAACTGGTACTCTAGCTGTTGTTGCAGTTATCTTTAAAGTAGAATCGTGAAGAATTTTTTTAGTTTCTTCAATCATCTTTATTTCTTCTTTTGTATAACCATTATCTAAAAATACATCAATATGTGGTAAAATATTTCCTGCTATAGGATATGGGAATTTTTTAGGTGCAATTCCTTTTAGCCCATCTTCAAGATCTTTAATACCTTGTACACCTGCCCCTGATACTGCTTGATAAGTAGAGTAAACTATTCTTTTTATTCCATATTTATCTTTAAGTGGTTTTAAAGCCACCATAGCTTGAATAGTAGAACAGTTTGGATTAGCAATTATTCCACTGTGCCATTTTATATCCTCAGGATTTACTTCAGGAACCACTAAAGGAACCTTAGGATCCATTCTCCAAGCACTACTATTATCTATAACAATTGCACCTTCTTTTGCAAAAACAGGAGAAAATTTTAAACTTGTATCTCCACCTGCTGAAAATAGTGCAAAATCAATTTTCTTATTTTTTATATTTTCTTCACAAAGTTCCTCAACTATTAAATCTTGACCTTTGAATTTCATTATTTTACCTTGAGATCTTTTAGAAGCAAACAGGAATAACTCTTTTATTGGAAAATCCCTTTCTTCAAGTATTTCTAAAAATTTTCTTCCAACATTTCCTGTTGCCCCAACTACTGCTACGTTATACACTTTGTTACCTCCAGTTATTATAAATTTTTAATATAAATTAAGTTATTTTTAAACAAACTGTATAAATTTATTTAAAATCAAACCATAATAATATTAAGGATTAAATTGAGTAAATATATTTAATATATATTATTATTATACATTAACTATAGTGCAATTTATATTTAATTATCAAGTACATATTAAATATTTTATATAAAAATACTATTTAAATATAATCTTTAAGAATAATATATGAATAAAATTGAAATAATATATATTATTTCATTAATAGTCAGGAGATTAACATATGAGTAAAACACCATTAAAAAAGATAATAAAAGGGAAAATAAAAAAACATAAAGACTTAACAGAGGCAGAAATGTTAAGGGAAAAAATGAAGTATGAAATAGCTACAGAACTTGGCTTAAGTGATAAAGTAGAAGCTCTAGGGTGGGGAGGTCTCACAGCAGAAGAAACAGGAAGAATAGGGGGGATAATGACAAAAAGAAAAAAAGAAAGAAAAATTCCAAGTAATGATGAAATATTAGGAAGAAAGAAACCCATTGACTAATAAATAAAAAGTCTATAAGATTTATTTATAGAAAAATAGACTTTAGGAGTATATTTATGGAAAGTTATAAGATGATGGCTACAGTTTATGACAATCTTATAAGAGAAGATGTAGACTATGAGTCAATAGGGAACTATGTTTTAAGCCTTTGTAAAGTGCTTAACATAAGTAGTAATAGTTACTTAGACTTAGCTTGTGGAACTTGCAATGTAGGAGCATATATAGGAAAATATTTTAGAGAAAATTATTTTGTAGATCTTTCTTCTGATATGCTTGTAGAAGCTGATAAAAAGCTAAGAGAAAAGAAGGTTAAAGGTAAAATTGTTTGCCAGGATATGTGTGATTTAAATCTAAACAAAACCTTTGATTTAATAACTTGTGTTTTAGACTCAACTAATTATGTTTTAGATGAGGAGGACTTAAAGGATTATTTTGAAGGCGTGCATAGTCATTTAAAAGATGATGGCTTATTTGTTTTTGATATAAATTCTTATTATAAAATATCAGAAGTTTTAGGGAATAATGTCTTTACCTATAATAGCGAAGATACATTTTATGTTTGGGAAAATATTTTTGAAGATGAAATTGTTGAAATGAATTTAAGTTTTTTTATAAAGCAACCAAATGGATTATATGAAAGATTTGATGAGATTCATGAGGAAAGAGCATATAAAAATGAATTTATAGAAAAGATATTAAAAGATATTGGATTTAAAACTATAAAAAGATATAATGGATATTCAAATCTTGAAGTTACTAAAGAAAGTGAAAGAATAACTTATATAGTTAGAAAATAGGAGGAATTTTAATGAGTGATAAAGTAATAAGGGCTACAGCAAAAGAAGGAATGATAAGAATAATTGCAGCAGAAACTACAGAGTTAGTTAATGAAGGCGTAAAACTTCATGGATGCACTCCAACAGCAGCAGCAGCATTAGGAAGAATGCTTACAGCAGGTGTTATGATGGGGGCTATGTTAAAATCAGAAAAAGAAGTTGTAACACTTAAAATAAATGGTGGAGGAGAAGCTAAGGGTGTAATAGTTACAGCATA
>JAUNBX010000039.1 GCA_030526875.1 Clostridium perfringens | reverse complement strand
CATCTTACTGGATCGTTATCGAATCCTTTTTCTTTGTAAAATGCTTGTTCTCCCTCTGTGAATATAAAGTCTTTTCCACAGTCTTTGCATACGATTGTTTTATCTGCCATTTTTCAATTCCTCCAATTAGAAAGATAAATAACTATTAACAAACCCTCTAAAATGGAGAAATTCATTAATTAATTAAAATCTTTGTTTATTATTTTATAGTTATTTTAGCACAGTATTTATATGTTTTCAATACGTTTTATTAAAATTTAATAAAAAAATATTACGTTTTCATAAATTAATTTTTAAAAGTTTAATCTATTATAAAAGTGCCTTAAAATTAAAATTATACATATATATTTTTAAAGCACTCTTATACAATACTAATTAGTTTTTATTACTATTTTTTCTCCATCAGCATCTACTGTTATAGTAGAATCATCTTTTATTTCACCTGCTATTATTTTCTTTGCAATATCTGTTTCTAGTACATTACCTATAAATCTCTTAAGTGGTCTTGCACCATAAACTGGATCGTATCCTTCTTTTGCTAATATTTCCTTTGCAGAATCTGTTACATTCATTTCGATATTTTTAGCTTTTAATCTCTTTTTAACATCCCTTAAGAAAATATCTATAATTCTCTTAATTCCTTCAAGATTTAAAGGCTTAAACATTATAATATCATCAACTCTATTTAAAAATTCTGGTTTAAATCTTAATTTCATTTCATTCATAACAGCTTCTCTAGCTCTTTCAGATACCTCACCATTTTCACTATTTTCTAAAAGATAACTACTACCTATATTAGAGGTCATAATTATTATAGTATTTTTAAAATCTACAGTTTTCCCCTTATTATCTGTAAGTCTTCCATCATCTAATATTTGTAAAAACATATTAAATACATCTTCATGTGCTTTTTCTATTTCATCAAATAATACAACTGAGTATGGCTGTCTTCTAACAGCTTCTGTTAATTGTCCACCCTCTTCATATCCAACATATCCTGGAGGAGGTCCAACAAGTCTAGATACCGCATGCTTTTCCATATATTCTGACATATCTATTCTTATTATATTATCTTCACTATCAAAAAGATTTCTAGCTAAAGTTTTAGCAAGTTCTGTTTTACCAACACCAGTTGGTCCTAAGAATATAAATGAACCTATTGGTTTGTTTTCATCTTTAAGACCTGCTCTTGCCCTTATAACAGCATTAGCAACTGCAGTTGTTGCTTCATCTTGACCTATTACTCTATCCCTTAGCTCATCTTCAAGTCTTAAAAGTTTTTCTCGCTCTCCTTCTACAAGTCTAGTTACAGGAATTCCTGTCCATTTAGAAACAATTTGTGATATTTCTTCTTCTGTTATTTCCTCTTTAAGCATGGAAGTCCCCTGATTTTGTTCCATATCTGCTTCTTTTTCTTTTATTTTACTTTCAATTTCTGGAATCTTACCATATTTAATTTCAGCAACTTTATTTAAATCATATTGTCTTTCATACTCTTCTGCCATACCTCTTAATGTATCAAGTTCAGCTTTTAAATCTTTAATCTCAGTTATTTGAGCTTTTTCTTTTTCATATTTAGCTGTCATTTCATTATTCTTTTCTTTAAGGGATGACAATTCTTTTTCTAGAGATTGTAATTTAAATTTTGAAGTATCATCATCTTCCATAGACAATGCTTCCTTTTCAGTTTCAAGCATAAGAAGTTTTCTTCTTATTGTATCTAGTTCTGTCGGAAGTGAATCTATTTCTGATCTTACCATAGCACCAGCTTCGTCTATTAAATCAATGGCTTTATCAGGTAGATATCTATCTTGAATATATCTATCTGAAAGATTTGCAGCAGCAACTATTGCTGAATCATGAATTCTTATTCCATGATGAATTTCAAACCTTTCTTTTAATCCTCTTAGTATAGATATAGCATCTTCAACTGTTGGTTCGTTAACTATAACTGGTTGGAATCGTCTCTCTAGCGCTTTATCTTTTTCTATATATTGTCTATATTCATCAAAGGTAGTAGCACCAATACAGTGAAGTTCTCCCCTTGCTAATAAAGGTTTTATTAAGTTTCCAGCATCCATAGCACCGTCTGTTTTACCAGCACCAACTATTGTGTGAATCTCATCTATAAATAATATTATATTTCCGTCTGAACTTTGAACTTCTTTTAAAACAGCTTTTAGTCTCTCTTCAAATTCACCTCTATATTTAGCTCCTGCAATTAAAGCTCCCATATCTAAGGAGAATATTGTTTTATTTTTTAATCCCTCAGGAACATCTCCCTTTACTATTCTATTAGCTAGCCCTTCAACTATTGCAGTTTTACCAACACCTGGCTCTCCTATAAGTATAGGGTTATTTTTTGTTCTTCTTGAAAGAATTCTAATTGCTCTTCTTATTTCTTCATCTCTTCCTATTACTGGATCTAATTTATGCTTTTTGGCTAAATCAGTAAGGTTAGTCCCATATTTAGACAAAGCCTCGTAGGTTCCTTCTGGATCTTGTGTATCAACCTTTTGACTTCCTCTGATTTTATTTAATACTTCTAAGAAATCATCTTTATTTATTGAGAATCTGTTTAAAAGAAGACCTACAAGTCCTTTTTTATCGATGTCCATAATTGCTAGAATAATGTGTTCCACGCTAACATAAGAATCCCCAAATTCTTTAGAGATTTCTTCTGCTTTTATAAGAACTTCATTTATTCTTCTAGTTGCAGTAACTCCTGTAGATTTTGCAGCCTCTCCTAAAACTTTTGGAAGTTTATCTATTTCTAAATTAGTTTCTCTTACAAGAGATTTAACATCAGTCCCCATTTTCTCAAATATATTAGGAATTAATCCATCTTCTTGATTTATTAGTGCAGAAAATAGGTGTATTATATCAAGCTGTTGGTTATTAAATCTTACAGCAATTTCATAAGCATCATTTAAACTTTGTTGAACTCTTAGTGTCATTTTGTCAGCGTTCACAAATATCATCCTTTCTATTTAAAACTATATTAAGAATATATTAACATAAAACTATTAATTTGTTAATACCTTATAAAAGAAATTTTAAAGATATTTTGAATAATTTTCATAAAATATATATGTATTATTGTTATTCTTGAGATTAATTGTTATTATATTAACTGTATTATCTATATAGTATTAATATTTTTATAAATTTTATACTTTTTTTATACAAAAGGAGATAAAAAAATGGAATTAGAAGTTTTTAAATTTACTAATGAATCCTTAGCTATTTTAAAAAAACTAAAAAATAATTTAAACCATTCATCAGATTTTTTAGATGAATTCTTCTTTAATTTATTAAATAATTCTTGTGATGGTTTTTTTAATATATCAACTAGAGTAAAATCGTCTTCTAGCTTAAAAGAGAAGATTATTCGTAATAATTATTATTTAAAATACAAAACACCTGAAGAACTTTTTTATAATCTTTCCGATCTTATAGGAATTAGAATTGAATGTAGGTTTATAGAAGATGAGGATAAAATATTTAAATTTTTAAAGTCATCTTTTTCCCTTACAAATTCTCAGGGCTTTAGTTTTCACGAATCTAATAAAAATATATTTTTAGATTTAAGAGATGAACAACCATTAAAGCAAAAAAATGGTTTTAAACTTTATAGAATAGATGGTTATATCTTAAGTGAAAATCATAAATTTAACTTTGAACTTCAAATAAAATCTATGGTAAATATATTTTGGAGTGAAATAGAACATAAAGTAATTTATAAAAACTATAATATGATTTTAGGTGATACTTTCTATAAGAATATATTAAGTTCTATAAAAAGCAACCTTGGTTTAATAGATAACCAGCTTCTAACTATATATAACCATATAACCTCTAATAACTTTCAATTGTCAGAACCAAATGTAAATAAAGAGGGCATTGAGGTTTTGCTATCTAAAATGATTTTTGATATTTACTCCTATAAAGTAAAAAATGAACTTGGAGTTTCTATAGATTTTAGAAATGCTTGTGATATAATAATGGACTATATTATAAATAAAAATAATTGTATATCTCCTCAAGATTATCATAAAACATTTATAGATACTTCTATAAGGCTAAATGAAATATTTAAGAATGAAATATCCTTTAAGGAGAAAATATCCCTAGAAGAAAACATAGTTTTTAATTCTGATTTTTCAAGTATTATTGGTGATAAATTACTAAAGTCTATAAATAATGATTTTCATTGGAATTTATTTTTTAAAATACTTTTTGAAATTGAACCTTTAAATGATACTGGAGATTTTAAGAATTTTATAAATTATTTAGAAAATATTTTTTCTAATAGACCCATATATCTAAATTTATATCTTAAATTTTCAAAATCAGAAGTTAATATTATAAAAACTGATTTATTAAATGTTATTTGTGCAAGTTTTTTAGATATTAATTCAATTACTTTTATATATAGAGATAAACTAAATGAAATATTTAACTCAATTGAGGACCATGTAAATTTTATAACAGATAATATAGATAATTTTATAGATTATGAAAATAATAAGTATCTTTATTGTAAATTCCTACATTTTAATATTTTACTTATATTTAACAAAAAGATACAAGCTAAGGACGTAAATAAATTTATAACCTGCCTTAAAGAATCAAATAGTAAAATTAAAGTTACTTCTAGAGGGCTTAAATATATTTCTTCTTTAGATGAAGATTCATCTATATATTTATCAAATTTTATGAACTATCTTTATATTAAATAATCTATATAAAAGCCTCTAAATTTAAGTTTTTCTTAAGTTTAGAGGCTAAAATACTAGCTTAAATTATTTTTTTAATTTAGTTCCAAAAGACCCCTGCTCTATAAGTCCTCTTTTCATAAGACCCCCTAAAGCCATTTTAAAATAGTTTTTAGATGTTTTAAATATTCTTTTTATATCATCTGGTGATGATTTATCATTATAAATCATCTCTCCACCATTTTCTTTTAAGTAATTTAAAATCTTCTCTCCTAAATCATCTCTTTCCATAAGCTTATATTGTCTTAGGGAAAGTCCAATTATTCCATCTTCGTAAATCTTTTTTACTTTTCCTTTTACAACTTCTCCTGGAGCTATATTAGTAAAGTACTCATTTTTTAATACTACTGCTCTATATTTATTATTAATCGCAACTCTTAATGAACCATTAGTTTGATAGCCATAAACTATTCCTTCTACTTCGTCCATTAAATTAACATCTTCCATTTCTTCTAAATACTTATCAACGTCTGTAGTTGCTGCAAGTCTTCCTGTTTTATCTAAATATAAATAAAGTAGATATTTCTTACCCTCTTCAAGTTTATATTTTTGTTCCTTAAGAGGTACTAATACATCTCTCTCTAAACCAAAGTTTGCAAAGGCTCCAAAATTAGTTATTTGAGTTATCTCTAAGCAAGCTATATCTCCTACAACAGCTAAAGGAGTTTTTAAAGTTGCAATTAATCTATCCCTTGAATCTCTATATATAAAAGCATTTACCATATCTCCAACATTTATTTCTTTTCCATCTAGACTTCCATTTGGAAGTAAAATATCATCAGAAGTTCTTTTACTTCCTCTTTCTAAATAATATCCAAATTCAGCCTTTCTTACTACTTTAATTTCATTAAAATCACCTATGTTTATCATTAATTTCCTCCATTATTTATATATATTCTTTAGATTCAGTTACATAATTTTCTGCGGATTTTTTTAAAGATAGGATTTCATCTTCAGTCAATTTTCTTATAACTTTGCCTGGATTTCCTAAAACTAACACTCCATCTGGTATTGATTTATTTTGAGTTATTAGTGTTTTAGCCCCTATTAAAGTATTATTGCCTATTTTAGCTCCATTTAATATAACAGAACCCATACCAATTAAAGAATTATTTCCTATATAACATCCATGAATTATTGTACTATGACCTATAGTAACATCATCTCCAATAATTACATTTAAGTCTTTATCAACATGAATAACCGAATTATCTTGCACATTACTTCTTTTTCCAATTGTTATACTTCCTACGTCTCCTCTTAATACAGATCCAAACCAAATACTCGCATTTTCTTTAATATTAACATTACCTATTATAGTAGCATTTTCAGCTATATATGCTTTACTACTTATTTTAGGTACAGCATCTTTAAAACTTTTAATCACAAAAAACACCTCTCTTAAAGTAACATAATTGTAACATATAATTTAACTTATTAATATTAAACTTTCTAATCATTAATATAAAATAAAAAGAATATATATTTAATATTAATATATAGAGGTGATTTTATGTCTGAAAAAGATGTAGTTACTATATATAAGGAAGAAGATATAAACGCTTTAAATTTTTATTATGGTGTATCCTCTGATTGCCTAACTTCATTTAACAAAGATGAATCCTTTAATGTCTTAGATAAAATAAAATCTCTAGGATTAGATTATGCCATAATAAGCCGTGAAAATAAAGATTTAGATTTAAATTTAGAGCATAAAAATCCTTCTCTATCAATTTGGAAGTATTTAAATAAATCTGTATCTAGATTTAATAAAAAAAATGAAAACTTTTTAGTTCTTTTAGAATTTGAATCTTTAATTCCTTCCTTAGGAAAAGTAAGTACTTTAAATACAAAATCTTTTTTTAAGGGAAGTGCCTCTGATTTTAAATATTTTGCCATATGGCTCTTACAAAATAAAGATTGTCATATATCAATAAATACCTTTGATAAACCCATTGAAAATTTTTTATATAAAGATTTTTTAAATGAAATCTCACCTAGCTTAGATATAAACGTTAGAAGTGACAAAAAAATCTATTCATCTAAGGAGAAGAATTGTTTTTCACTTTTAGACTGTGGATTTAAAGTAGGTATTATAGGGCAAAAAAATTATAAATATCCTCCCTACAGTAATTTTAGTAAACTTACTTGTGCCATTTGTCCAAAATTAGATGCTAAAAATTTAATTTCTGCTTTTAAAAATAAACATACCTTCTTTACTGAATCTAGAACATTAAAACTTATATTTACTATTAATGACAACTTTATGGGTTCATCTATTTCTAAAAGTTCTGATTTAAACTTTTATATTTATTTAAATGACAATAAGCATAAGATAAATAAAATAGAAATATTAAGTAATGGTGGAGAAAAGATTAAAGAATCAGATAATATGAACTTAAATAAAATTCAGTATATATTTAAAAAAGATTACTGTGAAAAAGAAACTTGGTATATTGTAAAAGTATTTTTAGATTCTAATTTAACTGCTATAAGTTCTCCTATATTTATTAAATAAAAAAAGGCTTCATAAAATGAGGCCTCTTAGAATTAACTGTTCTTTTTAGCTCTATTTGGTTTAGCTTTTGATTTTATTACTATTTTCTTTTCTTTTTTTATTTTAGGATATCCGTTTTTATTAACATCTATAAACCAAAGAATAGATATTACACATATATATATTAATACTACTTGTATAGCAAGACTACCTATAGCATTAAAATCTGGAATAAAGAATGTAACTATAAAGGCTATTATTGCTGTAGCTAATATTATCCATTTGTTTATACGAATTTTATTAAATACATATCTGCCTAATAAAGAGAATGTTATAAATACAACGATAGCAAAAACTATAGCTCCTATTGTATAACCAAAAAAGCTTAAAATATTTGACATTATTTTTCCTCCACAATTAATATTTTCCCTAATAATATATTAATTTAAATTTAATATATTTTCAATAATTTTTTAGAAATATGTACTTCCTTTCATTTACTTCAAAATATTAGAGTTTATTGAATAACAAATTTCTCATTTTATTTTATATTTTCTAATATTTCTATAGAATTTTTGTTATTTCTTTGATAAAATAATACATATATCAGATTAAATGTCGAGAGGGTGATTTTATGGCTTTGCCAAACTTTCAACTACAGTTGGACGAGCTAGATCTTCAAATATTAGATATACTTATTAAAGATTGTAGAACTCCTTATTTAGAAATTGCAAGAATATGCCACGTTTCTGGTGGAACTATTCATGTAAGAATGAAAAAGATGGAGGATTTAGGAATAATTAAAGGTACAAGAATTTTATTAGACCTTCCAAAACTTGGTTATGATGTTTTATGTTTTGTTGGTATTCACGTAGCTGGAACTAAATCTTATAATCATGTTTTTGAAGAACTATCTAAAATAAAAGAAGTTGTAGAACTTCACTTAATAACTGGAGGATATTCTATTTTTGCTAAAGTTATATGCAAAAATATTTCAGACCTTCAAGATTTATTGATGAATAAGGTTAATACTATAGAAGGTATAAATAAAACTGATACTTTTATATCATTAACTCAACCTGTAGATAGAAATATCCAATTTTAAATATTTTACACTTCAAAATAATAGTAGATGAATTTCTACTATTTTTTTATGCATAATTATATTACTAAAGGATAAAATATTACTGCAAAGAAAAGAAAGGAAGTGTTACTATGAAAGCACTAAATATTATTACTCTTTTACTTGTTATTATAGGAGCAATAAATTGGGGCCTTATAGGATTTTTTCAATTTAACTTAATCGATGCTTTATTTGGAGTAGGATCTGGATTCTCTAGGGTAATATATGCAATCGTTGGAATCTGTGGTCTATATGCAATATCCTTCTTTGCAAGAGATAGACATACACATATTGATTAAATTTAATTTAAATAAACTCACCAAATTTTTAGTGAGTTTATTTTTATTATAAATTATCTATTACTTTGAAAAGTTCTAGAGCTGCTTTTCTTGGTCCTTCTTTTTCTAAGCCCTCTAAAGCTAAGCAAGTTTTTATCTCTCCAACCTTAATGTTGTTTTCAAAAGCTATCTTAAAGTATTTTTCTATTAATATCTCCATATCATCTCTTCTTTGAGCTGGCCCAAAAGGATTTGCGAAATATGATTTTACAAGACCTAATTCTGTTGTTGTTCCTTTAGCCATTCTTGTTCCATCCTTAAAAACATTAATAGCCTCTTCATAATCTTCAAAATATGATATGCTTTTTTCATTATTATCTACTTTTGAGTAGTTATTTGCATATAAAAGAATATCTACCTTGTATCCTTTTACAATTTCTTCATAACTTGCAACTGGCATAACAAGTCTTGCATTAGTTTTATCAGGATTCATAAATATACTTCTATCTATTTCTTTAAAAGCGTATCCTTGATCTAAATCATCAAGCCTAACAAAAGCTCCAATTTCTGTTCCATAACCTAAAATACTCTTATCTTTATTTAACTTTAAAACTCCCATATCATCAAAAACTATTGTCATATCACTTATATGTTCTTCTGCTAAAGACCTAAATGCTTCTAAACTTTCTGATTTTCCAGCACCACTATCTCCTACTATAACTAAATTAGCCTCTTTTCCATCCTTTAAAATAACTTTAACCATGGCTCCATGGATAGGTAAATGTTCATTTTTTATCATTATTAAATTATGAAGGGTTAATATCATTTTCTTCATGTATCCAAAATAGTCCATATCCTCACAATAATTTATATAACCTACCATTAAATGATTTTTTTTATCTTCATAAAAGTGAGTTTTTAGTTCTAAACTATCTTCTTTAGCACCAAAGACATATATAATATCTGGTTTTCTCCCTCTATACTCATCTGTTTTAGCAAGTTCAAATAAATTACAAAGACTTATTCCATGGCTTAAAAAATCTCTATGAAAATATACATATGCCATAAGTTCTCCAACTTTTGCAGGATAGCAAAACCATTCATCTTTATTTAAAGTTAAGTCTTTTAATGGATTGTAAAATATTTCTTGAAAAATTCCATCTCTTTTATTTTTCTTAGGATATGTTATAAAGGGGGCTTCTAGGGATATACTATCGATAAAACAAATATCTTCTAAAGTTTCATAATTTTTAGGGACAGGCCATATAACATTGCTAAGCATTAGACAAGCATTCCCTCCTGCTGTTACCTGTCTGTAAACATTAGGGGTTTCTCCTAAAAGATTTTTCTCAATTCTTCTATAAAATTTTAAAATAAGCTTCGAAAATTCTTCATTAGCTTCAGTAAAACTAACAGCTGCTATTCCACCTTGTATTTTATTATTGTGTATTAAAGTATACCTTTCGAGTTTTCTCCAAAAAGAATATATATCTTCTATGACCTTTAAAAATAACTTATTATCTTCTAAAAGTTCTTTAAAGTTTTCATTGTAGCTTATAGCTTCATCTACATGCATCATTGTAAGAAGTTTAAATACGCTAGTTATAACTTTTGTTATATAGCTTATATCTTCACTTTTTAAGGAACTTTCTAAGAACTTAAAATTATTTGTATTTCTATGTTTAGATTTTTTTAAATATACCTCTATTAAATTTTTAAATCCATAGCTATCTAATATAGCTTCAAAACTATTACAATATTTTTTAGTAAAGTCAATAGTAGCTTTATCATTATTTAAACAAAATTCATTTTTCATATAACCATCCTTTTTATAAACTTATAAGTTTAAATTTAATAATATTAGTTAATAATTACTTACTAGTATCTATAATCCTTATTAAGTTATTTTTTAAAAGACTTTTTTAATTTATATGGATTAAGCTTTTAATTTATTACAGAGCATATTTTTACTAGGAGATGATTTTATTAAGAAAAAAAAATTTTTCACTATTATTACCTCTACCTTTATATTTCTTATTTTCTTTATTTTTATAGGTTTAAATTTTAAAAGTAGTCCCACTAATAGCAATATCTTTAAAGTTCATTATATTGATGTAGGACAAGGAGATGCATCGCTTATCCAAGTTAATAATAAGAATATTTTAATAGATGCAGGGCCTTATGATTCTAAAGATTATCTAATAAATTATTTGAAAAGTCTAAATATAAAAACCTTAGATTACGTTATAGCAACCCATCCTCATGAAGACCATATAGGCTCTATGGCTACAGTAATTAAAACATTTAATATTGATAAATTTTTAGCACCTAAAGTTTATCATAATACAGAAAGCTTTCTATCTATGATTAATGAATTGAATCAAAAATCACTAAAGATAAATATTATAAAAAAAGGCACAGATGATTTTTTAGATCTTGGAAATAACACTAAAGTCTATGTTTTCTCTCCAATTAAAGATACATACGATAATTTAAATAACTACTCCCCAATTATTAAAATAGTCTATGGCAATACGTCATTTTTATTTACTGGTGATGCTGAATCTGATCTAGAAAAAGAGGTTCTAAGTACTAATGCTAATTTATCTTCTAATGTTCTTAAAATAGGTCATCATGGAAGTTCTACATCAACAACAGAAAACTTCTTAAATGCGGTATCTCCTAGTATGGCTGTAATCTCAGTTGGTATAAATAATAGTTATAAACATCCAAGCACCAAAACATTAAATCTTTTAAAAAAGTATAATATAAAGTATTATAGAACTGATGAAGATGGTACAATTATTATTAAATCTGATGGGAATAATCTTTATGTTGAATAAAACTTATATGGTACCAAATAAAAAAGATTACCTTAACACTGTAAGGTAATCTTTTCTATTATTAATAATTTAAAAATTACTACTAACTAGATGAAAGTTAAATCAAAATATTATTTTAAACTTATATAAAATGCATTATAATTTAAAATCATTTTATAGATTTATAAAATCTTCAAATCTTTGTCTAACTTTTTCTTCACCCATTATTTGCATTATTGTATAAAGGTCTGGAGTGTTGCTTCTATGAGTTATTGCAGCTCTAACAGCTCCTGCTACATCAGATACCATTCCCTTAAAGTTTTCTGGGTTTTTCTTGTAAGCTTTTCTATCTGTTGCATAACCTAAAGATGCTGCTAATGCTTTTAATTCTTCAAACCAAATTGTATTATCTGTATTAAAGTTATAAGCATTTTTATATTCTTTTATTATCTCTTTAGCATTTTCTATATCTAAAGTTTTTGGAAGTTCCACATTCTCTACTGTTTCCTTACTAAATAATTCATCAAAGTAGTAGAATACTTTTTCTTTTACTTCATTCCATTTAGCAAAATCTTTTCTTGGTTTTGGACCATTCTTTTCTATATTAAATACCTTTTTCATCATATCTTCATTAGAAACTAAAAGTTCATGAATTTCCTTGTCATATTCATTTGACCATTTTTCGTAAAGATCATAAACTTTTTCTGCGCTCATTTTACATATAACATCTTTACTAACATCACCTAATTTAACTATATCAAATAAAGCTCCACTTTTACTCATTTTATCTAAAGCTATAACATAATCGTGATAATCAGCATCTTTGTTTTCCATTCTCCACTCTTCAAAGGCAGAGTTTATTATATTTAAAAGATATTCTATAACAGATTCTACAGGATATCCTTGTTCATCATAATATGTTACCGCACTTTCTACATCTTTTCTCTTTGATAACTTTCTTTTTGAATTCCCATCTAATTTCATTATAGTTGGAACATGAGCATAATTTGGAGTTTCAAGTCCTAACACTTCAAATAATTGTACATGTATTGGAAGAGATGATAACCACTCTTCTCCTCTTATAACATGAGTTGTTCTCATTAAAGAGTCATCTACAATATGTGCAAAATGGTAAGTTGGAAGACCATCTCCTTTTATAATAACAATATCTTGATTGTTTTCTGGGAATGATACATCTCCCTTTATTAAATCATGAAACTCTACTCTTCTTTCAGGGTTTCCAGGTGATTTTAATCTTAGTATATAATTTTCACCTTTCTTTATTTTTTCTATAGCTTCTTCTGTACTTAAATTTCTATAAGTTGCATATTCCCCATAATATCCTGGAGTTATTTTTTCTGCTATTTGTTTTTCTCTTAACGCAGTTAATTCTTCAGGAGTAGCAAAACATGGATAAGCTAACCCTTTTTTTATTAGTTCCTTAGCAAAAGCATTATAAATTTCTTTTCTTTCACTTTGTTTATATGGACCATAGTTTCCTTTTTCAGAATTTTCTCCTGTTACTCCTTCTGAAAAATTCATTCCATATTTATTAATACTATCTATTATAAGCTTTATGGCACCTTGAACTTCTCTTTTTTGGTCTGTATCTTCTATTCTTAAATAAAAAACACCTTCACTTTGATTTGCTAATCTTTCATTTATTAAAGCTGTAAATATTCCACCTATATGTTGAAATCCTGTAGGACTTGGAGCATATCTTGTAACTTTAGCCTCTGTTTTTAAATCTCTCTTTGGGTATTTTTTTAAATAGTCATCAATTGTCTCATTAACATTTGGGAATATTAAATCTGCAAGTTCTAATTGTTTTTCTAAATTCATTTTTCCACCTATTCCTTTATAAAAATTAAAAGTCCTCCATCCTATAATTTTAGGACGAAAGACTATTTTTCCGCGTTACCACCTAAATTGATTAAAACAAATTAATCCACTTATTTTCTCTTTAATGGGAGAAACCCATAGTTTTCACTTTTAATTTAAAGCTAAACTTATAGCTCAAAAGCTTCTTTCTATAGATTAGTATGCTAAATTCTCACCAAAATATTTAACTCTCTTTAAAACTAAGTGCTATATACTCTTCTTTATCACAGCTAATTATATTTGTTTTTTATAGATTTATTATAACTATATAAAACTTTATTGTAAATATTAATTTTAATTTATAATATTTCTATATTAAATCCGATTCCTTATTTTCTATAATTGAATTCCACTTTACTAATATATGGAATAAATTTACAACATCTTGCTCATTATAAACTAAAATTTTTTCTATTTTCTCTTTTGGCATTCTCTCAAAGTATTCCCTATCTTTTAAAACCTTATGAAAAGTTTTAGCTAGATTAGAACCAGACATTACTTCTCCCTCTCTTACTATATTAAACTTTTTTTCTAAAGCCTTAAGTCCTATACTTTGCTTAAAAGCGTGTTCATAAACTTTTTGTATATCTATAGATCTAAAATAATTTCCAAAATCAAAATTTATTCCGTATTTATCAAAAAGATAATTTATAACTGTAAAATCATTATTTCCTGAAAAAGTAACTATGTATTTCTTCTTTTTATCTGCAGATATATCTATGAAATACTTCTTAGCTAAATATAATATATCCTTAACCTCACTTTTATTTTCTATCATATATTGAGTTACTATAAATTTCTTTTTTTCCACATTATAAAATCCTGCACCAAAAACCCCTACACACTTAGGCTTTTTATATACATAATGTTCTAAATCAAAATATACGGAGTGCTTATATAATTCATCACCTTCTACAAAAGAAAGGGCAAAACTATCATCTAAATCATAAATAGATATTTCATGCTCCTTTATTATCACCTTATCACTCTTTTCCGTTAAACTTTATTAAACATATATATTATATCATTATATTAAATAATAGGTATATACCAAGTTCCTATTATTTCAAAAGATAATTTCTAATTAAATAATATTTGTTAATTTTTTGTTAAATTTACTTATTTTTGTTGAATTTTCTTTAGTTAGATAATAACATATAATATGAAACTAATTGATAATTATTTTCATTAGGAGGTATTAATAATTATGAGTTTATTCGATTTAAGGCTAGAAAGACAAAATGGTATGAAAAATACTGTTAACACTCCTATAACTTTATATGATTTAAAAATTGGACAATCTGCTCTTATAAAGAATATAACTGGGGATTCTAGACTTTCTAAAAGACTTTTAGCCCTTGGCTGTATAGAAGGAACCAAAATTACTTTAAAGGGCATTGCACCTTTAGGAGACCCTTTAATAATAAATTTAAGAGGTTTTAATTTAGCTGTACGTAAAAAAGATGCTAAAAATATATTTTTAATAAATTGATAAATATAGGGGGACACATATATGACAACAATTGCCTTATTAGGTAATCCAAATGTAGGCAAAACAACTCTTTTTAACTCTTTAACAGGATCTCACCAAAAGGTAGGAAACTGGCCAGGTGTTACCGTAGATAGAAAAGAAGGATCTTATAAAGATATAAAAATAGTTGATTTACCTGGTATTTATGCTATGGATACATTCTCTAACGAAGAGAAAATTTCAAAAAAATTTTTAGAAACAGAAGATGTTGATTTAATAGTTAATATAGTAGATGGTTCAAACCTTGAAAGAAATCTATATTTAACTATGCAGCTTAAAGAATTTAATAAACCAATGGTTATATTAGTTAATATGATAGATATTGCTGATAAAAAAGGAGTTAATATAAATTATAAGGAACTTGAAAAATCCTTTAAAGCTAAAGTAATTCCTATAATGGCCTCTAAAGAAAAAGGTTTAGATGGCATCTTTGAATTCTTAGAAAAAAAGGATTTTAAAGCCTTTTTAGATAATAAAAAGTACGAGTTTAATGACGAAAAAGAGGCTTACAATTACATAGAAAGTAAGCTACGAAATTGTATTAAAGCTAATGAAAAAGGTGAAGTTATAACTACCTCAGATAAAATAGATAAATTTGTTTTAAATAGGTATCTTGCTTACCCAATTTTTATAGGAATAATGCTTTTTATATTTCAATTTACCTTTGCCTGGGTAGGACAACCCTTGGCAGATCTTTTAGATGGATTTTTAGCAGATACTTTAATGCCTTTTGTAGCTAATCTTTTATCTAGCAGTTCACCTTGGTTTCAATCTTTAATTGTTGATGGAATAATAGGTGGTGTTGGCGGTATTCTTGTGCTTTTACCTGTAATAATTGCACTATTTTTCTGTCTAAATATTTTAGAAGATAGTGGTTATATGGCCCGTGTAGCTTTTATAATGGATAGTCTTATGAGAAAGATTGGATTATCTGGAAAAGCATTTATTCCTATGATAACAGGCTTTGGTTGCTCTGTTCCTGGAATAATGTCAGCAAGAACTTTAGAAAGTGAAAAAGATAGAAAGCTTACAGCACTTTTAATCCCTTTTATGTCTTGTAATGCTAAGCTTCCTGTTTATGTTATTTTTACAGCACTATTTTTTCCAAGACATGCTACACTAGTTATTGCTTCTCTTTACTTTTTAGGAATACTTATAGCATTTTTAATTGGATTAATATTCAAAGGTACAATATTTAAAAAAGATGAAGAACCTTTTATAATTGAACTTCCTGAATATAAAATTCCTGATGCTAAATCTGTATTTAAGGAATTATCTACGAAAACTCTTGGTTTCCTAAAAAAAGCAGGTACAATAATATTTGCTATGAGCGTACTTATATGGTTTTTACAAAGTTTTAACTTTACAGGTCTTGTAGATGATATACAAGATAGCTTCTTATATAATATAGGAACATTTATAACTCCAATCTTTAAGCCTTTAGGTTTTGGCACATGGGAAGCTTCAATTTCACTTTTAACTGGAATAATGGCAAAAGAAACTGTTATTTCAACTATGGGGGTTATATATGGTGGTGATCTATCAAGTATCTTGCCTTTACACTTTACCGCTTTAACAGCTTTTGCATTTATGGTTTTTGTTCTTTTATATACACCTTGCATGAGTGCTGTAGGAACTATAAAGAAAGAATTTGGAGGAAAGTTTACTTTATTTTCTGTAGTACTTCAGTTAGTAATTGCTTGGATAGTCGCATTTTTGATATTTAATATAGGTTCTCTTTTTATTTAGAAAGGAAATATTATTTATGGAAATTTTAATAACTATCTTAATTTTTTCTTTAGGTTTATATATACTATTTAAAAATATTAAAGCTTCAGCAAAAGGAAAATGTAACTGTTCTAATTGCTCCTGTAAATGCCCTAAATATAAAGAAGAAAATTAAAAAAATCCACCTAAAATTTTAGGTGGATTTAATATTTCATTAAATTTTTTCTACATTTCTTCTACAACATTTATTCCTATTAAATTTAAGGAATTTTTTATAACTTGTGCTGTTGCTTCTATAAGTTTTAGTCTAGCTATTTTTAAGCCATTATCTTCTAAGTTTAATACGCTATGAGCATTATAGAACTTATTAAATGCCTTTGCAACATCTACAGTGTATCTAGTTACAACTGATGGCTCTAATTTTTCTATAGCAAGAAGTATTGCTTTATTAAATCCTTCTAAAGTTTTTGCAAGCTCAAATTCTTCTTTTGAGTTTAATTTTGAAAAATCAGCTTCTCCATTTAACCCTTGAGCTTTTCTTAATATACTCTTAGCTCTTGCATAAGAATATTGAACATATGGTCCTGTCTCACCTTCAAAGCTTAACATTTCTGTCCAATCAAAAACAATATCTTTTTCTCTTGAATTCTTTAAATAAGTAAATAACACTGCACCTATTCCAATTTCTTTAGCAGCTGCTTCCTTTTCTTTAAGACCTGGATTTTTAGTATTTATAGTTTCTAAAGTCTTAGCTACCGCTTCATTTAATAATTCTTCAAGTAATACTACATTTCCCTTTCTAGTTGAAAGCTTTCTATCTGCAAATTTTACAAGACCAAAAGGTATATGAACACAATCATTTGCCCAAGTGTGTCCTGCAAGTTCTAATGTTTTAAATACTTGTTTAAAGTGTAAGATTTGATCTTTTCCAACTACATATATACATTTATCAAAGTTATAAGTTTTTTTTCTGTACATAGCTGCAGCTAAATCTCTTGTAGCATATATTGATGCTCCATCTGATTTTACAACTATGCAAGGTGGCATATTGTAGTCATCTAGCATAACAACTTTTGCCCCATTGCTCTCTGTTAATACATTTTTTTCTTCAAGCTCTTTTACAACTACATCCATTTTATCGTTATAAAAACTTTCTCCTGCCCATGAGTCAAAATCAACCCCTAGCATACCATAGATATTATTAAATTCCTTTAAAGATAAATCTTTAAATCTTTTCCAAAGTTCTACCGCTTCTTTGTCGCCATTTTCTAGTTTTTTAAAGTACATTCTTCCTTCATCTTCTAGGCTAGGGTCTTTTTCTGCTTCATCGTGGAACTTTACATATATTCTTAAAAGCTCTGTTATAGGACTTTTCTCTATAGCTTCTTCATTTCCCCATCTTTTATAAGCTGAAATAAGCTTTCCAAATTGAGTTCCCCAGTCACCTAAATGATTTATTCTTATAGCATCATAACCTTCAAATTTTAACATCTTATATAATGAATTTCCTATAGCCGTTGTAAAAAGATGCCCTACATGAAATGGCTTTGCAATGTTTGGTGAAGAATATTCAACTAAATATTTTTTTCCTTCTCCAACCTTCGAAGAACCATAAGAGTCTTTTTCACTTAATATTTCATTTATTATATCTTTACTAAACTCTACTTTATCTACAAAAAAGTTAACATATGGTCCTAGATTTTCAACTCTTTCAAATCCATCTTTATTTATAGCATCTGTTATATCTTTAGCTATCATATTAGGAGCTTTTTTCATAACCTTTGCTAATTGGAAGCATGGAAAAGCAAAATCTCCCATATCACTCTTTGGTGGTATTTCTATAAGGCTTTCTATTTTTTCTATGTCTAAATCAATATTTTCTTTTAATCTACTTGCAACTATTTTTTTATAGTTCATGTCTTTTATCCCTCCAAAACAAATTTTAGTAATTAAAAAGTTTATAAAAAAATATCCGTCTCTTAAAATTTAAGAGACGGATATTTTCCGCGGTACCACTCTAATTGGTTTAAAACCCACTTTTTATTTTAACGCATTATTTTTGCGACTATACCCTACTACTTTAAAGTTTAAAGATTCTGGCAGTATCTCAGAGGCTCTTTTCATTTATTTAATTTTTTAGAGCTTACACCATCCCCTAATCGCTTTGAAAATAAAAATAAACTACTCTTCTCTTCAATGATTTTTAAATTATATTATATTTTAATTTAACATATAGTTTATTATATATAGGAGTTCTAATCATTGTCAAGATATAAAAAAGTATATTTAAAAGTAAAATTTATATTGAAATTATTTGTCTTTTTATATAATATCTTTAATATATGTTTATTAAAAGGGGAAAATAAATAATGAATCGAATTGGTATAATAACTATTAGCTCAAATGTAATTAGAATAACATTAGCAGAAATTTCTGACTCTAAACACTTTAAAATAATTGACGAACTAAAAGAAAGAACTAAAATGGACTTTTATCTAGTTAATAGCTCGAATATAAAAAAAGAAGATATGAAATTTATACTATCTACTGTTCGTTCCTTTATGTCAATGTGTGTATCTTCCGGAACAAACAAGATTATCTTGGTATGTACAGGAGACATATCAAGAGCTAAAAATATAAATGTTCTAAAAGAAAAAATACTTAAAGAACTAAATATAAATATGCAAATACTAAATAGTGAAAAAGAAATTTATTATAACTTTTTAGGTACTGCAAACTCTATGGAATGTAATAATTCTTTGTTAATAGATATAAATAGTAATATTACTTACTTAGCATGGATTTTTAATAATTCTATTTATAAAAAATGTGTACTACCTTTTGGCTATGTAACATTAACATCTTTATTTAATTTAGACGATACTATATCATTTAGTGACAGTACAAATTCCCTTTCCTATATAAGAAATGCATTAAATAATTTAGATTTAACTTGGCTTAAAGAAAATAAATTTGATTTGGCAATCGGCATTGGTGGTGCTTTTAGAAATATAGGTAAAATTCACAGAAGAAAAAATAGATACCCTTTAGAATTATCACATAATTATATTTTAAGTTCTCATGATATTGATGAAATATTTTGCCTTCTAAAAAGCAAAAACTTAAAACAGAGAATGAGCATAGATGGATTATCTAAAACCCGTGGAAATACTATAGTTTCTGCAACTCAGATTTTAAAAGAGATTTTAAATGTTTCTATGATAAATAATATAAGTGTTTGTGGAAGTAGCCTTAGAGAGGGGATCCTTTATGATTATTTAAATAAACTCTATACATCTAAAGAAGAAATTTTAGATTCTAGTCTGCAAAATGTTATGGATGATTTAAATATAAATAAACTTCATAGTAAAAATGTCTATAAAATTTCTTCAAAACTATTTGAGGAATTACAATCTCTTCACAAATTAGATAATAGTTATAAATATATTTTAAAAACTGCTTCACTTCTTCATGACTGTGGAATCAATATAAGATATTATGACCATCATCTTCATTCCCTTTATATAATTTTAAATTCACAGATAAATGGTTTAACTCATAAGGAAAAACTATTAAGTGCTCTTTGTGCAGCTTCTCATAGAAATAATAACTTTGAAGTACCACTTCCTAAATATGGGGCTCTTATAAATAAATTAGATATATATAATATAGAGAAATTAGGTGTCCTTTTAAAAATATCAGAAAGTTTAGACAGAAACTTAGTAGGTTCTATATTTGATATTAAGATAAAGATAGATGATAATGCGGTAAATATAGGTTTATTTTCTTTTAATCACATAGATTTAGAAATTAAACAAGCTTTAAGAAGTGCTCAAATCTTTAAAGATATTTATGGCAAAAATCTTAATATATTTAAGGTTAATGATGATAAAATTCAAAAAATTTAATTAGAGGAGCTAGATATAAGCTCCCCTTTTACTATTATACTATTTAATTATATTATCTATTGATTTTATTGATTTTTCTAAAGAATTTAATACTGTATCTGGTATTTCATCCTTATTTTCATGATTTAAAACCTTTTTACTATCTAGTATATAATAATTATTTTTTCCATTTGAATCTTTATATTTATATGTCCAAGTTGGTATATAAGTATAGGAAACTACTTCTACCTCTCCATTTAATTTTTTCCCTATTTCTAAATTTAAAATAATTCCATCTTCACATAATCTATTTCCCATAGTTTCTTGCCTTTGGTTAGATATAAAATTCCCCATAGAATATATAACTAATGTAGAATGTCCACTTTCTTCATTTACTATTGTTTCTATAGGTTCAACAACATTTGGATGTGAACCTAAAATAACATCAGCTCCATAAAAATTTAACTTTTCTGCTATATATTTTTGAGTATCATTAGGCTCTATATTAAATTCATCACCCCAGTGAACACCAATCATTATAAACTTAGCACCATTTTTTTTCATTTCATTTATTTTCGATTCTATTTTTAAAAGACTATTATCTAAATCGCTATAGCTATAAGTATTTATTAAATCAACTACTTCTTCTTTACTATTTTTAAATGAATCATCAAAGGTATAGGAGGTAAACCCAATCTTTATTCCATCTATTTTTTCTATTATATAATCTTGGCTATTGCTTTCTCTTTTAATTCCTGTATATTTTAATTCTATTTGTTCTAGATTATCTATAGTATTAAAGTAGCCTTCTTCTAAAGAATCTAGTATATTATCACTTGCTGCATTTACTAAGTCAAACCCTGTGTCTTTTAACGCACTTAACATAGATTCTGGTGAATTAAATCTTGGATATCCTGAATAACCTAAACTTTCTCCTCCATAAGAACTTTCTATATTGCAATAAGCAAAGTCAGCTTCTTCTATGTATTCTTTTATATATTTAAAATTCTCTTGAAATTCATATTTATAACTTTCATTATTATAAGCTGCTAATATTTGATCATAGTGTACTAATATATTTCCAACAGCTACTATATTTATTGTTTTTTTAGTTTTTATCTCAAAAGCTTCTGCTATATTAATTTCCTCTCCATAATTTATAAATATAGCAATTAAAAATAATATCATTGTCATAAAAAGTGAAATTAAAACATTATTTTTATTTTTCATAAAAATCTCCTACAAACATTATTTTAATAATATTTTAACATATTTTTACAATAGTTGAAATGTTTATTTTGTCTTTTTTTATAATGTTTTATGATTTTACTTAATCTGATATTTAAAATTTTAGAAATATTAAAAAGAGAGTGGAATATATCTCACTCTCTTTTTAACAATATAAATTATAATATAATAGCCCAGAAATTTATTAAACTATTTATTATATATCCACAAGGATATATTAATAAGTTCGATCCAATTAAAAGAACTATGATTAGTATAACTATATAATATCTGTATATAGTCCCTGCAACTTTACGAAATAATTGGGGAAATAGATCTGCAAGTATTCTAAAACCATCTAACCCCGGAAGTGGTAGTATGTTAAATACAAATAAATCAACGTTAATTAAAATTATGTAATATAGAACTAAACCTATTATCTGCATAGCATCACTGCTTGTTCCAAATAATAAAATTAATAAGACATAAAATAATGATGCTACAATTGCAACAACTAAATTAGAAAAAAGTGCTACAAAATTAACTTTAAGTGCATCACGTCTTGGATTTTTAAAAGCATTTTTATTTATTTGTACAGCTTTACTCCATCCAAAGTTAAGAAATAACATAAAGACAAGACCCATTATATCTATATGTGCAAAGGGATCTAAGGTTAGCCTTCCCTGAAACCTTGGTGTATTATCTCCTAACATATCAGCAACCTTTGCTCTAGAATATTCTTTAGCACTAAATGCTATTAAAAGGGCTGGTATAGCAAGGAAAATCTCTAAAAGTTTATCTGCCATTAAGTTTCCTCCTATTATTTTCTTAAATTATTATATCATAGTAATTTTTATTTTTCAT
>JAUNBX010000095.1 GCA_030526875.1 Clostridium perfringens | reverse complement strand
AAAACTATTATTAATAGTTGAACTTGATAGGGTGCAGCAAGAAAGAGAAATTATAATTAAGAGGATTAAACAAGGTATTGAAGCAAGTGATAAGAAAAGTGGCAGAAAACAAGGTAAGCTTGATAAAATGAGTGATGAATTAAAGGAAGATATAAAAGAGTTTTTAGGTGATAGAAGTATAAAGCAAATAGATTTAATGAAGAAGCATAATATAAGTCGAAACACATTAAAGAAGTATATAGCTATAATACAAAAGTAATAAATATTAGTCTTTTTACACTAAAAATGAATGTATACGGTGTATACATTCATTTTATAGGTATAGTATACATAATTTTTATAAAATTTAACTATTATCGGGATTGAAATCTATAAGGTTATTATTTATTGAATTATTATTAAAAGGTTTATTATTAGTTGAAGTGTTGTTAGAATAAAGATTAATAGATCTAAAATCATGATAATGATTTTGAACAGTAGGTTTATTGAAATTTCTATTATACATTAAGTAATGTGTAAAATTTCCTAAGTCTTTTATATAGACTTCAAACCTCTTGAGGTCGTTGGTATACTTTCTTAAATACTTATTATTCCTCTTCAATTTAATATTTTCTCTGTAAATATTTATATATGAAGAACTTAACTGAGTATATTTTTTATTTAATTCTATATATTTTTCTTTTAATGCAGCATATTCTTTTTCGTTAATAGATTCTTGGATTAATGGAGCTTTCTTATAAGTTCCATTTTTAATTTTAGAAATAGATCCTTTACTAACCTTAGTTTCTTTTACGATTTTTGAATAGCTCCACTTTTTCTCTAATAGTTCTTCGACTTTTTCAACTACTTCTTTAGATAATCTTTGTCTTGTACATTCCATTATGTATATCCTCCAATAATTATTATTTCTTTTTATTATAGCACCTGTTCATTAGTAAATGAACAAATAAACAGTAGAAAATATAATTGTCATTAACATATCGAAAATAGAAAATTATTTTGGTTATAACAGAATAATATATATTAAGCTAGGTATATATTCCTAGAAATAAATAAAAAATTATTTTTGTAGTAACAAAATAAAGAAAGAAGTTTAACTAGATAAATCCCCACCCTGTAAGTGGAGGGATTATAGTAACATAAAAGGAGAATAAGAAAATGGAAAGTTATAATAAAAAAATAGTTGTAAGTGGAAATATGATAGAGGTATATGAGTATAAAAATCATATATACTATGAAAAGCCTAAAAAGCAATTTGTAAAACAAAATAGAGTTGATGAAATTGATGGTAAAAGAAAAAAGGAACTTCAAAGGAAAAGTTCAATAAGAGCAAAAAGAGAGTTAGCAAGAATAATTTATTGTAATGTAGAAGAAGGTAGTAAATTTTTAACGCTGACATATGAAGATAATATTATGGATTTAGATATCGCTAATAATGAATTTAAAAAGTTTATAAAAAGATTAAATTATAAATATGGCTTAAGTTTAAAGTATACGGCAGTAGTAGAGTTCCAAGAGAGAGGATCAATACATTACCATGCTATTTTATATAATCTTACTCAAAGGGTAGTACTTAATGAATTAGCAACAATTTGGGGAAATGGATTTATAAAAATTAATGAAATACAAAATACCTCTGATGATATAGAGAAAGTAAAAAACTATATGTTAAAAGATATTATGAAAAATGATATTAGGTTAATAGGAAGAAAGAGATATTTTAATTCTAGAGGAATAAAAAGATCTGAAGAAATAAAAGATATTGAGGAGGTAGAAGATTTACTAAGTGAATTATCAATGGATTATTTTAAAGGTGGAAGAGTTACTGAGAATAATTACAATGAAGTTGACATAAAAAAGTATGTAATACCTATTAAATAGAATGTATACAGGATATTTATAATATATGACATAAAAAATAGAGATGGGTATACCATCTCTATTTATCTTAATAATATTTGATTAAAATATTAAATCTATAAGGTTAGAACCGTGTTTACCTAGACTATCAAGGTTATTATTAAATAATGCAGCTTTTATTTTAAACATAAGTATTTGAGTTTGTCTTATTCCTAATACAGTAGATATATTATGTATTGAGTCATCTGGATCAAGCTCATTTAGTAATGTTGTATAGGCTGAGATATAATTAGACATTTCATTAGCAAGTTGTATAGCCTCTTCATTGTCTGATAATTTAATTTGTGAAACTAAAGATTCTAAATCATCTTTGGTTTTCTTAATGGTAGTATATTTCATTGTATAGACTCCTTTCTTTATAGTCTTATTACAATGTTATGGCTAGTTAAGAAGAGAATGTATAACAATAAGGAATATATAATATAAATTATTTAAAAAAATAGTATTAAAACTTAATCTAAAAAGAATACTAGTACTTTTTAATTATAAAATTTATTCAGTTATATATAGCTAAAAAGATAATATATGGAGCCTTAAGTTTTGAAATATATGGATGAGGTAATAATTTATTTTAAGTTCAACATATAAAAAAGAAGAAGAGGGATAAATTAAAAAGATACAAGTTAAGCTTGTATCTTTTTAATTTAATGAATTTATATAAATGGTAATATACATTTTATTGATCTCAATAAAGGTATGTTATATAGAGATTTTAAATGAACTTGAGTTATGTTATAATTTGACTAAAGATGGGAGGTGAGAGAGAAATTTGGAAGTAGCTTTAAAACAAGAAGATGAAAAAGGTCTATCTCCAAGTATTAAGTATATAAATATTGTTCATGGAAATAGTGAAGGATGGATAACTAAAGCTAAAATATCTAATGGGGGATATAAGCAGTGGCATTATAAGCATATGCAGTTAGTAGAATTAAAGTATGATGAAGATAATCTATATATTACTTTGAATACCTTTTATAAGACTTACAGAAGGTTAGAGTGCCTTAAAGAACTTAATGCATTATTTATAGATTTAGATACATATAAAACAGGGTTTACTAAAGAGCAGATTTTAATGAATCTATGCGAAAATTACTTTGGGAAAAATGTACCTATTCCTAATTTAATTATAGATAGTGGAAGAGGTTTATATTTAATATGGCTTATAAAGAAGGTTCCAAGTATGGCTTTACCCCTTTGGAAAGCAGCAGAAGAATATTTATATAAAACTTTAAAAGAATTTGGAGCAGATAGACAAGCATTAGATGCAACAAGAATATTAAGAGTACCAGGTAGTATTAATTCTAAAACACATACAGAAGTAAAAATAATAGATAATTATGATTATTTGTATGAGTTAAGAGAGATACAAAACGAATATATGCCTGAATTAAGCGAGAAGGTTTCTGTAAGACGAGGTAGACCTAAAAAGGTAAAATATATCTATAGAGAAAGAAGTCTTTATTATGCGAGGTTACAGGACATAATAAAGCTATGTAAATTAAGGAAGTATGATTTAAAAGGTCATAGAGAACTTATATTATTCTTATATCGGTATTATTTATGTTATTTTACTGAAGATGTAGAAAAATCATTAAATGATACATTAGAATTAAATAGTATGTTTAAGCAACCATTAAGAGAAAAAGAGGTTGTAAGCGCCACTAAATCAGCTGAAAGGGTATTTAAAAATCAAAATAAGGACTATAAATATAAAAATGAAACTCTTATAAATCTTTTAGAAATATCAGATGAAGAACAAAGAGAAATGAAAACTATAATTTCTAAAGAAGAATATAAGAGAAGAAATAATGAATATAATAAAGAAAAATATCGAGAGAAATTAAAAAATCAAGGTAAATTAACAGAAAAAGAAAAGATATCACAAAGAAGAGAAAAAATAAAAGACCTTCTTGCAAAAGGTCTAAAACAAAAAGATATATGTTTGACACTCAATATA
>JAUNBX010000094.1:2298-3993 GCA_030526875.1 Clostridium perfringens | reverse complement strand
TTTTTCTGTTGGTAATAGTCTTATTTTATAAGCCTTTATCATTTATTTCACCTCCCTTTCTTTTATAGTAATAGTATTATGTGCTAATTACATGTTTACTATAACATTTAGAGGTAAATAAATAATTAAAAATAATATTAATTTAATTATTATAATCTTAAAAGATTTTGTAGTATTTTAAATAAATAAAAATATACACATTTAAAGTACATTTTTAGCGTGTTCAACAAAAATCGCTACTTTCTTGTCAGTTCTCTTATGAACTTCTTAATATTTCTATTAAGCACAGACTATATCACCATCTAAAACTTTTAATTATTTTAGATGCTCCCCATTTCCCCTAGCTTTAGGGTACGAGATTTCTCTCTAGTCGTTGAACGTTCCTCTATTAAAGGCTTCGCTGCTGATTATCCACTTTTCTTAGCACTTAGGATTTAACCTTATACCATCTAACTAATTTTTTCTACTTTCGTAACATTCAAGCTTAAGCATATTTCATCTTTACTTTGTAGTTTAGTTAGCTTTAGGAACTTCCAGCAATTAAAGGAGTTTTGGATGGATTAATCCACCACTCTACACTCTTTACGAATGTAGGGAGCTTTTTGTTTTAAAAATATATTTATCTATATTTAATTACAACTTTCTATATTTTTAACAACTGTTTAGTTGCTCCTTTTTCAATAAGGATACTTGGCACTCCTTTTATTGCGGCATAGTTATATGATCCTGTTTTCGCACCTGACTTTACCATGTAATCTACATTTAAAAGAGATGCTATTTCTTTTGACTTATTTATAACACTTTCCTCTGCTATCCCTGGGTAATAAACAAAATTTGTTGCCATTTCATAAAGATCACCGCCATGTAAATCCACATAAAAATCGCATTGACTATGACATTCATTCTCAATAAAATAAGATATTTTTTCTGTTATTGTTCCATTAATATTTCCTGGAAATTCTCTATTTAAATTCTTATTATCTTCTACAACAACTGCACTGACTTTTTTCTTAAAGGCTTGTATATTTACAGGATGTATTATTATTATTTTCCCCTTTACATCCTTTGGATTTATTTCCTTTGCAAGTTCCATAACCGTTTGTATTGCAGTATACTCACAGCCATGAATTCCTCCTGTTATTAATATAGTTTTTCCTAAACCTTCTCCATTAATAAGAGTTACAGGCATACTGTAATCTGTATCATATACATTTACAAATCCTTGTTTCTTCTCTCCTATATTTGCAACTAAGTCTCCTAACTTTAACATAAAATCTCTCCTAACAACTAATTTATTTTACTATATATATCTTTACCCTATTTTAACATAACTCATTGCTACTAAGTTTAAGTATATTTATTGATTTATCTATTTTTTTAATATAATATTTGTTTTAAAGAAAAAAGATAATATTACTTTAACAGGTAATAATATCTTATCTTTAATATAAAATCTCTAATAAGAATTTATTCTTACATTAAAGCTATAATTTAATTGATAGCTTCTCTGTAGTTATAAGAATCTATATCTATATCACTTACTGAATCTAATAAAGCTCTTGAATATTCATCTTTTACATATCTTAAATCATTTATATTTTCCACTCTCTCTACAATTTGCCCCTCCTTTAAAAATATAACCTTATCACATATATAGGTTACTGCTGATAAGTCATGAGTAATAAAAAGATATGA
>JAUNBX010000094.1:0-2198 GCA_030526875.1 Clostridium perfringens | reverse complement strand
TCTTTATTTAATTTTTCATCTAAAAGAGTTTCTTTTATAACGTCTAAAACCTTAAATTTAGGATTTACTGATGTTGTATAATCTTGAAAAACTACATTTAAATCCTTTTGCCAAATTTTTCTATCTAAGCTTCCATTAAAGGCTACTGTTCCTTTTTGTTGTTTTTCTAGGCCTAAAATTATACGACCCAAAGTACTTTTTCCACTTCCTGACTCTCCTATAAGACCTAAACATTCCCCTTCATTTAAATTAAAGGAAATATTCTTTAATATATTGTTTTTATCTTTTTTTAATATCCCTTTAGAAAAACTAAAATCTATATTTTTAACTTCTAACAACAAATTAAATTCCTCCTTTAATTAACCACTTCTTTAAATCTTCTAAGAAGTTTAAGCCTTGTATCTACTAAAAACTTAGTATGACTGTTTTGTGGATTTAAAATTATTTCTTTTTTCGTTCCATATTCTATGATTTCCCCTTTATTCATAACTATAATATTATCTGCAACTTCACTTAAAACACTTAAATCATGAGTTATAAAAATCATAGATGTCTTTAATTCTTCTTTCATCTTTAAAAATTCTTTTATAACTTCTCTTTGATTTAAACTATCTATAGCTGTTGTCGGCTCATCTGCAACTATTAAATCTGGCTCTAAAAAAATAGTTATTCCTATCATAATCCTTTGGAGCATTCCACCACTTAATTCATGTGGATATTTCTTTAAAACTTCTTTTGGATTTTTTAAATTCATTTTCTCAAAGGAGCTTATTGCTAAAATTTTAGCCTCTCCCTTGCTTATTTTCATATGTTCTCTAAAGGTTTCTATAACTTGATTCCCTACAGTATATAAAGGATTAAAAGCTGTCATAGGATTTTGAACTATCATAGATATTTTGTTTCCCCTTAATTTTCTCTTTTCTTCTTCATTTAAAGTTAATATATTTTCACCTTGAAAAATAGCTTCACCTTCAACGCTAAAATTTTTATCTAAAAGTCCTAAAATAGCCTTACAAGTAATACTTTTTCCACTACCTGACTCTCCTAAAATTCCTAAACATTTATTTTTTTCTATATCAAAGGATATATTATCTATAATCTTGCTTATTGTCTTTCCATTTTTAACAGAAACACTTAAGTTTTTAACCTTTAACAACTTTCTCTGGCCTCCTTTACATCTAATAAATCTCTAAAACAGTCTCCTAAAAGATTAAATGTAGCTACAACTACTAAAATTGCTACAGCTGGTGCTATCATCTGTTCTGGTCTAGTTGAAATAACATTTTTGGCATCACTTAGCATTAATCCCCATTCTGGTGTTGGTGCTTGTACTCCAAGACCTAAGAACGAAAGTGTTGAAATATTTAATATAACCCATCCCATATCAAGGGTAGCTAAAACAACAACTTCTGATAATATATTAGGGATTACGTGATTAAATATAACATAGCTTCTTTTTGTCCTTATAACCTTTGAATAGTACATGTAGTTTTTATGCCTGTGCTCTATTACAAAACCTCTTATCATACGAGCATACCATGTCCATTTCACAATTATATAAGCAAAAATTACATTGTTAATTCCAACTCCTAAAACACCAACTATAGCTAAAATCATAACTTGACTTGGAAAGGACATCATTATATCGCAAAATCTCATTAAGACTTCATCTATAATTCCCCCAAAGAATCCTGAGATAATTCCAACTAAGCTACCAACAAAAATAGTTCCAACCATAGTTAAAAAAGCTAGAAAAAAGGTTGTTCTTATTCCGTAAAGCAATCTTGATAAAATACATCTACCAAGGGCATCTGTTCCTAAAGGATACTTAAGAGAAACTCTAGCGTACTTATTAACTATATCTTGTGCATAAGGGTCATTTGGGGCTATTTGGTTTGCAAAAATACCACATATAACTACAAAAGCTATAATTAAAACGCATGTAACAGCTACTTTATCTTTTAAAAACTTTTTTATCACTTTACAAGCCCCCTTTTCATCCTTGGGTCAATAAATCCTTGAACTATATCAACCATTAAATTACAAAATACGAACATTACTCCCATTAAAAGAATATAAGCTTGAATTACGGGATAATCTCTATTAAAAATAGCTGATACTCCAAGTCTTCCAATACCAGGAATTGCAAATACATTTTCTATAACAAAAGCTCCTGCAATAAGATAGGCTATACTCAT
>JAUNBX010000093.1 GCA_030526875.1 Clostridium perfringens | reverse complement strand
TATAGTTTGAATGACATTTTAAAGGAGCAAGTAATATTATGGGAAATTATTATAGTTACATGAGAATATCAACTAAAGAGAGTGATGATAAGCAATCATTCAATAGACAAGAAAAAAGTTTAAAGGCATATGCTGAAAGTAATAACATAGAATATCTATTAAGTTTTAAAGATGATATTAGTGGAAGTACATTTGATAGACCTCAATGGAGCAAGTTGGAGAAGATATTACAAAAAGATGATACTATAGTATTTAAAGAGATATCAAGATTTACAAGAGAAGCTGAAAATGGATATGAAAAATATATGGAGTTAATGAAAAAGGGTATTAATTTAGTATTTTTAGATAATCCAACTGTATCAACAGATTACATAAGTAATTTAACTAATATAGCTAATACTCAAAGTTTAGTTACTAAAACTGCTTTAGATAGTACTATAAAACTATTGCTAATAGTAGAACTTAATAGGGTTCAACAAGAAAGAGAAATTATAGTTAAAAGAATAAAACAAGGTATAGCAGCATCTGATAAGAAAAGTGGAAGAAAACAAGGTAAACTTGATAAAATGAGTGATGAACTAAAAGCTGATATAAAAGAGTTTTTAAGTGATAGGACTATAAAACAAATAGATTTGATGAATAAACACAATATAAGTCGAAATACGCTAAAGAAGTATATAGCGATAGTAAAAGAACAATAATAGCAATTGTATATTTTAATGATTAACTTTGCTTATAGTTAAAAAATAGTAATTCAATATAACATTTATAAAGTTATTTTAAAATATGGAGAGAAATACTCTCCCTACATCACTATAGATAATATCTTAATATTTTTATATTAAGATATTATCTACTATCTAAATGTAATGTACCAATATTTATAGCTCCTGATGTATAAGATTCCACATATAGTTTTATCTCCCCTCTAGCCTCATATGGAATTGTTAAGATTGTAGAACCTGAGGAACCTGAACAGGAGCCTGAATAAACAGTTTTTCCGGAATTTCCCGAATCCTGACCCACAGCTTTAATTTTAAAACTAGCATTAGAAGATGTTCCACTCCAAGAAATTTTAAATGTTCGATTATATCCAAAAGCACTTTCGGCATTAAACTTTCCTCCAGACATAGGGCCTATGATTTGAGATATCCCTCTTGAACTGACACCTAAATTATTTACTTTCCAGTTATATGCTGTACGAGATGAAATGTCTTCCTGATACTAATGAAGACATTTCAGTATCATTAGTATCAGGAAGACTTGAAGCATAAGTTATTGTTGGTGAAAATGCCATTATAGAACAAATTGTTAATCCAGTAGCTAATATTTTTTCATAAAAACCAAAAAATGTAGAATTTAATCATACTTTATAATAATAAGGAATAAAAGTAAATAATATTAAATCAACTTATGACTTTTTTTCATTAAGTAAGTTGTAATTTTGCAAACTATAAAAATAACCATTAAAAATAACCCTATATTAATAATTATAAGTTTATTATTAATATTCATATATAATAAATTTTTGTTATATGATTCAATATGAATTTTTAATAATTTTGAAGTAATTAAATTTAATAAATAAAATCTATTTGGATAAAGAAAATAAATTATATTAAGTATTAAACTAGTAAGTATTATAAAAAGGTCTTTATAGCATAATGAAATTTTCCTTGCCAATACAGGTTTATTTGAATAATTTTGTAAAATAATAAAAAATAGAGATATAATAATATATATTATAGTTGTATTTATGTTAATTAAGTGTATATCAGAAAAATTAAATATTATCGAAAAGGCTAATGAATCATATATCTTAAATAATGCTATAATTATTAATTTTTCTGATATAAAAAATAGAGTAAATAATATTGCTAAACTAGAAATAATATCTTTTTTAAATTCGAAATTGCTAGAAATAATATAATAACCTAGAGCTAAAGTGAAGCTTGTTATTAAAAAATATACTATATTTGAAGTAAATGGATTAATAATTATACTATAGCTAGTACTTATTAATAGAAAATAAACTATGAGTAATAAAATATTAGTTTTTAAAATATATAATATATTAACTCCAGTTAATCTTGGTGTATACTTTGAATAGTCTTTGATTTCATCTAAGAACTTTGATTTTTTAAATGAGTTGATAGCCATAATTGTAGCTTCCTTTTCTGAGAGTCCTGTTTTTATATAATCATTTTTTGTATCAATTAAATGCTCAAGCAACTCTACCTCAAGCTCTTTTTTTTGATTAGAAGTTAAATTAGTTCTTTTTAATAAATTCTTTAAATATTTTTTTAATATATTCATATACTTCCTCCGGTTAACTTATTTAATAAAATATTTAGATTTTTTATTCCTAAGATTTTCTTTTGCAAATAAGACTCTCCTAATTCAGTTATAGTATAGTATTTTCTATTTCTCTCATCTATTAATTTCCAACATGAAAAGATTAATTCTTTTTGTTCTAATCTTTTCAATGAGGAGTAAAGAGTCCCTTCTCCTATTTCATAAGAATTATTGGAATTTTCTTTAATTAATTTACTAATTTCATATCCATAGGATGTTTTGGACTTTAATACACATAATATAAGTATATCAATAGTACCCTTTAAAATTTCTAAATTCATAATATACCTCCTTTTATAATAAAATAACATTAAATACATATTATTACAATATATTATTTAATGTTATGTATTTATAAAAGGAGGTATATTATAGATTTAAATCTTTAATTCTTTTATTAAGAAAGTATTAAAATAGCTTTAATAAAATTAGATAAATAAAAAAATTGAAACTTGTATACTAGATTGTGCTAAACAGCAATTAGAGCCAATGATTGAGAGAATATTAAAAATAATGGCCATTGTTATGAGATAGAAAGAAATATGATAAGCCAAAGAGTTAAAAGTGGTATGGAAAATGCCAAAGCTAAAGGAAAACAAATAGGTAGAGCAACTACAACTAAAGCTGAAATTGAAGAAAATAAAAAGTTTATGAAGTTTTATAAAGAATATCAAAAAGGTAAATTAAATGTAAGTGATTTAGCAAATGTATGTGAAATGAGTAGAACAACAGTATATAAATATATTAAGATTTTGAAAGGCACTAATTAAGTTAGTGTCTTTTTATTTGTTCTTATATGCCATTATGAAGTGTTTTAAATACTTTGTGTATACAATAAGTTTACTATATAAATGATTTATCCAATTAAACGTATACAATGAGTTTAAAATATTAAAATGATAAATTATATTAAAGTTAAATTTAAAACGCTTAGAAAGTAGCATAGAGAGTTAAAACAGTATTTCAATAAGTTTGGTCTAATACAAATTAACGTAATAGAAAATAAAAACATAGTTGCATTGCTCCAAAAGGCTTTATAACAGTTTTTAAAGTTTGGTAGTAATATTTATCTAAAAGAAATTTAAAAAGTCTTATAAAGGCTTATAGGATATTTAGTGGGGGGGTAAAACTGTAAAAGTGCATAGGTGTTTTTTAAATGCTTTTTCAATAGTTGATACTTTTACACTATACAGATTTTTGAAAGTTGAAAAAAACTATTTTGCTATTCACTATCTTCAGCTAATGGTAAGTACTGTGATATAAATTTAGATGTTTCATAAAATCTACCTCTCAATAGTGCATATCCAAATTCCATCCCATTCAATTTAGACCTCTTTTGAGAAATTATAAAAAAAGGTCTAATTAACATGTTTGTTTTTCTCATGAAGTCTTTTTGGTCTTTCACTCTAATATTAATAACATACTGACCATATAAATACATAAATCTATATTCACTACATTCATTCCATGATATAAATGTATGTCTTAAAGCTCCATGTGCTTTAATTCCTTCTTCATCAAATATAAGAGATGGTATTTTAAATAATAATTGTAAGATAATTTGTATTATCATATATAGTAATATTATCGACATTGCAGTTGATATTATAAAAATAAATGATTGTCCATATTCAGAATTATTCATCTGAAAATTATTTATAATAA
>JAUNBX010000038.1 GCA_030526875.1 Clostridium perfringens | reverse complement strand
AAAAGTTTTGAGTTTAATAGATGAAATTAAAAAAAGAAGAACCTTTGCTATAATCTCTCACCCTGATGCTGGTAAAACTACACTTACAGAAAAGTTCCTTTTATATGGAGGAGCCATAAGAATGGCAGGTTCAGTTAAAGCTAGAAAAGCTTCTACTCATGCAGTATCTGACTGGATGGAAATAGAAAAACAAAGAGGTATCTCTGTTACATCTTCTGTTATGCAATTTAACTATGATGGATATTGCATAAATATATTAGATACTCCAGGTCACCAAGACTTCTCAGAAGATACTTATAGAACACTTATTGCAGCTGATTCTGCTGTAATGGTTATTGATGGAGCTAAAGGGGTTGAAGATCAAACAAGAAAATTATTCCACGTTTGTTCTTTAAGAGAAATTCCTATATTTACATTCATAAATAAAATGGATAGAGAAACTAGAGATCCTTTTGAACTTCTTGAAGATATTGAAAATGAACTTGGAATAAAATCTTACCCTATGAACTGGCCAATTGGTGTTGGTAAAGACTTTAAAGGTGTTTACGACCGTAAAGAAGAAAAAGTTATTATCTTTGAAGGTGGAAACCACGGCCAAAATGAAGTTAAAGAAACTATCATTGATATAAATGATGAAAATATCCAAAATATCTTAGGGGAAGCTCTTTATGAAAAACTTATGGAAGATATTGAGCTTTTAGATGTTGCCGGTGATGATTTCTCTGAAGAAAAAGTTAGAGTTGGGGAGCTTACTCCAGTATTCTTTGGTTCTGCCTTAACTAACTTTGGTGTTGAACCATTCTTAAAAGAATTCTTAACTCTTACATCATCTCCTCTTCCTAGAAATTCTAGTATAGGAGAAATCAACACTTTTGAAGAGCCATTTTCTGCTTTTGTATTTAAAATACAAGCTAACATGAATAAAGCTCATAGAGATAGACTTGCCTTTATGAGAATTTGTTCAGGTAAATTTGAAAAAGGCTTAGAAGTTAACCATGTTCAAGGTGGAAAAAAAGTTAAACTTACTCAACCTCAACAATTTTTAGCTCAAGATAGAGAAATAGTTGAAGAAGCTTATGCAGGAGATATAATTGGTGTATTTGATCCAGGTATTTTCTCAATTGGAGATACATTATGTGTAAATCCTAAAAAGTTTAAATTTGAAGGAATTCCAACCTTTGCTCCTGAGCACTTTGCAAGAGTTAAACCAATAGATACAATGAAAAGAAAACAATTTATAAAAGGTGTAACTCAAATAGCACAAGAAGGTGCAATTCAAGTATTTAAAGAACTTCACATAGGTATGGAAGAAATCATAGTTGGAGTTGTTGGTGTACTTCAATTTGAGGTTTTAGAATTTAGACTTAAAAACGAATATAATGTTGATATAAAAATGGATAGATTAGCATTTAGATATGTTCGTTGGATAGAAAATGATGACGTTGATGTAGATAAATTAAATCTTACATCTGACACTAAAAAGGTTAAAGACCTTAGAGATAGAAATCTTTTAATATTCCAAAATGACTGGGGTATTAGCTGGGCACTTGAACACAATGCTGGACTTATCCTATCTGATGTAGGTAAAGTTACAGATTAATTAAAATAGATTATATAAAAAACAAATTACTGAATCAAAAATATAGATTAAAGTAATTTGTTTTTTATTGTAAAACTAATTTTAAAAATTATTTTTTGTTACCTATCTAAATCAGTTGATTCTAGCGAGTTATCTACAACTTTTCACTAATAATAGTAGTTTAAATTTAATTGCTTTAAATTTATAATATCTTTTCTGTAATTAAGTAAAGCTACTTATTAGACTACATAAAATCTATTTCTAAGTTTATGCCTCTAAAACAATTTTCTCTATTGCTTTTCCAACTCCATCATGTTCGTTATCATCTGTTATATATTTAGCAGCTTCTTTAACATCAACCCTTGCATTTCCCATGGCAACTCCAAAGCCTGCATTTTGTATCATT
Source organism: Clostridium perfringens (assembly GCA_030526875.1). GTDB lineage: Bacteria > Bacillota > Clostridia > Clostridiales > Clostridiaceae > Sarcina > Sarcina perfringens_A. The sequence continues at coordinate 21,624 of JAUNBX010000038.1, read as the reverse complement.
GATAAATCATTTTCACTATCTCCAATGCAAATCACTTCCTCTTCTTTTACTCCTAATATCTTTGCAAGTTGTTTTATTCCACTCCACTTACATGTTCCCTTTGGCATAACTTCAAAGTTATTTGACCAAGAACTTACAACCTCTAAACCTTCTATTTCTTTTAGTTCTTCCTTTGCGTTATTTAAACCTTCAATGTTCTCATTTTCTATACATATAGCTTTTAAAACATCTCCTTGGTGTTCTTTAAAAGCCTTATCTAGGTCTACATTTTCCATTATTGTTATTTTATCTTCTTCTGTTTTAGCTCTTTTGTTTGCTTGTTTATACGCATGATTCTCATCTAATGTCTTTTCAAGGATTATTCCATCATATAAATTATAATAAACATTTAAATTATGCTTTTTTATAATAGAATCTATTTTCTTTAGTTCATCATATGTTAAAGCAGACTTGTATATAATCTCCTCTTTATCTTGCTCCTTTATAAATCCTCCATTTGATGCAACTATTGGAGTCTCTATTCCAAGTAAATCAGCATAAATCTTAGCTGACCTAAATATTCTACCTGTAGTTATTGCAACTACAATGCCTTTTTCTATAGCTTTTTTTATGGCCTCTTTATTTCTTTCACTTACTTCATGTTTGCTATTTAAAAGAGTTCCGTCCATATCTATACAAATCATTTTATACTTCATAATTATTTTTATTACTAAGGTTTTAGTAATTTCCTCCTACCTATAAATATATTTATTACTACCTAATCTTTAACTATTATTTAAAATTTATATTATTTTTCCCTATAAAAACTCAATATAATCTATGTACTATTTAAAACTTATATTTAAACAAGAATTTATTACAGCTGTACTACTATAAGAATCATCATAAACAGCCTTTCTAAATTTATGGTAAAACAGCTTTGTATTACCCAATTTCTTAGTAAATACATAAACATATTTTTTCTGTGGAATAATACTATTAAAATACTTTGAAGGGAGGTCTTTTCAATGCCAAAAAATAAAGTTACAAAAAACACTAACACAGAACATAGTACTTATGCACCAGATATGAGAACTTTTTTAGAACCATCTCCTGAAGATTTAATATCTGGAGAAGGTAAGGTTAAAACAACTCTACCTGACCACACTAAAGATCCAATAGTTTGCAATAATATTGCTTATTCAGAATTTGATTACACTGACAATTTAATTGATAGTGGAAAACTATAATATTACTTATTCTGAGTATTTAATATTATCTTAAATTAAACCCCTATAAAACCACATTGTACATTAAGAGGCTGTATCATAATAAAAACTATGATACAGCTTCTTTTTTGTTTATTCTTATCTTAAATTTTAATATAATACTTATTTAAAGTAAGCATAAAAACATTTATCTAAAATAAAAACTAAATTCTATAAAATTCTTCAAAAGATTTCATACAATCATAATGATCCTTAACAGCTCCAAGCTCTCTTATTGAATGCATTGAAAGTATTGGTGTTCCCATATCAACTATTCTCATTGGAAGATGAGTTGAAGATATTGGTCCTATTGTTGAACCACCTCTTAAATCTGATCTATTAACAAATCTTTGAACATTTACTCCTGCTCTTTTGCAAATTGATTCATAAACTGTTGCTGTATCACTATCTGTTGCATAACTTTGTGATGCTGCAATTTTTATAACAGGTCCACCATTTAACATAGGTCTTACTGTTGGATCAGTTTTTTCTGAAACATTTGGGTGAACTGCATGAGCTAAATCTGCTGATATTAAAAATGATTTAGATACTGCTCTTAAAAAGTCTTCTCTTCCTTTTCCAAGACCTAAGACAATTCTTTCTAAAATCATTGATAACATTTCAGAATCTCCACCTTGTTTTGTAGAACTTCCAACCTCTTCATTATCAGTTGCAACCATTACATTTGTTGCTAAAGTTGCTTTTGTATTTACTAAGGCTTCTATTCCCGCATGAACCATTGCAAGGTCATCTAATCTTCCTGATGATATAAATTCTTCATTTAATCCCATTAAACATCCCTTTTCATATTCATAAGGATAAAGTTCAAAATCTATAATTTCTTCCTTTAAAACATTTAGCTCTTTTGCTAAAAGACTTAAAAGATAATTTCCCTTTTCTAATTTTTCATTTATTAAAGATAAAAGTGGAAGTGTATCCTTTTGTCTGTTTATCTTAAATCCATCATTAATTTCTCTATTCATATGAATTGCAAGATTTGGAATTACAAGTATTGGTCTTTTTATATTTACAAATTTACTTACTGGATATAGTGGATTTTCTCCTTCTAATGTAACTCTACCAGCTAATGCAAGAGGTCTATCAAACCAAGTATTTAAAATTGGCCCCCCATAAACTTCTGTATTTAACTTAACATAAGTATTTTCAACAACTATATCAGGATTTGGTTTTATTCTAAATCCTGGTGAATCTGTATGAGCACCTACAAGTTTAAATCCATACTCTGCAATATCCCCATTTCCTATATTAAAAGCTATTATTGCTGAATTATTTTTAGTTACATAATATTTACCATTAGGTTCTAACACCCATTTATCTTCTTCTTTTAATTCTATAAATCCATTTTTCTTTAATCTAGACTTCACATTTTCTGTTGCGTGAAAAGCTGTTGGACTATCATATGCAAAATCTATTAAATCAAGGGCAAGTTCTCTTGAGTTATTCATATAATGAATCTCCTTTCAAGTTTAATAATCTATTTATACTTTATCACATATCTCAATTTTAGTGAACCAATTACGTTTTATTGTTCCTTTTTATGTTTTATGTAAATATGATTTTATATAAGCTCAAGAATAATAAACTTTAATCATTTACCAAAACATTCTTTCACTCTTATATAAAATCAATACTTATATAGCATTATATCAAAAACTTAACATTCTTTAAGGAAAGTTAAATATAAAAAAATCACCTAACCTAATCTTATGTTAGGTTACTAGTTAATCTTTACATAAGATGCACTTACATAGCCTTCTATCTTAGTTCCATTGACATAATAGGCAACCTTTAACCAACTATTTTCTTCACTTAGTATTATAACTTGTGATTTAGGTTTTAATGTACCTATTACACTATAATTTGTTCCCGCTCCTTTTCTTACATTTAAATTTGCAGTTGTGTTTGTTGTAATTCCTGTTTTATGAGGAGCTACAGTTCCTGAATTACTGCCTGTATTATTATTTGAAGCTGAAATAGTTACATATTCTTTTGATACATAGCCTTCTTTTCCATCATATTGTACTTTATAAAATCCACTTTCTTCACCTATTATAGTTACTTGTTTTCCATTATAAAGTCTATCTACTATTGAATAACTAGTCCCTGGACCCTTTCTTACATTTAAAGATGTATTAACCTTTACTGTTCCTATTTTAATTGTTACCTCTGGCGCACTATTTTCTGGTGTTTGATTTGTACCATTCCCATTATTACTATTATTATCTTCTGCACTATTATAGGCTATAGCTGCTTTAACTAAGTTATAAATACGTTGTCCATAAGTATCATTGTTTTTAGCAGCATTAGCTAATGAACTGTAGGAACTTGTACTATATCCAGGAACTGCCCATTTTCCTGAAAGCTCTTCAACAGATGGAGCACTTCCTCTTGTTACATACTTAAATCTTGGGTCAATCAAATCTAATACTAATGACTCAGTTGATGCATAAGCCTTAAGATGCTGTATTTGTGCTCTTAATCCAAGTCTTGGAGTATCAAATTTTTCTTTAACTCCAGCAGCTCCAGTTGCTCCAATTCCTGCATAATTATTATCATTAGCATCAACTATTCCCCCATATTGAAAATAACCAGTTTCCCATATAGCCTGTGCTATAACAATATCTCCTCTAACTCCTTCAATTGCAGCCTCTTCATAGGCTAAATCTACAAATTCATCTATAGTACAATTTAATTTATATATATAACTATTTTTCTCTGCTATTGCTTTAAAATATCTTTTAAAAGCTTCTTTATTAACTTGTGCTTGTCCCATTATACTGTGTTTTTCTGCAAATATTTCTACTGCTTTTTCTAGCTTTTCATTATCTCTTGGTCCATCTAAAATCTCATTATTAACACTAATACTATCCTCTATATCATTTTCATTATTTATTTCAGTAACTTCCTCTATTTTCTCTGTAGTATTTAAATCTTCCTCAGTATTTTCTCTGTCTAAATTACTATCTATTTCATTTTTAGTATAGTTTTCTACATTTACATCTACTAAAGAATTATTTTCTGTGGCTAAAACCTCTGTTCCATTTACTAATACACCAGTTCCTAGTGCTAAAACCATCATCATATTAAATATTTTTTCCCTTTTCATTAATTAATCTCCCTTACCTATTTTTTAATACAATTTAATTCTTTATCCCATAAATTTTTATAATTTTAAGTATAGAATCTGTATTACACCTTTAAATATTATACCATAAATTGTATTTTTATAGTATAATATGTAAATTTTTCTCTTTAGTAACTATAATCTTTTAATAATTATCTCTAACTAAAGATGATTATTAAAATCATTATCTATTAGGTAAAATATTTATTAAATCTTTAATAAAAAGTAATAATTTTTAATGTTTTGTTTAATATATATGTTATAATAGTAGGCATGGAAAAGGAGGAATTCATATGCTTTCAAGGCTATTAATTAAAATTTTTATAAAAAACTCTGAAAATATAGAGGATAATTCAGTAAGAGATAGGTATGGCTATTTTGCAGGAATAGTTGGAATCATTTTTAATCTCCTACTTTTTTTTATAAAATTATTTGTAGGTATTTTTACTGGTAGTATTGCAGTTACAGCTGATGCTTTTAATAACTTATCTGATACTGTATCTTCAATAATAACAATACTAGGATTTAGATTATCTAATATTCCACCTGATAAGGAACATCCCTTTGGGCATGGTAGGTCAGAATACATAGCATCTCTTATTATGTCATTTTTAATACTTTTAGTTGGTCTTGATTTTACTAAATCATCAATAACTAGAATTTTAAATCCATCCCCTGTACATTTTGATATGCTTGCATTTATCCTATTACTTTTTACTATTGTAGTAAAAGTTTGGCTTAGTCTCTTTAACAGATTTGTAGGTAAAAAAATAAAATCAAAAGCTCTTGAAATTTCTGCTTTTGACTCTTTAGGTGATGTCTTTGCTTCATCAATAGTTTTAATATCCTTTATTGTTGCTAGGTTTACTGACCTTCCTTTAGATGGTTATGTTGGACTTTTTGTATCATTATTTATACTTTATGCTGGATATAAACTTTTAAGAGAAACAATAAGCCCTCTTTTAGGAGAATCTCCTGACCCTGAACTTGTTGAAAACATAAAAAAACAGTTATTATCTTATAAATACATAACAGGTGTTCATGACTTAATAATTCATAATTATGGAGTTGGAAAATTCATGGCATCTATTCATGCTGAAATACCAGCTAACATAGATATAATGACAATTCATGATGTAATAGATACGGCAGAACGTGAAATATCTGAAAATCTTAAAATTATTTTAGTAGTTCATATGGATCCAATTTCTTTAGAAAAAGATGAGGTTAAATCTGTTAGACTTGATGTTGAAAAAATAATATCTGAAAATCCTATAATTAAATCTATACATGATTTTAGAGTTATTGGAAAAGGTGAAAAACAAACCTTAGTTTTTGATGTTGTTATAACTCCTAATAGTTCTAACAAAAAAATTAACGATGAAGAAATTATAGAATTTATATCAACTAGAATTAAAGAGATTCATAACAATTTCACATGTATAATAACTGTTGATAGAGAATTCGTTTAGCATTAAAAAAATTCTAGGAGGTAAAACCTCTTAGAATTTTTTATTTTTATAATATAATTTAAAATAAGCTATTTTCTAAACTTTTTTCTTTCACTAATTATAATTAACATAAGTACACAAAGCCCTATGATAGTTAGCCCTATTCCTTTATAAAGACCATCTGGTGTAAATACAAGCTTTATATTTTGGGTTCCTTCATTTAATTTTATCTCCATAAAGTGATATTTAGATAAAATATCTACCTTTTTCCCATTTATATAGGCACTCCATCCAGTATCATATGGTACTGATAAAAACAACACATTATTGCTTCCACTTGCTGTGACTGTCCCTGTTATCTCTGTGTTTGTAACTTTTAAGTTTTTTATAGAATTATTTTTCAAAGTATCTATGCTACTTGCAAATTTACTCTGATTTAAACCATAAAACTCAATATGGTCAATTACAAATTCATTACTAACTAGCTCTAGCTTAACTGTTATCTTTTCTCCTGCTTTAAAGTATCCTAAGCTTATAATTCCATTATTCCATGGGCCACCATAAGTACTTACCTTTTTACCATTTACATAAAGATAGACAGCTTCTTGAATTCCATCATTTAAGTCCATATATAGCTCTTGATTTTTAGTATTTGTAATATTAAAAGTCATTTCTCCAGTGCTTTCTAGATTAATTTTTTTAACTACAATTGAATTAGTTCCATCTTCAGTTACATTTGCATTATTTAAACTAATTTCATAGTCTGATTTAATTGGATACAAGTATTCTTTATAACTTAAATCTCCCACACTACTTCCAAGAATACTGTTTAAAAATAAATTATTATTTGTAAACATATTGGATGTGAAATCTATTTTTTTATCTATAAAATCGCTATTTACAACATATCCAATTGGAAGAGCATATTTATTCTCATTTATTACTTTTCCATCCCCTGATGCAACTTCAGTATATAAATTACCTAAGTAGTTATCAGCTATTACATATTTAACTCCTAATAAAGAATCTAAAACATCTGTTGTACCTGAATATGTCATTGCTATATCAACACCAGCATCTCCAAGACCTAAATCATAGTGTAAAAATTCACCTAAAGGTTGATATGTAAATGAAGTAAATGATGCTATACTATTATAGTCAAGAGCCATTCCTCTATTATATCTACCATCTACCTCAACCATTCTATAAAAGCTTTTATCCATATTTTCTACCTTATCTACTAAAGGCTGAGCTGCTACTATGCTAGAATAAACATCTTTTCCTACTGCACCTATTTCATTATATATATCATTTAGACACATGGCTGAACTTAGTGTTAATTCTCCTACTATCATTATTATCATTAAAATAGAAATATTCTTTTTTAAATCAGGTCTGTTTTTATATAAATATAATAATATTATGTATATTATTACAAATACTATATTCACTAGGATTACACCAATTCCGCCACTTCCTGTATAAGTGAAAAGCAAATACACAAGAACTCCAAGCAAAATTATTCCTGATATTATTATACTTCTATTAGAACTATGTTCTATATTTACAAACTCTTTATATGCATAATTTATCATCATAAAAGAAAACACAAAAGAAAATCTAAACATATACCATATAGGTGTTTCAAAACCCTGCCAAGCTAAATCTATTATAGGTACTGTAAAGCTTATAAACATACAGCAATACATTAGTGAACTTATAATTTTTTCTTTTCTTTGTATTTTTTTATTAAAGAAATATGGAATCAAAAGTATAAGTGGCATAAGGCCTATGTATATGTTAGGTTGACCATAAGCTATAGATTCATAAGTTCCTCCAAAGAATTTTGACAAAAACATACTAAATTTAAAAGTATTTATAGGATCACTAAGATATATTTGTGTTCCTGTATTTTTAAGAGCAAAATAAGTTGGAACAACTAATACCCCTGCAATTAACGCTGCAATAATAGCTGCGAACAAAAATCTTCCTAAAGCTTTTAAAAATTTTTTTATATCTTCTACTTTGTTTTCTGTAAAGTATCTTGATAAAAAATATAAAAAAGAAAAAATTCCTACCATGTATGATATATAGAAATTATCTAACATCATAATAGCTAAAAATACAATAAAAAATATTTTTTTCTTTTCCTTTATTAATTTTTCAACACCTATTAAAACAAGTGGCAGAAGGATTACTCCATCTAACCACATTATATTTAAATAATACATTACTACATACCCCATAAGGGCATACATTGTTGAAAAAAATAGAGTATATAAATTAATTTTTTTATACATGTATTTTATAAATATATTAAAAGTTAATGATGATAACGCCACCTTTATAAGAAGAAGGGTCATCATAAAATCCTGCATATCTGATTTAGGAAAAAGGAGAACTAAAACTGATAAGGGACTAGCTAGATAATAAGCAAATATCCCTAAGAAGCCTCCACCTAAACCTAATTTCCATGAATATAATAATTGAGAAAAATCACCACTAGATAATATGCTTTTGTATAAAGAATAAAAGTTTGCATATTGATTATACATATCCCCAACTAATACACTTCTAAAGCCAAAAAGTCCTGCACCATTTAGTGTAAAGGCCATATAAAGTATCAAAGCTGGCGCTATCATACCTATAATCAGATATTTTACAAAAGTACTTTTACCTGTTGATTTACTCATATGTTTCTCCTAATCAAAATCTTTAACTTTTTCTCCATTATATTCTTCAACAAAATATAAAGGTCTTTTTTTAGTTTCATTAAAGATTCTTCCTATATACTCACCTATTACCCCTAAGCATAATAGTTGAACTCCACCTAAAAATAATATAACTGCCATAAGTGATGGATACCCTTTTACAGCTTCTCCTAATAGTAATGTTCTTGTTATTATTATTATTATGTACACAAAAGCACAAAAGGATATTATTACTCCTAAGAAACTAGAAACCCTTAAAGGTTTAGTTGTAAAAGATGTTATCCCTTCTATAGCTAAATCTATAAGTTTCCAATAGTTCCATTTAGTTTCACCAGCTACTCTTGGGTCTCTATCAAATAGTATTTCCTTTTTATTAAAACCTATCCAACTAAACATCCCTTTAGTATATCTTTCTGACTCTCTAAACTTTTTAAGAGCATCTACGCACCTTCTATCTAAAAGTCTAAAGTCCCCTGTATTTTTTTGAATAGGTATTCTTGTGCTTTTTTGTAATGTCTTATAGAAAAGAGAGGATGTTAATTTTTTCATAAAGCTTTCTCCTGCTCTACTCTTTCTTTTTGCATAGACATCATCGTAGCCCTCTTCCCAGTATTTTAACATATCTTCTATAAGTTCTGGTGGGTCTTGCAAATCAGCATCTAATATTATACAACAATCTCCTGTTACATAATCTAAACCTGCTATCATAGCAGTTTCCTTTCCATAGTTTCTTGATAGATTTATGTAACAAATCCTATCGTCTTTTTTTCTTAATTCTCTTAGAATATTTAATGTGTTATCTTTACTACCGTCATTTATTAATAATACTTCAAAGTCATAATTGCTTAGTTTATTCATAACCTTTTGTAACCTGTCATAAAGAGCGTATAAAACCTCTTCTTCGTTATATGCAGGTATCAAAATACTGACCTTTTTCATTTATCTTCCTCCTAATATAACCTAATGTTAAGTTAAACCTATAATTACCTTATGTTATTTTATAGCAAATAATAGTGACAAAACTGCGTCAGTACTATTAAAAATCTATGTTATTTTAAAGCTATACAAATAGCACCAATTAATATTAGTCCAATACCAATTACTTTTTCTTTATTGACTTTTTCCTTTAACATTATTCTAGATATTATAATAGTCCATATATAAGTTATACCTGTTAACGGCAACACTATACTGTAAGGTAAATATTTTAAAGCTATTATGTTTAAAACTGCTGATATAACGTATAATACTCCACCTATATATAAATTTAAATTTAAAAATAAACTTTTTATTACATCATTAAATTTAAGATTAGCTGCACCTTTTTTAAAAAAGAATCCACCTAAGCTTCCCATTAATGTCATGATTGGAAATAATAAATATACACTACTCATCTTTACCTCCCCTAGCTATAAAAATAACTCCTATTATTATTATTACTATTCCTATAAACTGCATGGGGGATACAACTTCATCTAAAAATACATAACCACTTATAAGAGCAAATACATAACTTACACACATAAGAGGTTGTATAACTGAAAGCTGTCCGAATTTAAGAGCAACTATCATAAATAAGGCTCCTATTCCATATAAGAAAAACCCTATTAATAAATATAAAGCATCTGTACTACCAATTTTCCAGAATAACTGTCCAAAAGATGTACAAAGCGCTGATACTATTATTAGGGCTATTCCAAGTGTCATATTGCTTTTTTTCTCCATACTACTTCTCTCTCCTATTATTTTTTCACACTCTAAGTTTTTTACTAATTTTAATTAACATTTTTTGAAAATAACTTCTATTTACATATTTCTAACAAACCTATTTTATTATATCACTTATTTAAGAGTTACAACAAAAAAAGTCTAAAAATGATACTAACCAAATTATTATATCACCTTTAGACCTTAAATTACTAACAGAAATGAAATTTTTTTGATAAATTATTAATTATATCGTATATTTATAACACTTTGGATAAAAATTCTCTAGTTCTTACATTTTTTGGATTTATGAATATTTCATTTGGTTTTCCTTTTTCAACTATATTTCCATTATCCATAAAAATCACTCTAGTTGCAACTTCTCTAGCAAATCCCATTTCATGAGTTACAACTACCATTGTCATTCCTTCATTTGCCAAATCCTTCATAACATTTAAAACTTCTCCAACCATCTCTGGATCTAAAGCAGATGTTGGTTCATCAAAAAGCATAACATCTGGTTCCATAGCTAGTGCTCTTGCAATAGCTATTCTTTGTTTTTGCCCACCAGATAATGAACTTGGATATGCATCTCTTTTATCTAGAAGTCCTACCTTTTTTAAAAGTTCATTAGCCTTTAAGATTGCCTTTTCTCTTGAAATCTTTTTAACTTTAATAGGAGCCATAATTATATTTTCTAAGACTGTTTTATGAGGGAAAAGATTAAATTGCTGAAAAACCATCCCCATTTTTTCTCTTATCTTATTTATATTACACTTCTTATCTGTTATCCCTTGCCCCTCAAAAATTATTTCTCCTGATGTAGGTTTTTCTAAAAGATTTAAACATCTTAAAAAAGTACTTTTCCCAGAACCTGATGGTCCTATAAGGACTAAAACTTCACCTTTTTTAACTTCTTCATTTACCCCTTTTAACACCTGATTCTCACCAAAATATTTATGAAGATTTTCAACATGCAACATCTGTATTCATTCTCCCCTCTATATATTTTATAACTCGTCCTAAAGTATAAGTTAAAACAAAGTAACAACATGCAGAAATTATAAGAGGTTCAAAAGATCTAAATATCGCTCCTGTAACTTTATTAGCTGCATACATAAGTTCTGCGACACCTATTGTAGATGCCATAGAAGATTCCTTAATAACTGCTATAAATTCATTTCCTATAGCTGGCAATATATTTTTAATAGCTTGTGGTATAATTACGAAAATCATTCCTTGTCTATAAGTCATGCCTAAACTTCTAGCAGCTTCTAATTGACCCTTATCAATTGCCTCTATTCCAGCTCTTATAAGTTCTGAAACATAAGCTGCCGAATTTAAGGATATCGCTATTATACCTGAAATTAATGCTGAAACATCTAAATTGAGAACTTGTGCTGTTCCATAATAAACAATCATTATCTGTAAGTATAATGGAGTTCCTCTTATTATTTCTATATAAGTACTAGCTACTATTTTAAATATAAAAAACTTACTTTTTTTCATAGCATAAAGAATTACTCCAAATATAGTTCCTAAAAATACAGACACTAATGATATAAGAAGTGTTAATTTTATTCCATCTATAAAGTATATATAATATCTTGATAAAAAACTAAAATCCATAAATCATCCCCCATTAATTAGATGCTAACTCATTTGCATTTACTACAAATTCGTCTATCTTTCCACTATTCTTTAATTCATCTATAATTTCATTAATTTCATTTAGTAAATCATCTGAACCTTTTTTAACTGCAATTGCTGCTCCACCATCTTCATATTTAATATCTATATCTGTTAAAAATAAGTCGTCATTGCTTTTTAATATTGTTTCTGCTACTGGCTTTTCAACTATCACCGCATTGACCTTATTAGACTTAAGCTCTGTTACTAGTTGACTAACCTTTGTAAGTTCAGTAATTGTTGCATTTTCTATTTGCTCTTCTGCTATACTCACTTGAATAGTTCCCATTTGAGCTCCAATCTTTTTATTTGCTAATGACTCTAAGGTTGTATAAGTTTCTTTATCACTATCTAAAACTAAAACAGATTGTGTTGCTTCATAATATATATCTGAAAAATCAACATTTTCACGTCTTTCATCATTTGGGCTCATACCAGATACTATCATATCTATCTTTCCTGTTTGAAGTGCTGCAATTAGCATACCAAAATCCATTTCTGTAATTTCAAGTTTAACCCCTAAACTTTCAGCTATTTCATTTGCTATATCAACGTCAAACCCTACAACTTCATCTTTTCCATCAATAACTTTATGGAATTCATAAGGTGCATAATCTGCACTCATTCCAATTACTAGCTTTCCAGTTTCCTTTATTTTCTCTAAAGAATTTACCCCCTGTGAATTTGAAACACTTGTAACTTCACTATTACTTTCTGTATTAGAACCACACCCTACTAATCCACCTGATATAAGCCCTATTATTCCTAACGTTAAAATATTTTTTAAAAACCCCTTCTTCATCTATAACTTCCCCCTACTTATTTATAATCAATAATTCCTTTTTACATTAATTTAAAAGGTAAAACTTCTAATTTTTAAATTTCTATAATTCTTTAAATTTACTATGTTTTATAAGCTATTTTACTAATATATTCCTTTTTAATATATGAATTATTATACATATATATGAATAATAATTCAATATATATAACTTACTTATTGTTAAAATTTGTTTATCAACATAATATTTATCCTTTATATCAATATTTCTGCACACTAATCTCTTATTTTAACTGTATATTTCTACCACTATAATGTATTTTTATAAGTATTATTTTGATATTATGCATACTAACTCTTAAGCAATATCTTATAAAATTAATCTAACTATTAAATACTCCTAAATAAACTATGATTAAAAGTAAAGTGAAAAACAAAAGGTTTGTTAACTATATAAGTCAACAAACCTCTTACTTTATAATATATCTAAAACTATTATTAGTTTTAATATTTAACTATATTTCTGTACAGTTTTACATTATCTAAAAAAACATTATCTAAAATATAATTTTTATTAAAGGTTTAATGTAATATCTTTTAATCTATGAAGAGCCCTAGTTGCCATTATATATTTTATTAAGTCTTCTTCTTTATTTTCTTTAGAGTCCTTACTTACTTGTGCCATTATAACACCATCAAATTCTAATCCCTTAGCTAAATAGGAAGGTATTATAACAGTTCCACCTTTATAAATTATATCTTCTCTATTAAATTTAACAACATGAATCTTATCCTTTATAAGATTATAAACCTCTTCTAATTGATTCTGATCTTTTGTTATAATTGCTATGCTTTCTAATTCCTCTTTACTATATTCATTAATAGAATTTATTATTCCATTAGTAAATAAGTCTTTATCCTTAGTATTAATAACTTCAACTGCTTCTCCACTTCTAACTAAAGGAGTTATTGAAGTTTCCTTTAAAAATCTATTTGCATACTCAATTATTTCAAAAGTACTTCTATAACTTCTGTTTAAATTAAATATTTCTATATTTTCTAGATTTAATGTATTTTCTAAATCCATCATAGCAGGAATTTCTGATGCCTTATTTATTCTTTGATTTATATCTCCAACTATAGTAAAGTATTTACTTCCTGTTAATTCTTTTATAACTTTAAACTGAATTGGAGAATAATCTTGTGCTTCATCTATTATTACATGTTTGTAACTTTGCTTTGCTTTTTTACCCTCAAGTTTTATCATTAGATATAAGATAGGAGCTAAATCGTTAATAGTTAGAATCTTATTTTCATTAAACTCATTATATATTTTAACTATACTATCTTTTCCAATCCATTTTTCTAATTCTTTCCTTGAATTTATAACTTCTTGAACAATCTCTCTTATTTCTATTTTCCTCTTAAATTCTATATCATTTTCCTCAACAATTAAATCTTCTGGTTTTAAAGAAGCCTTTAACTCCTTTATTCTTTGATTTAACTCTCTAAACTTTTCATCTCTCTTATCTTTTATTTTAGATATTAATATTCTTTTTATTTTTTCACTTCTTCTAAATAAAGGCATGTAAGCATAATGTTTTTCAAACATTTCTTTTATTTCATCTATTCCAACTACTTCTTCTCCAAAGTATATAGCAGATTGTATTTTAAAATGATTTAAATTCATATAGTCTACTAATCCATCTAAATCTTCTATTATCTTAATTGAATTTTTATATTTAGTATCATCTATGATAGCTTTATTCCCTACAACTAATGATTCTAAATATTCCTCAAAGCTTGCAATTTCTACTGGTTCTTCTAGTTGCTCAGCTGTAAAATCCAAAAATGTTTGTTGCTTAACCTTAGATTCTCCAAGGCTTGGTAAGACCTGTGATATATACTCCATAAATATATGATTTGGCCCTAAAATTAAAACCTTATCTTCAAGTTCTTTTCTATAATTATATAAAAGATATGCAACTCTATGTAGTGCTATTGTAGTCTTTCCACTTCCTGCAACTCCATTTACAATAACATTTCTAGTTCTATCTTTTCTTATTATCTCATCTTGCTCTTTTTGTATAGTCATAACTATATCTTTTAACTTTTCTGATGAATTACTACTTAAAACTTCTTGTAATATTTCATCTTTAATATCCACCTCTGAATCAAATATACCTTTTAACTCACCTTTTTTAGCTATTATTTGTCTTCTCTTTAAAATATCCACCTTTACTTTTCCATCTGGAGCTACATAATAAGCTTCACCTAAACTTCCATAATAAAAAAGTGATGCAATAGGTGCTCTCCAATCTACCACTAAAGGTTCAAATCCCCCATCTGGAATAACACCAAATCTTCCTATATACATCTCTTCATCATCATTAAACTTATTGTCAATAAAATTTATCTTTCCAAAGTAAGGGGAATCCTTTAGTATTGTAAGTTCCCTTAACTTTTTGTCTATAGCATCAAAAGCTTGTTCCTTCATATATCTCTCATGATCAAAATATTCTATAAGTTTATCTTCATCATCTCTATATTCTTCTATAGCATTTTTTCTATAGTCTAATATATATTGTGTTATTTCTTTTCTTTTTTCTATATAATTTAAAATCTCTTTATTCAAAAGGCTTAAAGTATCTTTTAAATGCTCTTTTTCTATTAAAAATTCATTATTATTTTCCATTTTGTCCTCCTAAATTTGAAATTAATTCTATAATTATAATAACAAAAGTGAGTTATGTATTTCATAACTCACTATAATGTTTATATTAATTAGCTTAACTTAAATTTCAATTAAAATTCATCATTATCTGAATGTTTATCTTCATTGTTTTGTTCTTGAATATTATCTTGTGATAAATATTCTTTATCTGTACCTTGTATTGTCATTTCAGATTTTTCAAGGTTTAAGGCTTCTGCATTTTGTCTTTCTAACCTTATAGCCTCTTCCCTCAATGCATCTTCTTTTAGTGCTTCTTCTCTAGCCTTTAATATAGCTTCTTCTTTTTCTTTCCTTTTAGCCATAGCTAGTTCTCTTAACATCTCTTTTTCATGTCTAGCTT
The DNA here is from genome assembly GCA_030526875.1 of Clostridium perfringens. Taxonomy (GTDB): domain Bacteria; phylum Bacillota; class Clostridia; order Clostridiales; family Clostridiaceae; genus Sarcina; species Sarcina perfringens_A. Next base: position 5,819 of record JAUNBX010000038.1, on the reverse strand, counting down.
TTTCATAAGCTTCTTTCTTTTCAGGATATTTTCCATAAACTATTTCCATGAACTCATCGCCCATTATAGTTTCTTTTTCTAATAACACTGATGAAATTTCATCTAAAAGATCTTTATTTTCACCTAATATACTCTTAGCTTCTTTATGAGCAGTTCTTATTATAGTTAATATTTCTTCATCAACTATAGTAGATGTTTGCTCTGAACAGTTTCTAGAAGACCTTGCATCTAAATATCTATTATTTACAGATTCTAAAGCCATCATATCAAATCTATCACTCATACCATAAAGTGTAACCATGTTTCTAGCTGATTGAGTAGCTCTTTCTATATCATTTGATGCACCTGTTGTTATGCTTCCAAATCTAACCTCCTCAGCAGCTCTACCACCTAACATAACTGCTATTTGGTCTATCATTTCATCTTTAGATACTAAATACTTCTCTTCTTCTGGAAGCTGCATTGTGTATCCTAAAGCTCCCATAGTTCTAGGTATTATAGTTATCTTATGAACTGGGTCAGTATTATTTAAAAGGGCTGCTACAAGAGCATGACCAACTTCATGATAGGCTACTATACTCTTTTCTCTTGGAGACATAATTCTGTCTTTCTTTTCCTTACCAGCTATTATAACTTCAACAGCTTCTTCTAAATCTTCTTGGATTACTTCTTTTCTTCCATGTTTAACAGCTCTTAAAGCAGCTTCATTAACCATATTAGCAAGGTCAGCACCAACTGCTCCTGGAGTAGATTTTGCTATTGCCTCTAAGGATACATCATCTCCAAGTTTTACATCTTTTGCATGAACTTTTAATATAGCTTCTCTACCTATAAGGTCTGGACTATCAACTATAACTCTTCTGTCAAATCTACCTGGTCTTAAAAGTGCTTTATCTAAAACTTCAGGTCTATTAGTAGCTGCAAGTATTACAACCCCTTTAGAAGAATCGAATCCATCCATTTCTGTTAAAAGCTGATTTAGAGTTTGCTCTCTTTCATCATTTCCTTGAATTGCACCATCTCTACTCTTACCTATAGCATCAATTTCATCTATAAAAACTATACATGGCGCTTTTTCTTCTGCTTGTTTAAATAAGTCTCTTACTCTTGAAGCTCCCATACCAACAAACATTTCAACAAAGTCAGAACCTGACATTGAGAAAAATGGAACCTTACATTCCCCTGCAACAGCTTTTGCAAGAAGAGTTTTACCTGTTCCTGGAGGCCCTACCAAAAGAGCACCTTTTGGAAGCTTAGCTCCAATTGCTGTATATTTCTGAGTATTATGCATAAAGTCTACAATTTCTTTTAAAGATTCTTTTGCTTCATCTTGACCTGCAACATCATCAAAAGTAATTCCTGTTTCATCTTCTGCATAAAGCTTAGCATTATTCTTACCAAAAGACATAACGCCGCCACCCATTTTTTTATCTATCTTACCAAACATAAATCTTCCTATGAAGAAGAATAGTAAAAGAGGTACTACCCAAGATAAAATAAATTCTAAAATAGGATAACTTTGAGGTTTACTTACAGTTATTTGTACATTAGCTGAAAGCAACTCATTTACTAGCCCAGTATCTTCAAGTCCCGCAATTGCTGGATTTGTTGTATAAAGAATTTTTCCACTATCTTCAGTATTTGCTTTAGGCTCTATTTGAATCTGATTGCCTACAAAGTCAACAGATTGTATTTCCTTATCTGAAATCATTTGTTTAAATTGAGTATAATCTATGCTCTTATACATCATTTCTTGTTTAACCATATTAAACATGAAGATTATACCAAAAACTATGGCAACATATATAAGTATATATCTAAGTTTTTTCTTATCTTTAAACATATTCCTTGTTTCTTACTCCTTTTCTTTTCTATTTTTTAATTAGCTAAGAAATCCTATCTTATTAAAAGGATATATTCTAAGCCCAGCTACTGCTATTATACTAGATGCTTTAATATACGGATCTGACCAATATCTAGAGTCATAACTGTCTGCTCTATTATCCCCTAACATAAAGTAACACCCTGCTGGAACTGTCCATTCTCCATACTTCCCTCCTGGGTACTTTACATAAGATTGATCCAAGAGTTTTCCATTTATATAGACATCCCCATTTTCCGTTATTTTTACTACGTCTCCAGGAGTTCCAATTACACGCTTTATAAGAAGCTCATTAGAATAATTGGATTTAAAGACAACTATTTCCCCAGTCTTTAAGTCATTAGCATTAAATATTCGACTTACTAAAATTTGATCTCCTGCCTCTATAGTAGGTGCCATAGATGAAGTTGGCACTACTATTTTAAATACCACAAACTTATTTATAAGAAACGCTAATCCTATGGCTGCAATAATTGGTATTATCCAACCAATTATAAAAGATTTTTTCTTTGCAACTTTAGTCTTATTATTACTCATCCCTTTGCCACATACCTTTCATGAATTCTTTTATTTTATTGTTCCTTTCTACAGTTTTTTTCTCATCTAGTATATATTTTTCTCCCTGCTTTTTAATTATATTTCCTTCTTTTAAATTTCCTACTATACAATCTTTACTTATTTTTATAGTATTAAATTTTTCATCTTGACATATAATTAAATCACTTTCAATTCTATCTATTACCCAAAAATTCATATACCTTGAGACTCCTTTTAAAATAAAGTATCACTTATAAGTATACCACATTACGGGATTTTTTTATCATTTATGCTATCTTTTTTTCATAACATCTACATTATTAACAATTTTATAATAATTATTAACTTTAATTAACATTTACTATAATTTATTTTAAATCATTTCTTATAATATCTTCATAGCTTTCTCTTTTACAGGCTATTTTAACATCACCATTTGAAACCATAACAACTGCAGCTCTTGGTATTCTATTATAATTACTTGCCATAGAGTATCCATATGCTCCTGTGCTTAAAACTGCTAAGATATCACCTGTTTTTACCTCATTTAACTTAACATTATCTATTAATATATCACCTGATTCACAACATTTCCCTGCTATTGTAACATCCTCATAGGTTTCAGAATTAACTCTATTTGCTACAACACACTCATATTTAGCGTTATAAAGAGCTGGTCTTATGTTATCTGTCATTCCACCATCTACACAGGCATATTTTCTTATATTTTCTATTTCTTTAATAGCTCCAATTTTATAAAGAGTTGTTCCTGCATTTCCAATCAAACTTCTTCCTGGTTCTATTGAAAATATTGGTCTTGGAAATCCTAATTCTTTGCAAGTTTCTTCTGCAGTATCTAGTACAGCTTTACAATATTCTTCTATCTCCTTAGGTTTATCTTCCTCAGTATAATAAATTCCAAATCCGCCACCAAAATCTATTTCTTTTATAAGGTAACCTGTCTTTTTATAAATATCATTAGCTAAATTAACCATTATTTTAGCATCATCTTTAAATGGCTCTAAATCAAATATTTGAGAACCTATATGACAATGAATTCCTGTTAGTTCTATATTATCTAATTTTAGAACATCATTAACTACATGAATTATAGAATCTCCTATTAGTGGAAACCCAAACTTAGAATCTAATTGTCCTGTTTTTATGTATTCGTGTGTATGTGCCTCTATTCCTGGAGTTATTCTCAAGTATACTTTTTGAATTCTATCATAGGATTTTGCTATCTTATTTAAAAGATTAAGTTCATAAAAATTATCTACAACAAACCTTCCAACCCCAAGTTTTACTCCAAGTTCTATCTCATTCTCAGTTTTGTTATTTCCATGAAAATACACATGTTCTAAAGGAAAATTTGCTTTGTATGCTGTATATAATTCTCCACCTGATACAACATCTAAATATAAGCCTTCATCCTTTAATATGTTGCACATATACATATTTAAAAAAGCTTTTCCAGCATAAGTAACTCTGTTTTTTTCAAAACTACAATTAAAGCCATTATAATATCTTTTGCAATTATCTCTAATTAATTCTTCATCCATAACATAAAGAGGAGTACCGTATTCTTTAACTAAATCAGAAGCCTTAACTCCTCCTATATTTAATTCATTATTTTCAATTTTCATAGCCCCAAATATTTTCATATATATTCCTCCAAATTACTATAGTATTTTTTACTTTAAATAATATCTAAAATCTATTTATTTTTCAAACTATATAGAATTTTTTCAACTACTTTTATTCCTACTTTATCTTCTTTCATTTTACTTAAAGCCTCATCTAATCTAACCCAACCTATATCTTCAACTTCATTGGATTTTATTATTTCACCGCTTTCATACTTTGCCATATAAGTTAGCATAAGAAGTTCTTTGCCCTTAACATAATCACTTCCTAAGTACTCTATATCTTTTATATTTATACCAGACTCTTCTTTAACTTCTCTAACTACAGTTTCTTCTGCTGTTTCATCTATCCCCACATAGCCTGATAATAATACTCTAGAATTTTTAAAAATATAACTTTGTTTTAAGAGTAATATATACTCCCCTTTTATAATACCTACCATAATACATGGCTTTGGAAGGTCAAAAAATAATTCTTTATGATTTTCACAAAAAGGTACTCCACCTTCATCCCAACAATCTTTTATTACTAATTTTCTTCCACACAAAGGACAATATTCATATTTCATAAAATCCCCTCACTATCAATGATTTATAATATTATTTCTACAGGACTTAAAAGTTTTATCTCTTCTTTGCCTACACTACAATTATATGCAAATATCTCTACTCCCGATTCTTTAGCTAACTTTAAAGCCTCAGAAAATTTAGGATCTGTCTCTCCATTTGGAGAAAATTTATCTACATTCTTAATTTGAATTAAAAATACTATTCCTGCTCCTTTTCCTGAATTTTTAACCTCTATTAGCTCTAAAATATGTTTCTTTCCTCTTTCAGTTGGAGCATCTGGGAATCTAGCCCACCTATTCTCTTCTAATGTTACACCTTTAACCTCTAAATAATATTCCTCACCTTTTAAATTTTCTAATTTAAAATCAAATCTAGAATTACCAAAGGTTTTCTCTCTTAACACTATATCATACTTTCTAAGCTCTGGTATATCCCCATTTAAAAGGGCTTCTTCTACTATTTTATTAGGTGCCTGAGAATCAATATTTATAAGTTCTTCATTCTTATAAACAGAAACTAAACTATATTTGGTTTTTCTTTTAGGATTATTTTCTTCTCTAAGTAAAACTACACACCCTGATATTAAAAGTTCCTTGCACCTACCTGTATTTGGAACATGGACCATTAGTTCCTCATCATTTAAAAGTACATAGGCTTGAAATCTATTGGGCCTTTTTAAAAATTTTGCTTCTACAATGTTTTTATTATAATTCATAATCTATTTCACCTCTATAATACCTTTACAAATTATTAGTTTTAAAACATATTGTTATACTTAAAGTATATTTTATCATAAATAAATATAATCTATTATTTAAACATAACATATTTATTAGAAAAGATCTTTTGATATAGTTTATTTGAGTATTTTATGTTTTAAAGTTTAATATTAATAAACAATATATTAAAATAAAGAAATTAATGTAATAAATAAAGTCTTCTATTAATATATACATTAAATTTTATTTAAATATATGTTTGACAAAAAGCTCCATAAGCAAATGCTTATGGAGCTATATAATTTGGTGACCCATAGGAGAATCGAACTCCTGTTACCACCGTGAAAGGGTGGTGTCTTAACCGCTTGACCAATGGGCCATAATATATAAAAGAAAATATTAAATTAATATTATTCTTTCAAAATTGCACTAAGTATTAATTTTGAGTTAATTGGTCAAGCCCTC